>DASYRC010000016.1:0-175550 GCA_036004925.1 Nitrospiraceae bacterium | reverse complement strand
GGCGATCTGTTTCGTATTAGCCACGACTTCCTTCTCGGCGGCATCTCGCTCCACCTGATCGTTCGTCGCGATATTCGACACGACATGCCGAACCCAAAAAATGTGCCCGACCCAGAGATCGCGAAGGGTCTGCTTCATCTCCGCCACACGGGCTGGACTTGTATCCCCGACTGCTCGCGGTTCGTAGTCACAGCCCACCAGCCCAACGAACGCGAGTACCAACACTGCAATAGACCAAAGAATCCTGCTCATAACGCCCTCCATCGAAGTGATGTAAAGTTGAACGCTAGCTCTCCGACTCCTAGAGGGGGACGGAGTTTTTGTGTCTGTCTTAATGCCTTCTCCTCGAGGGTACGGTACCGCACCAACACGAATAGCCGATGAACCCTTGATGAAGAACGCTTCACGCGTGATCGAATCACGACAAGTTCTTCTCTCTCTGTGAACCAGTCCGCACTGGTAGAGGCCTACGTCCAGAGGCGAGACGGTCCAGGGCCGGAACGCCTCAGGCGTTGATGAAGGCGAGAACTCACTCTCCCTTCTCGATCACGCAGCATGGAGTTTCCATGTCTTCGTCATACTTCATGTGAATGAAGTCGCTCGCTCTCGTCTTGGGCGTATCCATTGCGACGCGGCCCCGCGGCGCTCATGCCCCACATGATCACCAGCACCATCCCCACAATGACTAGCGGAAAGTAGATTGCTAACATTAAGGTATCGCCCATGTTTGTATCCTTCCTTTCTTCTCGCTCATCCTCAAGCGAGGCTTGTTCCAAGTCGGTGTAGAATCCCAGGTGCTCGAAATCCAAAAGAGGGAATCCGGGCCCCCGTGGTTTACACAGGGAAGGTAACAGCCTCAGATGAACAGATCGTGAACGGATCATGAAGAATTCTTCATCATCATCCTGAATCGTCTTGGGCACCGACACCCGCGGTGTGCGATCGCACCTTGCCCGTACTATTTATGAGCACTTCCGCTGCAATCTCGGATTCGCGGTTGCGGCAAGCCTTCGGCGGACAGGCTCGCCGCTCGCCCGTCTCGCACACGACTACGCGACGAACCTCCATGAATAATGCGGGCTAGCACTCTGACTCGGCACCCTGGGAAACAAAAAGCCGATGAATGAGTGCTGGGTAGGAGTTTCTACGGGCTAGGAGTCTGCAGAAAAACTATTGCGGCACGCTGGAAATTCAATGGTCCGCACAACTAGGAAAATAGGAACACACTAGGCAGGATGCTCAAAAAGGCCGTTCAGCAAGGCCGCAGCGAGCGAAGAGGCGAGGCGTACGCTTCGGTACGTTGAGCCTCTGAGCGATGCGAGAACGCTGCTGGCGGGCTTTTTCAGCATCCTGCTAAGCAGGAATCGTCTGGTGGGTGGGGACCGGCAAACGCAGGGTGAAGACAGAGCCTTTGTCGACTTGGCTTGTGACCGAAATTGTTCCGCCGTGAGCCTCCGCGATTTCCTTGACAATTGGCAGCCCAAGTCCGGTACCACCGGAATCCTTCGCCCTTGCCCAATCGGTTCGATAAAACCGCTCGAAGAGATGAGGAAGATGTTCCGGTTCAATACCATGGCCCGTATCCTCAACAGCCACAGCAACCCCCTCCCCAACCGCTTGCAAGCGGACGGTCACGGCACCACCAGAGGGCGTGTAGTGAAGCGCGTTGTCGAGTAGATTGATCAGCGCTTGCTTGAGCCACTGTGCATCGCCGAGGACGGGTGGGACCGATTGGGATTCAAACAACAATGTGATTCGGCGGTCATCGGCTAACAGAGTCAGTTCATCCACCATATCTTGAATCATCGGTTCCAGGGCGAGTGGCACGAGGTGAACGGGAGGCTTGCCGCTCGTGAACTTTGCGAGGGTCAACAGGGAACGCGTCAGGGCGATAAGTCGTCCCACCTGCTCAAGATTGTTGATGAGGGCTTCACGATATTCTTCAGACGTCCTGGCTTTCAGGAGCGCGACCTCCAGGTTCCCCTGCAGGATGGTCAAGGGAGTTTTCATTTCATGGGCGGCGATGTCGCAAAAACTCCGCTGAATTTCACCGCTCCGTTGGAACCGGTCCATCACGGAGTTGAAAGCCTGGGTGAGTCGACGAAATTCCTGATAGGGTGAATCGAGAGTTAATCGTTTCCCCAGGTCGGCTTCGGACATCGTTTCGGCGCCGGTACTCAACACCTCGATCGGCGTCAGAACTTTCTTGGCCAGCCACCCACCGCCTACCCAGGCGACGAGAAGGATGGTCCCGGATCCAACGGTGAGTAAGATCACGAGGCCCTTGAGGGTCTTTTGGTAAAGGAGCAGGGATGCTTCCGCATGTAGAACGTACCGCACCTGGCCCTGCCGAGGGATAGGGAGGAACAGGTGTCGAATGGGCGTGCCATCGGCCGACTCAACGGTTTCAAACACCGTGTTTCCGTGACGAACTCGTTCGAACACCGCATCATTTGGAACCGGATGCTGTGCTACCGCCCCGGGACCTTTCCAGACCACCCGACCATCCGGCGAGAAGACCAGAAGAGAATGGGTGACCTCCTGTAATTCATGCTGTTCTTTCTCGCTTCGGCCCACCTCGGCAGCGAGCGCAAAGTCCTCACCAGAACTCTCGATGATGTTGGGGTGCTGCTCAACGATCTTGGCCAGCGTCTCCGCCAACCCTAACAGCCGGTCATCCACAAAGCGGCGCAACAAGGCGTCGCCTCCGACGTACATCAGAACAGAAAAGACCAGGAGGAGTCCTGCCATCAGCATGAGCACAGATTGGCGGATCAAACTACGCAGGGACTTCATGCGACCGATTCCGGCTCCTCCAGCATATACCCCGCGCCACGTACCGTGGCGATCAGCGAGGGTGAAAACCCCCGGTCAATCTTCGCGCGCAGGGCCCGAATGTGGGCATCAACAATGTTCGTCATCGGGTCATAACTGATGTCCCACACGTGTTCGATGATCGCTGTTCGCGTCAACACTCGATTCTTGTTTCGCAAGAGGAACTCAAGCAGGGCATACTCTTTATTGGTCAGCGGGATTTCTTGCCCCGCCCGCCAGACGCGGTGAGAAGCAGGATCCAACTCCAGGTTTGCTGCTTTCAGATGGACCAATTGTTGCGGACCTCCTCGGCGCAGCAAGGCCCGGATTCGAGCCAGCAGTTCTGCGAAGGCGAAAGGCTTCGGCAGAAATTGGTCCGCGCCGGTATCGAAGCCTGACACCTTGGCCTCCACGGTGTTGCGCGCTGTCAACAGCAATACCGGAGTCACGGTACCCTTGGCCCGAACACGGCGGCAGAGCGTGAGGCCATCGAGCTTGGGCAACATGATGTCGAGGATTAAAAGATCGTAAGGATTTCCCAAGGCCAACGCCAACCCTTCTTCGCCATCGGCCGCGAAGTCCACCGCATACTGCTCTTCCTTCAACCCTTTGCGGATGAACTGAGCGAGGTCCAGATCGTCTTCGACCAGCAGTATTCGCATGGGCTCCCTTGTTCCTATCTTCTGAGTGACCCACAAGGACAACGATTCGGCATCGACCGAGCGGCTTCCTTGACCGACGCTATTATGACACCTCTCGATTAGCTGGTCACTCCGGCGCGAGTAGTTGGAATACCATTGGCCTCTTCCTCGGGCGGCTCCGTGCGAGGGTAACCGAGGGCAGCACGCGGCGGCATCATGCCTTCATGAAACCCAGTAACAACACGAGCGTCGCCCCAGCCTGACGCCTTGAGAGGGGATTTCTCTTACGTGTGTGCAGCAGAGCAAATCTCCCTGAGGAATCATCTCCTCAAAGCCAATTCCATGCACATGCCCAAGATTCCAATCATATAGAAGATCAAGATTCCCCCCATAATACATGGCATCAATCAATGCGCCGGTCATCATGACGTTCCTCCTTCAGCAAGAACCCCTCAGCCGCTTGGACCGACAGAAGAAAGGTTGCTTTCAGTTGCGCGAGGGCGGTTTCAGATCCCGTCCCCTGCAACCTCCTGCCGTAGTGGGCTGAGTGTATTGACTGAGCATGAACCGATGATGAAGCCAACGTGAAGAAGCTCTAATGGTTGGTGCTCAGGCCTCATTTCGTACTTATGGTCTGATCCTGTGGATGCAGATTCGACAGGTGCGAAGGCCGATGCAGCCATGTGAAAAGGCCGGCCGCCCTATTTCTCAGCCATTCAACCGGCCCATCACAGTGCACACGACGCTAGAAGCATAGTAATAGGCCACAGGCGAAAAGATGCGTTGTGAAGAGTTGGGACAGGCATGAGTAGTGACTTATGAGGGCTACCGGGGAAATAAGGACCCCCTTTCCCTTTTTCGCGGCTGTCGGGATAGAGCCGCAAACAGAAGTGGTTAGGAGCCCGCCCGACATTACCTTCGTGACGAGGCGAAGGAGGTGCGGTCAGATGCGAGGCCGCAGGCCAGGCAACACCGGAGGTGCATTCGCTGGAATGCATTGAGGATGTTTTCGGCCGAGAACGACGCAGATGATTGCGGATCGTATGCCGCAGCAGAACGGTCAGTGTCGGAGTGTCGGATGGCCCCTCGACCAGGAGCGGGTTACAGCATCGGGTTGTCGGTTTTCCGGAGATCGACCGGTAGCCCTGACTTGACTGCGTCCGACGGGGTAGCTTTGATCTTCAGAGCTCGCGTAATCCACGGAATAGCCGTCCCCTGCATCACGACGGACGTGACTGCAATAAAGAACACCATGTGGAAGATCGTGTCGGCCTGCTTGACCCCGGCCAAAAAGGGAAACGTGGCCAGGATAATCGGCACGGCCCCACGGAGTCCTGCCCAGGCCACAAGAGTCTGTTCCTTATAGGGCATCGGCGAAAAAGCCAGCGCCGTGTGGACACTCGCAGGGCGGGCGACGAAGATCAGGAAGAGGGAAATCAGAAGGCCCGCCCAGGCGATCGGCACGAGCCTTGCCGGAAATACTTGTAGCCCCAGCATCAAAAACATGGTTACCTGCATTAGCCAGGCCAGCCCATCGTGAAAACGCAAGATACTCTGCTGGTGCGTAAACGGCTTTCGCTGCATGACGAGCCCCGCCAGGTACACGGCCAGATAGCCACTCCCATTCAGGAAGGCAGTCAGGCCGAAGGTCAACAACGCCAGCGCCACCGACAGGACCGGATAAATGCCTTCCAACTCCAAGTCGAGCCAATTGAAGGACCGTCGCATGATCTCTCCCATCGCAATGCCAATCACCGTCCCCACGGCCATTTGCATCACAAAGAATAAGACCAGCTCTCCGAAGGAGGTCGAAGGTTCGGTCAACAGCCGAATCAGCGCGATCGTCAACACGACCGCCATCGGATCGTTGCTGCCGGATTCAAATTCGAGCAATTGGACCAATCGCCGTGGGAACCTGGCGTTCCGCGCCCTTAGCACCATGAAGACGGCCGCGGCATCGGTGGACGACACAATCGCGCCGAGCAAGAGACCCTCCAGGAATGAGAATCCCTGGACCCAGGAGACAAACACCCCGACCAGCAGCGCCGTGAGCAGAACCCCGATCGTCGAGAGTGACAGGCCCTGCCACAGGATGGGACGCACCGCCGCCCACTCCGTGTCCAAACCACCCGCAAACAGAATCAAGACGAGCGCAGTGATACCTAGCGACTGCACCAAAGCTGGATTGTCGAACGTGATACCGCCGAGACCGTCGGACCCTGCCAACATGCCGATGGCGAGGAACAAGACCAGTGAGGGGATGCCAAACCGACTCGAGAGCTTGATCGTCAAAATGCTCAAAATGACGAGGGTGGAAAAAACGATGAAGATCAATTCAAGGGAAGCCGGCATTTTGCTATTCTTTCAACATTGTTCGACGTGACATGATGTGGCTCTATAGCACGAACGAGCGGATCACGCTAGCCAGGAAGCGAGGGTAACCCGCATTATTCATGAATGCTTCTGCTGCAATCGCGGATGTTCAGACGAGAGCACGGGGCTAGAGGCTAGGGGGTGACCAGAAGGAATGTCGTCCCTCCAAGCTCGCTCGTCATCCTCTTAAGGGATGGGGCTGATTGATCTTCCACTGCGCGCGGCTTTCTCACCCGCCCACCCACTGGCAGATATTATTCACCCGCCCTACCCTCCGATTGCTTTGCAATCGATTTCCCATGACGTGCCATTAGCCCGGGCGAGGGCCTTCTGATTCCCTATACCTCTTCTTTAGGGGAGTGGCCAAGGCTGCCCTTTACTGCGCGCATCGAACGAGCACAGTTTCACCGTGCGCGTTCTGCGAGCAAGAAGGGCACCTGGCCGCTCCCTCGCCATCCTTCGGAGGCCGCGCGTTGCGAGAGCACAGAAGATCATCAGACTCCATCCCCTCCTCCCCTTCGTGCGTTTGACTTCGCCTTCCCTGGCCTCCTAGAATCCGGCCATGGCTTCGACCTTCGTGCATCTCCACCTTCACACCCAGTTCAGTCTCTTAGACGGCGCGAATCAAATCGAGCCGCTCGTCCAGCAGATTAAATCGTTTAATCAGCCGGCTGTGGCAATGACCGACCATGGCAACATGTTCGGAGCCATCGAGTTCTACCGCAAAGCCAAAGATGCAGGCATCAAACCCATCATCGGCTGCGAAGCCTACATGGCACCAGGCAGTCGCTTCGCTGCCAAAGACAGTGGCCTCGCCAACAACGACTACTATCACCTGATCCTCCTGGCTCGAGATCTGACTGGTTATCAGAATCTGATCAGTCTTGTCAGTAAAGCATACCTTGAAGGATTCTATTATAAACCACGGATGGATAAAGAACTTTTAAAAGAGCATCATGAGGGACTTATTGCCCTCTCCGGCTGCTTGAGCGGCGAGATCCCTTACCTCATCGGCCAGAAGGACATGGATGGCGCCATGGCTGTGGCCGGGGAGTTTCAGGAAATCTTCGGGAAGGAACAGTTCTACCTTGAGGTGCAGGCGAACGGGTTGAACCACCAGCGAGTCGCGAATAGTGGCTTGCTCGAGATCGCCAAGAAAATGGACATCCCTCTGGCGGGAACCAACGATTGCCACTACCTCAAGAAAGAAGATTTTCGCCCGCACGAGCTGATGCTCTGCCTGCAAACCGGCAAGACGATCAGCGATCCGAATCGCATGAAGTTCGATACGGATCAGCTGTATGTGAAATCGACAGAGGAAGTCTCGGCCGCCTTTGTCGAGTTCCCCAATGCTGTCATCAATACCTGTCGGATTGCGGACAACTGCGACCTCCAACTGGCGTTAAATAAGACGCATCTCCCGCAATACAAAGTTCCCGAAGGTTTCACGCGGGAAACCTATCTGGAGCGCCTGGCGCTGGAGGGATTGGCGACCAGACTACAAGAAAGATCCAGCCAGATCCTGCCGGCCACCTATGCGCTTCGCTTGCGTGAAGAACTGACGATCATCTGTTCGATGGGGTTCGCCGGCTATTTCCTCATCGTGTGGGACATTATCAAGTTTGCCCGCTCGCGCAGCATTCCGGTCGGACCGGGGCGAGGCTCCGCGGCCGGGAGTCTGGTCGCCTATGCGCTACGCATCACGGACCTCGACCCCCTCGTCTACACGCTATTGTTCGAACGGTTCTTGAATCCCGAGCGCGTATCGCTCCCCGATATCGACATGGACTTCTGCATGGAACGCCGGGGCGAGGTTATTAACTATGTGGTCGACAAGTACGGCAAGGACCACGTAGCCCAAATCATTACATTCGGGACGCTTGGGGCGAGGGCCGCGATCCGGGATGTGGGCCGTGTGCTGGAAATTCCCTATGCCGAAGTCGATCGCGTAGCTAAGCTCGTGCCGAATCAGCTCAACATCACGCTCCAGCAGGCACTCGATCAAGAGCCGAAACTGCGAGATCTTGTCGAGAGCGATCCGCGGGTAAAAGAGCTGATGGGGATCGCCCGCTCCCTCGAAGGACTGGCCCGGCACGCCTCAACTCACGCCGCCGGCGTGGTCATTTCGGAAGGGCCGCTCACGGACCACGTGCCGCTCTATAAAGGAGCCAATGACGAAATCGTCACTCAATATTCTATGGGAGACGTCGAAAAAATCGGGCTCGTCAAATTCGATTTCCTGGGCCTCAAAACTCTCACGATGATCAAACGCGCCGAGAATCTGATCAATGAAAGGCATTTCGGCAATCCACCGTTGGTCATGGAGCAGCTTCCATTCGACGACCCCAAGACCTTTGCCCTCCTCTCCTCAGGAAAAACGATTGGCCTCTTCCAATTGGAAAGCTCCGGAATGCGCGATCTCCTGACCGGCCTGAAACCGGATCGCTTCGAGGACATCATCGCCATCATCGCGCTCTATCGACCTGGCCCGATGGATCTGATTCCCGACTTCATCAAACGCAAGCAGGGCAAGATTCCGATCGTGTACGAAGTGCCTGAACTCGAACCGATCCTGAAGGACACCTACGGGGTCATCGTCTATCAGGAACAGGTGATGGCGATTGCCAACAAGGTGGCTGGCTTTTCGCTCGGCCAGGCCGACATTCTCCGCCGTGCAATGGGCAAGAAGAAACCGGAGGAGATGGAGAAGCTGCGCGCGCAGTTCCTGGCCGGCGCCAAGACGAACAAGATTCCCGACAGGAAAGCGGAAAAGCTGTACGAACTGATCCAGAAGTTTGCAGGCTACGGGTTCAACAAGTCGCACGCCGCAGCCTATGCCGTCGTCTGCTACCAGACCGGCTATTTGAAAGCGCACTACCCGACTGAGTTCATGGTCGCCCTGATGACCACTGACATGGGCAACGCCGACAAAATCGTCGGCTACTTCACGGAATGCCGCGACCTCAACATCAAGGTCCTGCCCCCCGACGTCAACGAAAGCCATAAGAACTTTACCGTGGTGGATCACGCAATCCGCTTCGGCCTGGCGGCCATCAAGAATGTCGGCGAGGGTGCCGTCGAATCGATTATCGAGATTCGGAATGAAACCGGCCCCTTCAAGTCCTTCTTTGATTTCTGTCGTCGCGTCGATCTACACAAAGTTAACAAGCGCATGCTCGAAGGGCTGATCAAGACCGGCGCGTTTGACTCAACCGGCGCAAAACGTTCGCAACTGGCCGCAGTCCTGGATCAAGCCGTCGAGGACGGTGCGGCCGCGCAGCGCGAACGGGATCTGGGGCAGACCAATATTTTTGGCGACGAGCTGAACGGGCAAAACTCGTCTGAGCATCTGGCCATGCCGCCGCTGCCGAACATTCCTGAATGGGAGCAAAGCGAGCGTTTAAAACACGAACGAGAGCTGACAGGCTTCTATATTTCCTCTCATCCCCTCGCGCGTTATGAGGCCACCATCAACGGGCTTGCCACAGCCTCGACCATCAGCCTGCCGGAATTATCGGATGGTCGGGAGGTCAAACTCTGCGGAATCATTACGACCGTCAAAAGCATGCTGACCAAGAAAGGCGACCGGATGGCCTATCTCACTCTGGAAGACCTCCAGGGCATAGTTGAGATAATCGTCTTTCCAGATCTCTACAAAAGCGCCGCCGATCTCATGGTGCCGGAACGCCTCGTGCGCATCACAGGCACGGTGGACCGGGGAGATAAAGGCACGAAGATTCGAGGGAGCAAGATTGAGCCGCTCGCCGAGGTGCAAGCGCAGACGATCAGGCGGGTTCACATTCGGCTGACGGATCACCCCCGCGTGATGGAACAGTTACCGCGCCTCCGCGAGATTTTTCTCCGTCACCCGGGAGGCACGACCGTCTCGCTCACTTTGCCAATGGATTCAGCGCTGGAAGCCGAGACGGCCCCCCTCCCTCACCTCACCGTCACCCCCAGCGAACGCTTTGTGACAGATGTTGAAGAAGTGCTAGGCAAAGGGGTCATTTTTCTGCTATCGTAGTCCCTACTTCAGGGTAGGATGTCTGTATTCCCTCCCAGAATATCGATATTGTAAGACGCCCTATGCGCGATTACCTCGAGTTTGAAAAGCCGATCCGCGAGATCGAAGAAAAGATTGAAAAACTCGCGGCCGCTCCTGCGGGGAAATCGACCCCCCAGGACGAGATCCGCAAGTTGCGGATGAAGCTGGCCCAGGTCGAACATGCACTGTACAGCAAACTGACTCCCTGGCAGCGAACGCAACTTGCCCGGCATCCCCAACGACCCAGCACCCTCGATTACATCAGTTATCTATTCAGGGACTTTCTTGAGTTCCATGGGGACCGCTCGTTCGGCGACGATCGTGCCATCGTCGGAGGCTTTGCTCGATTCAACGATCGGTCGATCATGGTCATTGGCCATCAAAAAGGGAAGACCCTCAAAGAACGGATGCAACGGAACTTTGGAATGCCGAACCCCGAAGGCTATCGAAAAGCTCTGCGTCTCATGAGGATGGCCGAGAAGTTTGGGCGCCCGATCGTGACCTTTATCGACACGCCAGGTGCCTACCCCGGCATCGGCGCGGAAGAGCGCGGCCAGGCTGAAGCCATTGCCCGCAATCTCTTTGTGATGTCCCGGCTCGCAGTCCCGATTATTTCCATCGTCATCGGTGAAGGCGGCAGCGGCGGAGCACTCGCATTGGGCGTCTCAGATCGCGTCCTGATGTTGGAGCATGGTGTCTATTCGGTGATTTCACCGGAAGGCTGCGCCGCTATCCTGTGGGACGATCCGGCTAAAGTTCCCGATGCCGCTTCCGCCTTGAAGATGACGGCGAAAGACCTGGTCGACCTTCATATCGCCGATGAAGTGGTTCCGGAACCGCTCGGCGGCGCCCATCGGGACCTCAATGCCATCACCGATCGAGTCGCCAAATCTCTCAGCAACCAACTCTCCCAGCTCACCGACCTTTCGACCGACCAACTGCTCGCCCAACGTGACAAAAAGTACCGATCCATCGGAGCCGTCAACGGGCTGGTCGCCATTCCCCTACAATAGATTTCTCGATGATCCGCAACCCTGCAGTCAGGGCACTCCAGGCACCGTCCTCTCTCCTCCGTCATAGAACCCCCAACAAGTGGGACCCCGTCACACTACGTTTTACCTTTCACGCCTCACATCTACCACTCTCTATGAGCCAGGCTGCCGCCCCGGCGCCCGCGACCCGACCAGTGGCGAAACAGGCGGTCAGCAGGTAGCCTCCGGTCGGTGCCTCCCAATCCAACATTTCTCCCGCACAAAAGGTGCTTGGCAGCGTACGGATCATCAACCGTTCGTCGAGCGCTTCGAATGGAACTCCACCAGCCGTACTGATCGCTTCCTCCAGCGGGCGCGGCGCGATGAGTCGCAGCGGCAACGATTTGATCGCAGCAGCCAGGCGAGCCGGGTCCACGAAGTCTTCTTTCGAAACCACTTCACGAAGCAGCCCCGCCTTCACGCCTTCAATATGTGCCTGCCGCTGAAGATGCGTCGCCATCGTACGTTTGCCGCGCGGCCTTGACAGATCATGAGTCAGGCGCGGTATATCCCGGTCAGGTGTCAGGTCAAGGCGCAAGGTCGCCACTCCCTTTGCCAGAATCTCGTCGCGAAGATAGGCGGACACCGCGTACATCACGCCGCCCTCTACACCAGTATCCGTGATCACGAATTCCCCGGGATGCCAGGACTCTGTGCCGGTATTACTCTGCATAACAATGGCCACCGATTTGACCGGGTGCCCTGCAAACTTCGTTCGGAAATGCTCGCTCCAGCCCACGTCGAAGCCACAGTTCGCCGGCTGTAACGGCGCAATGTGAAGCCCGCGTCCTGCCAGCAGCGACACCCACGAAGCATCAGAGCCGAGCTTTGGCCAGCTGCCGCCGCCGAGTGCGAGCACCACCGCATCGGCCAGGACAGAGCGGTTCCCCTCTGGCGTGGTAATACGCAGAGCCCCCTGCTCGTCCCAGCCGGACCATCGATGACGCATGTGGAATCGCACGCCGGCCTGGCGCAACCTGCGGAGCCACACGCGCAGCAACGGTGCCGCCTTGAGATCGGTGGGAAACACCCGTCCGGAAGTGCCCACAAATGTTTCGATTCCGAGTCCACGAGCCCACGTTCGGAGCGCGTCAGGCCCGAACGACGTGAGTAGCGGCGCGATCTGCGCGCCCCGTACCCCATAGCGCGAGAGAAACTTCTCAGGGGGTTCCGAGTGCGTGAGATTCAGGCCGCCTTTCCCGGCCAGGAGAAACTTGCGACCGACCGACGCCATGGCGTCATAGAGATCGACCTGTGCGCCGGTGGCACTCGCCGCCTCTGCGGCCATGAGCCCGGCCGGTCCTCCTCCGATAATCGCGATCTTCATCTGTATCCGAGTGAATGTGGGCGAGACGGGCGCGAAATGCGCGACTCGAACCAATAAGCTGTTCAGCACATCTTACTTTTCTTGCTCGTCCTGGCAGTTTCGCGCGCACACCCAGCGTATCCCGAGGGCCTACATGCAGAAGCAAGCCTGGTCAAGCAGTCTGTCCTTTTCGTGGGTAGTCTGTCTGGATCATCTGTTTGATCTGGTTGATTTGGTTCATTTGGATTAGTTTCGTTCAACCAAAAAACCAGACAGACCAGACAAACCAAGCAACGGCCTTCCTACGCTGGCGAATTTTTCCAGCATCCTGTTACGATGTTACCGTTTTAACCCGGACTTTTCATCAATACCTGCTACGTCGTCCGATCCTCTCGCCTGACGAGGCTTTTCTCGTTCGGCCTCCTCGACGGACTGCCAGTACGCCTCCGTCAGCCTCACTTGCGAGAAGCCCCGGAGAGCTTCGGTCTCGAACGCCTGGCGACGGCATTCATGAATAATACTGGATAAACAGGCTATACTCTCGTCTAACGATGGATGAGCAAGAACCAGTACAGGTGGTTGAACTTCGGATCAGCTACCGCTATGCCACCACCCACCCCTGGGTGGTTCAGGCCATCGGGGGATTCTTATCGGCGTATTTCATGGAGTATCCAGGGTTTCGTGTACAACGATACATGGAAGAACTGGAGTCCGGCACGCACCTTTGGATATGCGAGGTGCCTCCCAGCATGAAGGTCCTCAGACTTCTAAAGCGACTGAAGGAAGATATTCCCCCCTGCGACGCCCAACAGATCGCAACCGAGCTGCCCGCTCGACCTCGCTATCTCATCGATTGCCTCGAACAGCCGACGGAGTCGTAGGAGCCTGTCCGACATTGACCGTTCTACTGCGGCGAACGATCCGCGACCATCTGCGTCGTTCTCGGCCAGAAAAAATCCTCCATGTATTCCAACGAATACACCTCCGGTTTTTCCGGACCTGCGGCCGCGCATCTGGCCGCATCTCCTTAGCCTCGTCACGAAGGCAATGTCGGACAGTCTCCTAGCATCTGGCCCATCTGGTTTCTCTGGTTAGTTTCGTTCAACCAAACACACGAGAGAGACCGACCAGATCGATCGAACAAACCAAATGAACAAGACAGTCGAATGGACTTTTGCAACAACGTGCTAATGGACGGACGAGGGAGGCTCCTCATCGTACAGGACCACCTCACCCCTCTTCGCTCAAACCCTTGACGCGCGGTGCGGCTCGCAAATGCCGGTCCGGCACAGGCGAGAGATGCCGGGGGAAAAATGCGACTCCTGCGATCACGGTCGGCACCACAGCGCTCGCGATAACCGCCGCCACCAAAAAGGAGTACTGCTCCTGAGACACAATGCCGTGCGAAAGGCCGAAGAGAGACGAGATCGTGCCGAACGTCAGCCCGGTCGACATCATGAGGGTGTAATACCAGCGCTCATTTCTATCACGCCGAAAGAGTCC
Organism: Nitrospiraceae bacterium; assembly: GCA_036004925.1. Taxonomy (GTDB): domain Bacteria; phylum Nitrospirota; class Nitrospiria; order Nitrospirales; family Nitrospiraceae; genus Palsa-1315. The sequence continues at coordinate 161,837 of DASYRC010000016.1, read as the reverse complement.
GATGACGGGATAGAGGCCGAAAATTTTAGCGAGCACCTTCCCAACCAGGAGCATGACGAAGACAAGAGGGGCTGCCAACAACGCCGGCAACGAGACCAGCGTCCCCGCTCGAAGAAAATAGAAGGGCGTGAGAAATCCAACAGTCAATGTCCGCAGCCTTCGAATCCACTGAGCATCTCTGGCCGCGCTGCCCGCTAACACCATGCCGGCAATGTAAGCGGGCAGGACTGCCTCGCTGCCAGACCACAAGGCCAGCGCGCCTAACCCAAACAGAACGAGCATGATCCATTTCGTCCGAATCGCAGCGGTCCGGTGCGCATACACAGTAGTGATCCAATGGGTGACTGTGGGGAGCGACCCCAACACGACAGCGGTGGCGACAATGAAAACAATGGTCTTATAGGTGAAGGGCGAAAATAACAGGCCTAGGGCAATGACGGTTCCCAGATCAGTAATGAAACAGGCGCCCAAAATGCCCTTCCCAAAATCGGTCTTATTGAATCCGGTTTCCAACATAACCGCATACACCACGGCCATGGACGTCGTCGACAGCGCGACGCCGCAGAGCCAACTTGCCTGGGCGTTCCACCCGAGTAGATTGTAGGCTATCGCGGCGCAGCCGAGAAACGGCGCGGCAAAGCTGACCATCCCGACCACCGTAACCTCCGTTAATTTTGTCCGGATCACATCGGGATCGAGTTCAGCCCCTGCAAGAAAGGTCAGGAAGACCGCTCCAGTGGCAGCTAGAAAGCGAATCCATTCCTGATTGGCGCCGAGAAAATCGGCATAACCAAGCCACGCAAGAACGGCGGCAGTGGCCACTCCCACACAGATTTCGATCAAGGCTATGGAGATGCGAATGTGGTAGGCGATCAGAGCAGAAACGACGGCTAACGCAAGCCAAAGAGACGCGATTGTAAACAGCTGTTCCATACAGGAGTCCTCCTGGACGAACCGTGCCAGGTCATCGTCCTGGCACAAACAAACCGCTTGCAGCGGTTGTCACCTGACACATGACCACTCCGCAGCCATGACATATGGCGTAGGAGTCATCAGCCCGATCAGGGCGGTTATTCGGGGGACTCCATCCCCTATCTCTGATTACACTATACGGAAAATCTCGGCCTATAGGAATTGATTTGTTTGACGACCATACTCACCCGGTTAACTATCGGCACGAGGATGGAACGGCGCGTCCAGGTTCACTGTGGCAAATCGTGAGGGCAACCCGGTGGCGGCCGAGACAGCCCGGTTTGTCTGGTTGATCATTTTTGATTTGTTTTTCTGGTTCATCCGGTTTATCGGTTAGTCTGGTTCAACCAAATAAACAAGACAAACCAAACAAACCGATTAAACGAGACAGACCGAACAGACCAAATGAACAAGAGAGGCTGGCAGACTCTTTCAGCATCCTGTTAGGCCTGAGGCTTCTCTGATGCCGATGGCGTGGATTCGCCGGAGAATTTCTTGTGGAGAAGTTTTCGTCCGAAGATCGTAATCCCCAATGCGAGACCGAGCGAGAGCGGAACGAACAATGCGGCGGCAATATCCGCATTGTGCAGCCACCCCATCTCATGAAGACCCTTGAAGATATAGGCCATGAGCCCGCTGAGATAGTAGGCAATCACGATAACCGACAAACCTTCGACCGTGTATTGGAGGATGGCCTGGCTCTTCGTCGTCTTGTCGACGCTGATCAAGAGCGTCAGATTCTGGGATTGCAGCATGAGATCGACGCGGGCGCGAATAATGGAAATCGTCCCTTCAAATCCGCTGCGAAGAGTGTCCATCCGCTTCAGGAGTTGTTGATTGCCCTCCGCCACCCCGGTGATCCCGCTGAGGACATACTCGGACATCGGACGATACAGAGGGAGCGTACGTTCGTCGAGTGACGCCAGCGTCCGGTGCACGATCTTGTCGTAGGGCACAGAGGCGGACAGCTCGAAGTGCAACTTACTGGACAGCCGAGTGGTTTTTAACCAGTCTTGCGTCAGCCCATTGAGCCAACGCTGTAGGGCCGGGGGGTCGGCGTGGCCGATATGCTCGCTGATGATTTCACGCTGCTTCAAGTGCACCTGCTCAAACTTGTAGGCCTGATCAATAGCCGCCGAAAACAATGGCTTTTGCATGAGTAACAAATGGTAGTAGGTTTCGATCCGGACAATGGCATCGACGATGTCTTTCAGATGAGACTTGCTGGACCGGCCAGACCCTACACTGACCCAATAGCGCTCGCGCCCATGCTCGTCCGGTGTAAAGCTGGTGACCAACGCAGTCTCCTCATCGAGAATTCGGCTGCCATACATGACGGGGCCGGGAAGCTGAGGACGCAACGTCTCACTGCCTGGCAAGGGTTTGATCATCAGCAGTATATCCAGACGGCACACTTCCGCACCGAGCGGAGTGATCGGAGACCGGTATTGCGGGAAGGTCATCGGGCCAAAGGTCACCTCCCCAGCGAGGTCGGAGGGAATATGCCAGGTTTGATAACTGTAGTACTCTGTGTGCGCTTCCCAGATCAGAATCAGCCGCTCGCCGCTCGCTTCCACTTTCACGCCATAGCCAAACGTCTCATGGATGGCCATCGCGTCCGCGGAGATCTTGAAGGCCTCCAGAAGAGACCTGAACTCGTCACGACTCGCCGGCCGCTGCACTGGCGGGTCGCTCATGCGAAACGCTTTGTAGTGCACGTGCGCAGGGGCTCGCAGCCATTCGGCCACGGGCATCTGTGGCCGCTCATGCAGCTTCCGAATAAGCTCGTCGGCATCCGGCTTGGCAATCTCAGGCTCAGTCATGCGATGACCCTGCGAGGTAAAAAGTGGAACGGGAAACGGTTCCAGGCTACTGTCTTGTCAGCAAACCTGTCAACAGATCGTCAGTCGAATGTGTAATTAAAGGGGCATTACGCCATGTGTCACCCGCATAGTTGCGAGCCATGGCCGCGGATCCAATCCAGCGCGCAGTACAAAGTTAAGCAATGACCCCTGGTTTCGGACCATGGCCCGGAATGGACATTGGCTTACCAGGGCCGGATCGGCGACAACTGGCGGGACAAGACGAGAGTCACAAGAGAAGACCTCCGGCGAGTGGTTGACACACCCACGTAGCGGGACAATCCCTCCCCCCAGAACACAGCCCTCAATGGGGTGCTCGATCAAGTGGAAAACCTAAACGGCCTGGCTCACCCCACCAGGCCCAGGACGTCGGACTCGCGGACGAGAACCAGTTCCTTACCGTCGAGATCGACTTCGGTCGTTCCGTATTTCTCATAGAGGACCTGATCGCCCGGTTTGAGAACCGTGGGCTTAAAGACCTTTTCCTCTTTCTTTTTCGGTTTATTGTCTTTCTTTTTTTCGAGCGTTTCCCAACGCCCCTTCCCCACGGCCAGGACCTTTCCTTCTACGGGTTTTTCCTTGGCCGTGTCGGGGATGAACAACCCCCCGGTGGTTTTTTCCTTGGCCTCCGACGGTTCGATCAGTGCCCAATCCTGCAACGGTTGAATTCCCATGGTGAGACCTCCTCCTGTGGTTCAAAAGCCAGCGACAGGCTACGTCGTTCTGCAGATGGCGTCAACTCCCCCAAAGGGAACTCGGGGACAAAGCAGAGGCGGGGTGGCAGAGCCCTTCGCTCCAGCGCCTCACGGAACGGCCCTTTCGGACTTTGCCAGGCGGACTCCTTCGGAAATTCCTTCCTGGCCCGCATTATTCATGAGCGCTTCTACTGCAATCGCCGATCCGCTGCTGCGACGAGCCTTCGGACGGCGGGCTCGCCCCTCAGGCCCTCACCCTACTGCACGAGTACGTATCGGGTCCTTAAGGCTCTGCGCGCCCGTCTCACGACGCGGCTCGGCGATTTCGCGACGAACCATCATGAATAATGCGGGCTAGACTCAGTCAGTTTCCGCTTTCCATCCTGGCAAAGTCGCGATGGGCAACCCGTTCCTCCGGCAAATTGCGCTCCAGGCTATGCCACCCCGCGAAGGAAATCTGCAGCAACTAGAAAAATAAGAAATGGACAGGCCGCTCACAAGCCTGTCCTTTTAACGCTTCGCCATATTCAGTCTCCTGCTACATGACGGTGCCTATACAGTCATCGATGTTTGGCGGGAGGAGCATGTCGCGGTCAGCTTCCTGGCAGGCTCGTCTCGCGGGGATTTCCGAAGACGGTTGCGGCACCTGCCCCAGGGGTGGAATTCTCCACATGAGGAGGGGTGATTCACCCCCCGTAGCACCGTGAAAATAGTTCTGGAACTGCTTCTTTCCCCCCGATATGCCGCACAACCAGCGGTTAAACAAAAACTCCCCCCCTTTGTTTCCGTTCCACCCATTACCCTGGAAGCTTCCAACCAGTATTACCGAAATACTCCTACGTATTTCCGAGCTGGCTACATCGCCACCTCCCCCGGAGCGCCCCTTATGATATGGTTTGCCTTGCCTTGTTATTTTAATCTGGGAGATGCCTTGGCCAAGATTCTCGTCATTGATGATGAATCGGGCATCCGGAATCTCCTCGACATGCTACTCCGTCTGAAGGGCATGGAGCTCTTTCGCCGAGAAGGCCCGATGTCATTGTTCTTGATCTGAAATGCCTGAGAGGGATGGGTTCACTGTCGTGCGACAGATCCACAGTCTCGATCCCAGCAAGCCGGTCATCATTTTGACGGGAGCCGGGACTACTGAGGCAGAGCAGCAGGTCCGGGCACTTGGGGTGACCAAGTACGTCGAAAAAGAATTCTCGCTGCATCTCCTGGGGGACTCTCTGAAGCGCCTTCTAAGCAGACCCTTCGACGTAGCTGGTGCCTGCATCGCTCGCGAAGCGGCCACGACATCTTGCAAGACATCACATTGAATCATCGTTCTATTCTCATCATTGACGACGACGAGCAGATCCGTGTCTTCCTTCGGAAGGTGCTGGAAGGGGCTGGGTACTTGGTCACTGAGGCGGCCAATGGTCAGGAAGGGCTCCGCCAATTCCGACAGACTCCCACCGCGCTTGTGATAACGGACTTGCTTATGCCCGACAAGGATGGTCTGGAGGTCACGATGGCCTTGCATCGTGAATCGCCACACGTCAAAATTATTGTCCTCACCGGCGGCTCAGGAAACCTTGACTTTCTAGATGCAGCCAAGGAACTGGGTGCACACCGAACGATGAAAAAACCCGTCACGATAACGGAATTACTCCAAGCCGTGGAGCAAGAGTTACAGGAAGGTTTGCCCCTCAAAGGACATGGGCCACAAGGAGAGCGGTGATCGACGTAGCAAGACGCGCACTCGCTGCGGAAACACGGACAGGGAAGACAACCCGCGCACGCCGGTGAATCGAGCTATATAAACGGGTGCCCCGTTTTTCCTTTCCACGACTCGAAGACTCAGCGTGCTGAGGACCGACACTCCTCGTGAGACAGTTCCACGTGCACGATTCAGCCTCAGGCTGATAAGGGAACTCGGAGACGAAGCGAAGGCGGGGTGGCACAGCCCTTCGCTCCAGCGCCTCCCGGAACGTTGTATCCTGAGGGTGATCGATATTTGGCGGAAGGAGAATGTAGTGGTCAGCTTCCCGGCAGGCTCAACTCGCGGTAATTTCCGAAAGCGGTTACGGCACCTCCGCCCTGGGAATTGAACTCAGAGGCGCCGCGTGCCCGGCAGTAAAACAAAGACTCTCGACCCCTTTGTTTCTCCTCGGTCCTCTGTTCACGATTCGGTCAGGCTAGGCAGGGAACTCTCGTACACCGCAGACACGGCCGGGACTCGCCATGCTTGATGGCGAGACCCGACCCTCCTTCGCCTGTTGGTACTATTGCACGCGGACCACGAGCGCGAAACTCTGAGGCCCGAGCGTGACCCGGTGCGCCGCCACCGTAATCGTCACTGGGCCCACAGGCACGTTCGTCCACAGCACCTGCTCCACGTTGTTTATCCGGTCAAAGCCGGCCGCGCCCACCGGCATATTGCCGTGGCGCTCCTTCCCGCCCGTCTTCACGATCAGATCAAGATCGCTCTGGAGCCCCTCTCCTGGCGGGTCAGTCCACACCAATGTTGCCTTCAGCAACTTAGCTCCCGCCGGCACAGTAACCGACCGCTCCCTCTTCTCCCCAGTATCCAACGCCTTGGCTTCGTCGAAAAAGGTCAACGTCTCCCTTGCCCCGTAGGGTCCCACCACTGCCTGTAAATCCACCCGTCCGAAACCCTCATTGCTATTGGGAATGCCGGCCGCCTCGGAAGGCACGTACTGACCGGGGAGATCACGGGCTCCATTGATGACGAGAGCCTTGATCAGTGCCGCACTGGGCTTCTTGAGCCCATGCGACGTCCTCAGAAAAGCACGCACATTGGCGATGCAGCCAGCCACCAGTGGCGTAGCCATGCTCGTGCCGCCCTCGAACATGTAGAGCGGATCCGAGGACAAGCCCCAGCCTTTGGATAGTGTCGCCCTCGACCGCGTTGAGAGAATGAAGGTGCCCGGCGCGACAACGTCTGGTTTGATGCGCCCATCACGGATCGGCCCGCGACTGCTGAAAGCCACCAGACCTTCCGGGTTGTTGGCCACCCTATCGGTCTTGATCGGGTTGGCCGGGAAATCTGCCGGCCAGCCCTGTCCATACGTCAGAGTCTTGTTCGGGCGGTTATTTTCGCACGCACCAACGGTCAGGCAGTTCTTCGCAGTGCCAGGCGGCGTCACCGAACCGGGGTCAATCGCGCCGTTCGCGTTGCGGTCGATACCTTCGTTGCCTGCGGCGAAACAAATAAGCATGTCACGGTGTTCGTGAACAAACTGGTCGACCTCATGCGCCTGCTGGTCATAGACGCCGAAATTCCCGGTGCTGCCCCACGAGTTCGTGTGGATACGCGCTTTGTCCGTCGTATAGGGCTTCGTGAAAAGATCGCTGAGATCGTCCGGCAGACCGCCCAGGCCATCGTTGGCATCGAGCACCGATTGAAACACAAGCTTGGCCTTTGGTGCCGTGCCGCGCACCGCACCCTCCGTTCCCGAAAGACCGTCGCCCAGCACCGATCCCGCAACGTGGGTGCCATGTCCGTCCGGGTCATCCTTACGGCCTGGCCGGCCTAGCGCATACAGCTTCTTCACGCGGCCTTTGAATGCGGGATGTACATCAGTCGTGGAGCCCTTGTCGAACCCGGTGTCGGCTACCGCGACGATCTCGCCAGCGCCCTCACCGCCCGGCGTGGGGTTGACTGTCGGCACACGCAGCACCTGACGCGCAACGCTGTTGTGCAGTTTGCGGGACACGATTTCCTCGATGTGGCGCACTTCATCCAGCGCCGCCAGGTCTTCGAGCCGACGCCCTTTTACCACGATACGGACTTTGCCAGGCAATACCTTTACTTGAGCCAGCGGGAGGTGCGCTGCGCTCGCGATGAGCTTCGCCGCCTTTTTTAAGTCCACGTTGCGGTGCAGCACAACATCTACAGTCTTGCGCGTGGAATCGAGAACACCGGGTACGCCCATTGCGGCCAACGATGCGGATAAGCCTGCAGGTTTCGCGTTGGCATTGAGGAGCGAGGAGGAGATCTTGACTGCCTTCGGATAGATTTCCGCCCACTCCACGAATGGGAGCGCGCGTACTTTCGCGAGAGCCGTCTTCGGAAAGTAGCAGATATAGGCATCACCCGGCACGGACTCGATGATAGTGGCGCCGGCCTTGGCGAGCGCCGTCCGCTGCGCCTTCTGCAGTGGCTCTGCAGTCTGAACGACAAGGTAGTCTGAGTCTTTTGCCGTTGGATTGCTCATTGCCAGCGCAGCGAGCGCCCGCTTGGGAGCAGTGGGGTCAATGGAGATGCCGTTGATGGTGATGGTTTTCATAATGATCGCCTCCCATTCGGTATAGGTTGTTGAAGAAAACGACTGTTGGTCACAATGAACTGTTGAGAAATGAAGGCCCACCGCCCGACATATTGAGACGGTAGCATATTCGTCACCATATTATTTTCCAGCTTGGCCCTCTTTATTTCGGCTAGAGGGGAACTTATAAGAGCGGTGGCTGGCAAAGGGAAGACAGGGTGGCACAGCCCTTCGCTCCAGCGCCTCCCGGAACGGCCCTTTCGGATGGTGGGACGGCCTGATTACTCCCCTTGCTCGCGCAACGCGCGGTCGCGGACTCCCCTCGTTGGACGCGCGCAGTTAGGGAGCGAACTAGGCCGCCCTAGAGGGAAGTGTAGAAGAGCTTACAAGCCTGTGCACTTAACGATTCGCCCTGTTCAGCGTCCTGCGACATAACGGTGCATCGCGAAGGTCATCGCTGTTTGGCGGGAGGAGAATCTATCGGTCAGCTTCCCGGCAGGCTCAACTCACTATGCCGCTTGGAGAATGGCTTTCCGAACAGATTGGGGAACTGTAATGGGCAGGAAGAGGCTTTTCGGATAGAGATAATCTTCGCCGGATTCGTCGATGACGCGGACCTGACCATGCTTGAGGGCATCGGTATCAGGAAGGGCAAGAGAGATCTTCCGTTTCTCCAGAGAAACGGCATAGCCATTGTTGTCCACGCAGATCAGGAATCGTGCTGGAGCGCGTTTGAGTTTCTTCATCGTCGGGTCCCCACAAGAACCGCTTAATCTTGTATTCCTTCAAGCTAACAGCCTTAGGCTATGCAGCGGTCAGCGGGGAAATGTGATTGATCTTCCCCTTGATGTTCCGCGCAGCCACCCATAGGTCCACCGCGCGCTGGGCATTCAACCAGAACTCGGGACTGTTGCCGAATAAACGAGAGAGCCGCAATGCCATCTCAGGACTGACCGCACGCCGCTCCCGTAGCAACTCATTCACCGTTTGACGAGATACCCGAAGAGATTTGGAAAAGCCGGACACCGTCAGGCCATACTCCGGCAAGAAATCCTCCCGCAGCATGACGCCTGGATGAGTGGGACGGACCTTACGCGCTCGCTTGTTGGGGATACTCATCGCGCACCTCTCATCAATGATAATCCGTTATTTCAACATCGTACGCATTGCCATCTTCAAATCGAAAGCACACTCGCCATTGGTCGTTGACGAAAATCGAATACTGCCCAGCCCGGTCTCGCTCCAATTTGTGAAGTCTATGGGGCGGCCGCTGATTCAAGGGCCAGCGACAAGCTACGTCGTTCTGCAGATGGCGTCAACTCACCGATGGGGGAATTCGGAGGCGAAGCGGAGGCGGGGTGGCAGAGCCCTTCGCTCCAGCGCCTCCCGGAACGGCCCTTTCGGACTTTGCCAGGCGGAATCCTTCGGAAATTCTTTCGCAGACTCAGTCAGTTTCCGCTTTCCTTCCTGGCAAAGTCTCGATGGGCGCCCCGTTCCTCCGGCGAATTGCGCTCAGGGCTCTGCCACCCCGCAAAGGAAATCCACAACCCCTATAAAAAATAAGAAGGGGACAGGCCGCTTACAAGCCTGTCCCCTTAACGCTTCGCCAAGTTTAGACTCCTGAGACACGACTGCGCAGCATGTGGTAATCGAGGTTTGGTGGGAAAAGAATGTATCGGTCAGCTTCCTGGCAGACTCGACTCATTGTGATTTCCGAAAACGGTTGCTGCACCTTTCCCCCCCCAATAATTCAAACAATGGTTCCTGGCACCTTTTTATTTCCCCTTGGCGGAACCGAATGAGTTCAGAGGGGGTGGCGACTGAAAGGGAGCCGGCCCTTTGCGTTTCATCAGTCAGTCAGGTAAATGTGTGATCGCAGAATCTGACCCTCAACCAGACTTTTCGACGATCAAGGTTAGAAGTCGATAAATTAGCGGTAAGAGACTTCAAGGGTGCCGCGTAACTGGGGCGGAGGAGTACACCATTTCGGATCCTTACTTCCAGTTAGCCGTATGCTCTGAACGATCGGGAGGATGAGCATGACCGAGGAGATCAAAAAATCTTGGACCGAGACTGACGTGAAGGCCTTGATCGGCCAGAGTGAATCCATTCGACGGGACTACAAGGCCGGTCTAATGTTCGACCGGGAGCCCGAGGGCAAGTGGGTGAAGGAGCTGTCGATAGAGGTCTCGGCATTTGCCAATACCGAAGGCGGCGACCTGATCCTGGGGATCGACGAGGACAAAAAGTCGAAGCCCCGGGTCGCCAGCGTCATCGATGGCGTCTCGGCCGCCCTTGCCCCCGAACGTCTTCAACAGCTGATCGAAGGCAATGTGAGTCCCTACCTCCCTGGAATCCGAGTCCATCGCGTCAAGCTGTCGGCACCTCCCGGTCGCGTCGTGTTTGTCATCCAGGTTCCGCAAGGCAGCACTGCCTACCAGGCGAACGACGGGCGCTACTATGGACGATCCGAGTTCGAGGCGAAGTACCTGCGCGACCACGAGATTCGGCTGCGCATGAGTCGAGGTAAGACTGCCCGAGCCGGGGTCCACTTGCGCCTGCTGCGCGTTACACTCGGTGCCGACCACGAAGCAGAGCTTCGGGCCAAGCACGCCCCCGCCATAGAGGCATTCAAGACAGACGCAGCAGACGCTGTCCGCCGCTTTCCGGAGCTTCTCGACCTCATGATGGCTCGCTATCACCCCGACGAGATCTCTTTCGATCTTGTCTTGCGGAACGATGGTGAGCTCACTATTCGCGAGCCCGTGGTGAAGCTGCGCGAGGCTCGCGCGCAGCAGCTCCTGGACGGCTGGACGGTGCAAAGTGGGTCCCTCTCCGCGCGCCTCGAGATGCGTGGGAACGTCATCTACCCTGGGGATGACAGGGAGATTGCTGGTTCCGGGTGTCACCTCCGCTGCAAGCGCGAGGCGGCACTGGCCGTGGGAGACTACGTCGTTTGCTGGAAGGTTTTTCTCGAAAATTCTCCACCAAGCGCAGGAGAAATCGACGTGGGTAGCGAGATCCAGAGCGCTCGAAGGTAGGAGGGCATGCGGCTTAGGGGCGGAGTCAGCGGACGGCTCTGGCGCAAGCGTCGAGGGCGACAGAAAAAGGTGTCAGGAACCATTGTTCACCAGCTCCTTATTCGGTAGTCCACGCATGCGCTGAGACAACTCGGCTATGGATGACAGATACAGGTGCCAGGAACCATTTTGGCCAAAGCGGTCGGTGCATGGAATGGACGCTGGGTCAAGAGGCCACAACAGGCTAGCCTCACGGATAATTGCGTCAACTCGCCAAGGGGTGGAACTCTCCAAATGATGACTTTCGTCTAGAACCGCTTGGTTGATCCCTAACAGCAGCCACCGAACCGTTCAATACTCACTCACCTATTGAGGCAGGGCCATTGAGGGTGGTCTCCACTGCGCGCATTGAACGATGCACCGCTCTTCTATTTTCTCCCTTGAGGGCGGGCTAGATGGTCTCCCACTGCGCGTGTCCAACGAAGGTTTTCCGAAACCACGCGTTGCACGAGCACAGGAGTAAGTTTCGAAATGCTCCTTCCACACCTGCGCCTTTTTCACAATGGGCAGTGGCCAAGGCTGCCCTCGACTGCGCGCATCGGACGAACACTGTTTCATCGTGCGCGTTCTGCGAGCAAGAAGGATGGTCTGGCCGCTCCCTTTTTCTAGTTTTCTCCTTTGCCAGATGTTAAAACATATCTCCGATACCTAAAGATGGCACCTCATGTAGCGCCAAGCATTAAAGAAGGGACGTCTATGTCTTTGCCGATTGAGAAGTCGTCGTCCGATGAATTGGCGCGAGAAGTGGCCAGGCGGCGCACGTTTGCCATTATTTCGCACCCGGATGCCGGGAAAACTACGCTGACTGAGAAGCTCCTCTTATACGCCGGCGCAGTACACTTGGCCGGGGCTGTGCAGGCGCGGTCGCATCAGCGGGCCGCGAAGTCAGACTGGATGGAGCTGGAGCAGGCGCGTGGGATTTCGATTACGTCCACCGCGCTGCAGTTCGATTATGCAGGTGTGCGGGTGAACCTGCTCGATACGCCGGGCCACCAAGACTTCAGCGAAGACACCTACCGTACCCTCATGGCGGTGGATAGCGCGGTCATGGTGCTCGACTGCGCCAAAGGCATAGAACCCCAGACCAAGAAACTCTTCGCCGTCTGTCGCAAGCGCAACATCCCGATCATGACCTTTATCAATAAAATGGATCTGCCGGGGCGCCACCCGTACGAACTCCTGGAGGAGATTGAGCAGACCTTGGGCATGACAGCGGTTCCGTTTAATTGGCCCATCGGGGAAGGGTCCGGGTTTCAGGGGCTGTACGATCTTCAGGAACCTCAAGTCCTGTTCTTCCAACGGACGCTGCACAACCAGCGCCGGGCACCGATGCGAGTAGAGACCTTCCCCCACCCGAGCTTGGCGGAGACGCTGGGTGAGGCCTATGGTCCACTGCAGGAAGAGATTGCTTTGCTGACAGGCGCCGGCACGAAGTTCGATCGCGATCGCTTTATCGCCGGCCAACTCACGCCGGTCTTCTTCGGGAGCGCGCTGACGAATTTCGGCGTCGAGCCTTTCCTGAATGCTTTTCTCCAGCTCGCCTCCCCGCCAGGCCCGCGCATGAGTTCTCAGGGGCTCATGCAGCCGACGGACGACAAATTCTCCGGTTTTGTGTTCAAGATCCAGGCGAATATGGACCCGCAGCATCGCGATCGGATGGCGTTTTTACGGATCGTGTCGGGCCGTTTTGAGAAGGACATGATGGTCTATCATGCGCGGCTGGACCGGAAGATCCGGATGACGCGACCGCACCGGCTCTTCGGCCGTGACCGGGAGACGATTGAGGAGGCCTATCCGGGCGACGTCGTGGGGCTGGTGAATCCTGGCCTCTTTGCCATCGGCGATACGCTCTGCTCCGGCAGTCCCCTCGCCTTCGATGCGATTCCACAATTTCCTCCTGAGTGCTTCGGCCTGCTTCGAAGCCAGGACCTCACGAAGCAGAAGCAGTTTCAGAAGGGACTTCAGCAGCTCGAAGAAGAAGGGGTGATGCAGGTGTTCTATTTACCCGATCATGTGCGCCGTGAACCGGTCTTGGCTGCTGTGGGTGAACTCCAATTCGATGTCGTGGCCTCACGCCTCGAAACCGAGTATGGGGTCAAGACCCTCGTCGAGCGGATGCCTTTTGTCCTGGCCCGTTGGGTGAGCGGCGATCCTGACGTGATCGCCCGCATCTACTGGCCACAGGATACACGCCGGCTCGTGGACCGGGACGGCAGGATGGTGATGCTTTTCGGCTCAGAACGGCTGCTTGCCTACTGCATGAAAGAGTATGCCTCCCTCAAGTTTCAGTTGCGGGAAGAAATCGGAACAACAGAAAGCTAACTGGCACAACCGACCCGCCGCTCCACCCTACTCCACGACACATCGATGCGCGGGATGGCTTCATCTGGTCTTTTTTTTTCATCCGGTTTGTCTCGTCCAACCAAACAAACCAAATAGGCTGGATCAACAAGAGAAACCATCTGGCTCTCGCGCTTCACGCGCCACGGTCCACTGTCGTATCTGTAGGCAAATGACTGCAGCGTCTATCCTCCGATAAACGCTAGGGTTGACTCAGCGATCTTCTCCCATCTCCTGCAGTCTCCCTGCACGCCACCATCGATCTTCCCTCTCTCCATCGCTGATTTTCCTGGATTTTGTTCCGCTCCTCTTCCTCCTCCTGCGACGGCACATACCTTGCCTAGTTACCACAGCAAAGGGGTGAATGGTTCACCTCTTCGAACTCTCCTCGGGCAGCCAGGTCAGTTGGGCAATCCGACATAGACTCTTGCACGTGAGAAATTGGCTTCTCCGGGAAGGGTGTGCCTGCTCCGAGGGAGATACAAATAGGAGTATACGTATGAACTGGGTAAGAGCAATGGTTGGTGTTCTTGTGTTGTGGGCGAGCACTGCGTGGGGTGCCACGTTGACATGGAATGCCAACAGTGAACTGGATCTGGCGGGATATCGCGTCTATCACTGCAGCCAGCAACCCTGCACGCGGACGTCCGGCATGGCGTCTTCTCTCGCTACGTTGGGAAAGGTGACGAGTTTCAATATCGGGACGCCGGCAGTGATCCAGTATTACTTCATTACGGCCTATGATTTGGCCAATCATGAGTCGGGCGCGAGCAACCTTGCGACCTTCATACCAGCCGGGTCTGCTCCGCCGCCGCCCCTGGCAGCACCGCCGATTCCAGGCGGCTTATTCATCAATTCTGTGAGCTAAGACCTGTCTGATATTGAGACCAGGAATGCCTTGTCAGCAGGTAGCTGAGCGAGACTCGCGGGACGGGCGAGATATGCGAGAAAGGCGCATCGTGGAGAGATTGGCTCCCACCTCGTTTGGCCCGTCTCGCTCGGCTATCCTGAAGAAGTGTACCCCTGTTGTGCCACTGCGCCTTTCTCTCAACAACAGGCATAGCCAGGTGCTCATTACTGCGCGCATTGATCGAGCTCCTTCCCTATCGATGATTCCTCTACGCCTCTTGTTTTTCTCAAAAGAGGGGGCTGATGGTCCCCTACTGCGCGCATCGAACGAGCACAGCTCCTTCGTGCGCGTTCTGCGAGCAAGAAGGGCACCTGGCTATGCCCTCCCACCCCTTGGCTGCTCCAGAAACAATCTCACTGCCACCTTCTGTCCTTTGATCCTGGTCCGGCTGAGAGTCGCGATGATCTCACGGGCCAGCACTTCCGGCACTTCCACCAGCGAGAATCGATCCATCACTTCGACGGCGCCGATCACATTCGAATTGAGTCCGGCCTCGTTGGCAATCGCTCCGACGAGGTCGCCTGGCCGGATCCCTGCCTCTTTGCCTGCGCCGATGTACACCTTCGCCATCCCCACCGTTCGTCCGCCACGACCAGGCGCGTTGAACGGTCTGCCAGGCCTCTCTCTCGGCAACATGCCACTGGCCCGCCCACGAGGATCTCCCATGGGGCGCGGCGCCATCGATGGCCGCTCCGGCGGCCTGCCCGACACTGCAGGAATATCGTATTCCTTCCGCTCTCCACCCTGCATGCGAAAGACGAGCTTGATGGCTGCCGCAGCCACTTCCATTGGGTCTCCCTGTTCGGCAAGCGATGTGAGCACAGCTCGGAACAGGTCCAGTTCACCTGCCGCAAGCACTTCTTCAATCGCGCTCTTGGTTCGTGCGAGCCGTTTCGTGCGAAGGTCGGCGACGGTCGGTACTGGCGTTACAACAATTTTGGCTTTCGTAAGCTGCTCGATGTTCCAGAGTAACCGCTGCTCGCGTGGGTCGATGACGGTGATTGCCGCCCCTTCACGCCCGGCCCGACCGGTCCGTCCGATCCGATGGACATAGCCTTCCGGAGACATGGGTAGATCGTAGTTCACCACATGCGACACGGATGGAATATCCAACCCCCGCGCCGCGACATCGGTGGCGACGAGGAGTTCGGTCTGCCCGGACCGGAACGCGCTCATCACGCGATCACGCTGGGGCTGATTCATACCGCCATGGATCGCTTCGGCCTTGTGGCCACGACCTGTCAACATGGCGGTGAGTTCATCGACTTCAATACGCGTGCGGCAGAACACGAGGGCCGACTTTGGAGCCTCCATGTCCAGAATACGAGCCAGTGCCGCCACCTTGTGCGGTCTGGCGACGATGTAGGCCGTTTGGTGAACGCGCGGCGCGGCCCCCGCCTTGAGCGGCTCCTTGGCAATTTTGATCTCAACCGGCTCCTTGAGATGGCGTTTGGCAATGGAGGCGATCCTGAGCGGCATGGTGGCGGAGAACAACGCTGTCTGCCGCTCTTTAGGTGTCTGCTCCAGAATGGCGTCCAGATCCTCGGCAAATCCCATGTCGAGCATCTCATCGGCCTCGTCCAGCACGACCATTTGGATCGTCTTGAGCTGCAGGGTCTTTCGGTGGATATGGTCCAGCGCCCGCCCAGGTGTCGCCACAACGACATCGACACCGCGTCTGAGTGCATGGAGCTGCGGACCGATTGCCTGTCCTCCATAGACCGGAAGCACGGAGATCCTTAATTCTTTGCCATAGCGAGTGACTGCTTCGCCGACCTGGATGGCCAGCTCTCTGGTCGGCACCAGGATGAGCGCAGAGGGGCAGCGCCGCGCTGAATGGGCGATGCGCTGGAGCAGCGGGAGCGTAAAGGCCGCCGTCTTGCCCGTCCCGGTTTCCGCTTGGCCTAGCAGGTCGCGTCCTCCTAAGAGGGGAGGGATTGCCTCCCGTTGGATTGGGGTGGGCTCCTCATAGCCCAGCGTGTCGAGCGTGGTCAGCAGGGCGGCTTCCAGGCCCAGCGCCGCGAAGCCGGGAGAAAAACCCTTCGCCGGTGTTTCTGCGGATGAGTGTGTGGTCTCGTGTTTCATAGATTGTCTCGATGTCCTGTCTGGATGGTATCTCGAATGGTGAGTCCCCTCTATCCCCTCAACTCTCTCACAGCAAGGAGGATTGCCTCAATCCGGCCGTTGAGCAAGCTTTTTTCTTACATGATTCCCTCCCTCTTCTATGTGGAAGGAACCAGGCGGGATTTTCCTGCACACATCGAGCGACCACAGCTCTTCTATTTTCTCCCTTGAGGGGAACGGGCTAAATGGTCTCCCACTGCGAATAGCCTTCTCACTCGTCCACCAATTGCACGCAGGACGTGCCAATAGCCCAGGCGAGGGCCGTCAGATTTTCCTACTTTGCCCTCATGGGAACAGCCAAACTATCCTTCCCTGCGCGCCTCGGACGAGCACAGTTTCATCGTGCACGTTTTGCGAGAAGGAAGGATGGTCTTGCTGCTCCCCCCATCCCTGAAACCCGCCGTTCGGCCGTTGAAACTGGCCCGCCTCGTCGACTTGCACAATAAACAGACCTACCTCATGCACCTGCCCTCGGAACCAGTGCCAACCGGCCGCGCTAGGTTATGTCTTGATCCATTGATCGCCTACCATTCGCTTCTGTCCTTTTCGTGAGGGCATTGGTCTGATACAGTCTAGCCCGGACTTTTCATGAATACCTGCTGCCTCGTCCGATCCTCTCGCTCGGCGAGGCTTTTCTCGTTCGGCCTCCTCGACGGACTGCAAGTACGCCTGTGTCGGCCTCACTTGCGAGAAGCCTCGGCGAGCTTCGGGCTCGAACGCCTCGCGACGGCATTCATGAATAGTCCAGACTAACTCGTGAGCGCCGAACCTATCATGTCCAGACTTCCAATAGAAGATGTGCTGCCGACCCTTCGTCGCACGCTGACAGAGGGACGGAATGCGCTGCTGACCGCCGCACCTGGCGCTGGAAAAACGACAAGGGTGCCGCTGGCCTTGCTCGATGCCCCGTGGCTCGACGAAAGGAAACTGCTCGTGCTGGAACCGCGGCGGCTTGCCGCACGCGCCGCCGCCCATCGCATGGCAACCACGCTGGGTGAACCAGTCGGCGGAACGGTCGGCTACCGCATGAGGCTCGACACAAAGGTAGGGCCCAAGACCAGAATTGAAGTGGTCACGGAAGGCATCCTCGGTCGCCTACTCCAGCACGATCCTGCGCTCAGTGCTTACGCGATCGTCCTTTTCGATGAATTCCACGAACGGAGCCTCCAGGCCGATACAGGCCTGGCCCTCTGTCTTGAATCGCAACGGCTCTTTCGCCAGGATCTCCGCCTGCTCGTGATGTCAGCCACGTTGGACTGTGGACCGGTCGCGGATCTCTTGGGCCAGGCGCCTGTCATTGCCTGCGAAGGACGAATGTTTCCGGTAGAGACCCGGTATCTTGATCAGCCGCTCTCCGGCCATCTCGATGTGGCAGTCATACAATCCATCAGGTGTTCGCTCGCGCAGGACCAGGGCAGTCTCTTGGTTTTTTTGCCAGGCATGGCGGAGATTCGTCGCGTCGAACGAAAACTTCTTGAGCTGAACCTGGGCTCGAACATCCTCATCGCACCGCTCCATGGCGACCTGCCGCAAGAGGCGCAGGACCGTGCGATCGCTCCCGCTCAACCGGGCACGAGAAAGATTGTGCTGGCTACCTCGATTGCCGAAACCAGTTTGACGATCGACGGGGTACGCGTCGTGATCGATGCCGGCTTGTTGCGCGTGCCTCGCTTTGATCCGCGATCGGGACTCACGAGACTGAAAACCATCCGCGTCACCCAGGATTCTGCCGAGCAACGTCGCGGTCGGGCCGGTCGTCTCGAACCGGGCGTCTGTGCTCGCCTCTGGACCGCTTCGGAGCACCAATCGTTGACCCCGCGTCGCCCACCGGAAATACTCGACGCCGACCTGACGCCACTGCTGCTCGAATTGGCCCTCTGGGGCGCGCCCAATCCGGCCGAATTATCCTGGCTCACTCCCCCACCGCCCGGGGCTGTGACCCAGGCCAGAGAGTTGCTCACCGGCCTCAACGCATTCAATGCAGAGGGACTGATAACCGCTCATGGAAAACAGATGGCCGAGCTGCCGTTGCATCCACGTCTCGCACATATGCTGCTTAAGGCTGGGCCGTTGCAACTCGGCGATCTTGCCTGTGAACTTGCGGCACTGCTCAGTGAGCGTGATATTCTGCGAGGCCCCTCCGGCTGGCGCAACGCCGATCTGCGACTCCGCTTGGACGTCTTCCATGGACAGCACGATCACGCGGCCGGTGCGACCGTCGACCGCGCCGCCTCCCAGCGAGTCAGACGCACCGCCGACTTGTGGCAACGACAACTTCCGCGATCTGCTCGTTCGGATCGACAGGACAGCCTCGATGAGGCCGGTCTGTTGCTCGCACTCGCCTATCCAGATCGCATTGCCCAACGCCAAAGTGGAGGCGACGCGCGCTATCTCATGGCCAATGGCCGTGGCGCTCTCTTTGCGAACCCTGATCCGCTCGGCTCAGAAGACTATCTCGTCATTGCCGAACTGGACGGTGGCACGCAATGGGCCAGAATCGATCTTGCTGCGCCGATACGGCTTCGCGATCTTGAGACCCTCTATGCAGACCAGGTTCGAGTGATGGATGAGGTATCGTGGGACGACATAGCACAAATGGTTCGCGCGACGAGACAGCGCCGATTAGGTTCACTCGTTCTGTCTGAGCAGGGGCTCTCGAAGCCAGATCCTTCGATGATTTCGACGGCATTGTTACAGGGGGTTCGTCGGGCGGGGCTCGACCGGTTGGCCTGGACTCCGGAGCTGCGTCAGTGGCGAGCGCGAGTGGCATTCCTACGCCGGATCGACGGGCAAAAGTCACGATGGCCCGATCTCTCTGACGAGGTGCTCCTGCAGACACTCAACGACTGGCTTGCGCCCTATGTCGCGGGACTGACGACGCTCGACCGCATCACGCGGCTCGATCTCACCCAGCCGTTACAGGCGCTCCTCTCCTGGGAACAGTCGCGCCAACTTGAACGATGGGCCCCCACCCATCTGACAGTCCCCAGCGGATCGAGCATTCGCGTGGAATACGAGACGCCCGACCTGCCCATCCTGGCTGTGCGATTGCAAGAAATGTTCGGCTGTAAGGACACGCCCCGTCTCGTCAACGGGAAGATTCCAGTCATGCTGCACCTCCTATCACCAGCGCGCCGGCCCGTCCAGGTCACGAAGGATCTCTCAAGCTTCTGGAAATCGGCTTATCTCGAAGTGAAAAAAGAACTCCGCGGCCGTTATCCCAAACACTCCTGGCCCGACGATCCGCTCACGGCCCTCCCGACTGCCAAAGCCAAACGCCGTCTGCACTGAGCCGTACGAGACAGACGGGATGGGTTGATCTAGTTCATCTGGTTTGTTTAGTTCATCTAGTTGGTCTTGTTCAACCAAACAAACGAGACAAACCAAATAAACCAAATAACAGTCTTATTATGCTGGCGAGCTTTTCACGCATTCGATTAGATGGGAATGTCTCTCGTCCCATCATACGACATTCTCGACTGGTGGGATAACTTCACGACATCGCCGTCCTTGACCACCGTATCCTCGGCGCTCACTTTTTTGTTCACTGCAATCATCACTTCTCGATTCGACAGGAACTGCAATAACGGGCCCATACGATCCTGGTTCGACTCAATGAGTTTCCTGACCGTGGTCGGCTCCGAGACCTCAAATTCGAATTCTGTTTCTCCAACCACATCGCGAAGCGTCAATCCAAAGACCAACACTGTGACCATAGTTTTCTCATCCTTTACTAGGCAGAGCAGATAGCCGATGGGGGTAAAAGAATGGCTGGTACCGAATGGCTTATGGCCAAAGGCAAGCACGAGGGAAAATCCGGTTGCTTACCCCAAAAGCTATCTGCTCTCTTATTCCCTGCCATTGGCTATCGGTCAAGGCTATTAGCCATCAGCTCATCTGCCGGTCCGCAGCGTCGTAGGCGTCTTGAAGGAGTTGGGCCACATGCTTGACCTCCGCTGCACCCTGCAATCCCGTGCGTAGTTGAATCATACAGGCAGGGCAACTCGTGGCCACAACCTCGGCACCGCTCTGTTCGACGGCTCGCCGCTTGCGAGCGACGATGCGCTGCGACATCTCGAAATCCTTCACGAGATAGGTCCCGGCTCCGCCCGCACAGCGATCGGCGTCCGGCATCTCCACATACTCGACGCCAGGCAAGCCTCTCAGGATCGCACGAGGCTCCTTCGTTACTCCCGCAGCTCGCAGATGGCAGGAGGAATGATAGGCCACCTTGCACTTCGTGGCCTGCTGACTAGCCATGGCCGGTTTCACCGGCGAGTGTGACACAAACTCAGAAATATGTGTAACTCGTTTAGCCAAGGCTTGGGCTGCCGCTTGCTCCGGCTCCCCGGCGAACAATGTGGGGTAGTCCTTCAGCATGAGGGTGCAGGAGGCACAGCCGGTCACCACCTTGTCATACTCTGCCATGGACGCGAGATTGACCCGCGCCCCTTCTTTGGCCAACGCGCGATGCCCGTACGTTTCGATCGGAGTCCCTGAACAGCGTTGTGGTGGCAGTTCCGGGACGACCCCATGTTTTCGTAGCACGGAAATCACGGCATCCCCCACCCCATCGTCGAAATAGTTGGCAGCGCAGCCATGGAAATAGGCCACCGGAGAGCGAGCCGCTTGCCCGACCTGGGGAATCAGCTCTGGATAGCGGTCACGGAGATGTCGCCGGGCCAGTCGAGGCATCACAAGCTGAGGGGAGAATCTTGCCGTCTCGGCTAGACCACGCATGAACGGCTTCGTCAGATGATCGAGCAGACGCCGCACCAGAGGCCGATCCCATATCGGCTGATACCTCGCGAGAAACTTTAAGAATCGTTCGAACTTTCCTGTTTGTGCATGGAAACGAAAGATGACCCCAGCCATCTTATTCGGATGCTCGGCGCGCCGATCCAGAATGAGCTGCGATACATCGACTCCGGCTGGACAGGCCGTACGACAGGACTTACAGTTGAGACAGGCCTCCACCACTCGCTTCGAATTGAGATAGCTATACTTCTGATCTGTGACGATCTCGAACCACCCCCGCGAGCTCATGTCTTCCGACTGAAACACATCATAGACCGGACAGACGGCGTTACACTTGGCGCAGGTCGCACAGGGTTTGGACAGTCGCACATAGTCGATATGGTCCGTGAAGGGCCGATCGCTGATCTTGATACCGGGGTTGAGCACCCCGGAGGGATCGAAGCTCTGCTTCACCCGCACAAACAGATCGTACAGCTCCGGACCGAACATCGTCCGCACGTATTCGGCACGCACCCGGCCATCCCCGTGCTCCCCACAGATCGAACCACCGAAGCGACCCAGGACCGTTTGATGAATCTCGTGATAGCCTTGCACCATCTTTTGGAAATCGTTTTGGTCGTTCACGTCGAGTAAGGGAATGATGTGGGCGTTCCCATTCCCGATATGGCCGAAAATCGCAACCGGCACGTGCTGGCCTGCGAAGAACTCCTCAAGGTAACGGATGAGCTCGCCGATCCGTTCAGCCGTCACAACCACGTCGTCGACGAAATTGACGGGCTTTTTCCAGGGGTCGAATCGATAGAGGGTGGGATAGAGAGCCTTGCGGGCCTTCCACAATTGCTCGCGTTGCTCAGGATCGAAGGCGATCACGGGATCGGACGTGAGGCGATAGCGGCGACAGATCCCGGTCATTCGCTCAGCCTGTGCGCGAAGATCGCTCCCAGCGCCATCAGCATCTAACTCCACCAAGAGGGTAGCAGCCGCGTCTCCGGGGATGCCGTGTTTCGCCCGTCCGATCAAATTGAGGGTGTTAGCATCCATCACCTCCAACGCGCTCGGACTCAACCCCAGCAGCTTCGGCACCGCATCGCCCACATCTTCCAAGCGATCAAAATGGATGAGTGCTGTGAGGGTTGCGCGAGGTTTCTCGACCAGTCTAATCGTAGCTTCGCTGAACAGACCGAGTGTGCCTTCACTGCCGACAAATAGTTTTGGAAGGTCGAAGCGGCCTCGTGCCAACCCATCGGCAAGACCGAAGAGATTGTAGCCACAACTGTTCTTGCTGACGGTCGGACGTTTCTGCGCAATCAGCGTGGCATTTTCCTGTAACAACAACAGCAGATCACGAATTGGCCTGTGCGCCTTCAGCAGGTCGGCGCAGTTCGGATCGCCGAGTCCATAGGCCTTGGCATCCAGCCACTCGCCGGATTGCAGACAGACACGGAGCGCCACCACATTATCTTTGACGGCGCCGTACCGCAGGGTGTGCGGACCGGATGAGTTGTTCGCCAACATCCCACCGAGCTTGCACATGTCACTGCTCGAGGGATCGGGACCGAATAGCAGATCGTCGCGCGACAGTTCCTTGTTGAGTTCGGCCAGAACGATACCAGGTTGCACACGAGCCCATCGCTCATCCCGATTCAGCTCTATTACGCGATTCAATCGTGAGACGTCCAGAATAATCCCGGATCCGATCGCCGAGCCGGTCAGATTCGTCCCGGCGGCTCGCGGTGTCAACGGGATGCCTCGCTGTACGGCGTAGCGCACCGTGGCGGCGATGTCCTCCATGGACTCCACGAGCACGACCGCCTGCGGCGTTATCCGATAGATGCTCGCATCCACCGCATACGCGGTGAGCGTCGAGTAGTCGTCCTTTACTTTATCGGCGCCTAGTGCGGCTCGGAGGTCGGAGGCAATGGCGTGGGAACGTTCAGGCAGAATGAGAGTTGGTGCCGTCATAGTTGATGGATCGCTCATTCTAGACAGACTCTTGACACCAGCACAAGTCTGGTTGTTGCGCAATGCGCGAACCCCTAACAAGCTGCAATGGCCTATGTTGTGCCCAGAGTTCCACTGGTCCGCACGTCTAGAACAACAAGAGAGCACCGAGCATGATAATCGCGCGAGACAGGCGGGACGAGTTGATTTGGTTCATCTGGTTTGTTTCGGTCATTTCGTT
The DNA here is from genome assembly GCA_036004925.1 of Nitrospiraceae bacterium. Classification (GTDB taxonomy): domain Bacteria; phylum Nitrospirota; class Nitrospiria; order Nitrospirales; family Nitrospiraceae; genus Palsa-1315. Next base: position 138,640 of record DASYRC010000016.1, on the reverse strand, counting down.
GGTCTTGTTCAACCAAACAAACGAGATAAGCCAAATAACAGCCCTCTCATGCTGGCGGATTTTTTCAGCATCCTGCTAAGATACGCGCCGATAGGAGCACTCGCCTTTGACCGACATACATCCCACCCTTTACCTTTCACGCCTTCTCCCCGATCCCGTCATGGCCATCGTGCGGGAGCGGTTCCAGCTGGTACATGATCCTCACGATGCGTCGCCCGCTCCCTCGGCGCTTCGCGAGGGACTCTGTCAGGCCGACGCCGCAATCGTCACTCTAGGCGATCCCATTGATGCAGAAACAATACGTGTAGCCACTCGGCTGAAAGTTCTGGCGAACTATGCCGTCGGGTACAACAACATCGATCTTGCTGCCGCGCGACAGCGTGGTCTGATCGTCACCAATACTCCGGACGTCTTGACGGATGCCACCGCGGATCTGACCTGGGCTTTGCTCCTGTCGACGGCACGCCGCGTCGTCGAAGGCGACGCCCTCGTTCGATCCGGTCGTTGGACAGGGTGGAGTCCCAGGCAACTCTTGGGGGCGGACGTCTCGGGCAAGACACTGGGGATTATCGGCATGGGGCGGATCGGGCAAGCGGTGGCCCACCGCGCGGTAGGGTTTCGCATGCCGGTGCGCTATCACACACGCCAATTCATGTCTACCTCATCACTCCCCCGTGAGTGGGAGTACCGATCGTTGCAAGACCTGCTCGGGGAAGCCGATGTCATGACAATCCATGTGCCTCTCACGCCAAGCACCCATCATCTGATCGGCGCGCGCGAATTGACCTGGATGCGCCCCACCGCCATCCTTATCAATACCGCTCGTGGTCCAATTGTCGATGAAGGAGCGTTGGCACACGCCCTCAAAACAGGTATAATCGCCGGCGCAGGGCTCGACGTCTATGAACAGGAACCGGCCCTCCACCCAACCTTGACTCAGCTGAAGCAGGTGGTGCTGCTCCCCCATCTGGGCTCTGCCACAGCGCACGCGCGGGTTCAGATGGGACTGGTCTGCTTGGAGAATATTCACGCCGTGTTAAACGGACGTCCAGCGCCAAACCAGCTGCACTAACAGGATGCTGCACGGGATACGCATAGACTGCAGGAGAGGCAAGCCGCGCAAGATGGGCAGGAGAATACCTGCAGGATGCTCAAAAAGTCCGTCCAGCAAGGCCGCAGCGAGTGAAGAGCCGAGGCCTACCCTCGGGGTACGTTGAAGATCTGGACGACGCGAGAACGAAGCATGGGAAAAGGCGCGTTTCGGCGCGCCGGGGTTGGGCGGGTGAGCAGAGTGACTTTTTCAGCATCCTGCTAGTTTCCGTAACGAAACGTAGGGGTGGGCTCAACTGGGGCTCTGCGTGCGCGAGTTGATTCGAGTCGTTGCGGTACGTCGTGGAAGGTCGGAATCGATTCGTATATTGCGGCAGCCTGACTCCACTGTTCTTGGGCTTCGTAGAGTAAGCCTAGTTCATAGCGAATGGCTTGCGCCTTGGCCCCTTGGCACTTCGGGTCCTTCAGGAGCAACTCGAGCTGGGCAGTCGCCGACTTGCATTCTCCTTGTTCTTTCAAACAGACCGCGATCATAAGACAGGAGTCCGGAAAAAAGTCGTGGCTCTGCATCGAGAGACAAAACTCTTCCTTCGCTTCGTCCAGAAGCCCCATGTTCTTATAGGCCACTCCCAGCGTGTAATGGGTCTCCGGGTCAATCTCGTTGCCGGGCAGAGTAGAAACAGGTGTCTTGACGGCAGGGACTGACGCCTGCGGCTTCGGCGAAAACGTCGAAGCCCATTTGGCGACCAAGGGGCTGGCTGGAGCTAGTTCTCTGATTTTCGCATAGAGACTCGCCGGTTGAGTCGGACTCTCATCGTTTGGATGCGCCAGGAGCAATTCGAGGGCGCGGGAATATTGCAAGGCCGCGCCGGCGGTATCGCCTTTGGCCTCAAGCAGGATGCCGAACAGTTCTCGAGCCTCTGCATGATCCGGCTGCGCCGTTACCAAGCGACTGAGCCATTCTTCCGCCTCAGCCTGCTGGCCGGCCTTGACATAGGCCCGGAACTGCTCGCGTGTCGAGAGGACAGGGGAGAAGGTAGCATCCGAGCCTGCCCCTTGCGACAAAGGCCCCCATTGCTGGTCCGGCCCAACATTTGACAACGAAAACCCATTACCTGGTGTAACTGGCTCCGATTCTGCCGATTGTGACGGCTCCGATTGGGCCGGCGCAGGCTCCGGCTCAGCGAGTGAGAAATTCCTCTCTTGTGGCAGGGTGACCTTGGAGCCCACACTCCAGGGATCGTCTGGAGCCGCGCCGGTCCATGAAAATTCCGGCGAACTCTGCGGCACAGAAGTGGTCGTTCCTGTCGAGGACTGAGGCGCCGTTGGCGCAGGGGCTTCAACGAAGCTCTCGCCGTTCATGAGCGCAGAGAGCTTTGCGACAATAGGATTGCCCGGAGCGAGCAACTTGATCTTCTCAAACAGTTCTTCGTGAAGAGCGGGCATGCCGGGTTCCGGATGCTGAAGCAGCAACTCGGTGGCCCTCCCATAGTGGGTCACCGCGTTGGCCACATCGCCCTTTTCTTCGTATAGTTCCCCATAGAGTTCGAGGATCGGTACGGAGTTTGGTTCTACGGCCAGAAATTCAACCATCAACGATTCAGCCTGCTCATAATCTTGGGACCGCAAGGCCGCCCCGGCAAGGTAGCGATATTCGCCGAGCGCCACCTGAATATCACCGCGCTGCAGATGCAACTTGGCCAGCAATTGACACACTTCAGGATTTCCTGGCTCCTTGGTCAGCATTTGATGGAGAATTGCCTCTGCCCCAGCAAATTGTTTTCCTTCGATGCGGCGAGTGGCTTCCGATAGCAGATTGGGCGGCTCGGCACTCTTAGTCGCACCCCCTGCAAGACCGACTCTCGTTTTGGCAGCGAGTTTGGGATTCCCATCGGTGCTTTTGAAATGTTCGATGAACTGAGCGGCCTCACTATTGGTAGGATCGATCCGCATGACAGCTTGATACGCATCCTTAGCCTCAGCATAGCGCTGCTGCGCTGATCGCTCCCGCCCTAACTGCAAATAGACCTTCGTGGCTTCGTCCTGCATGTTTTCTTGCAGGCACAACTCCGCCACCCGCTGCTGGGCATCCAGATTCGAGGGATCCTGGCTGACGATCTTCTTATAGATGTCCAGCGCATCCTTGCTTTTTCCCGCCTTGAGGTAGTGTTTCCCCAGAGTGAGATAATCTTGAACCGCACTACTCAGCAGACCGCGTTCCGCATTGAGATCTCCCAGATGCCGGAACACATCGTACCGTGAAGCATCAATCTTCAAGATCTTCTTGAACGTAGCGATCGCCTTGAGGGTGGCCCCTTCGGCACGGAAGGCATTGGCCGCCTGCACAAAGGCCGCCACGGCATCGTTGGTGGCCTGACGTTTGAGGTGTAACTCCCCGATTGAATTGAAAATACTGCCATCGCCAGGCGACTCGACGGCGAGCCTCTTCCATTCGTTAATGGCAGCGTCGAATTGACCCCGTGACGCAAAGAGCTGTGCGCTCCGCAATACGCTACTACGGTCGATCGCCAAGTCCAACCTCCACAACGATCAAACGCTAACAGTGTAAATGGACATTGTCAATGAAATGGGGCATTTGGATGCAGGTCTACTCAGCAAAACTACGAAGGCCTGCCCGAGATGAAAGGCAGGCCTCCTGTGACACAATGCCGCAGAGTGACAACGTCAAGACTCGGCAACGGCCATCTTCAAGACATTCGAAGCCTGAGGCCCTTTTGCGCCTTGTACGACCTCGAACTCGACATTTTCTCCCTCTTTCAAGGTCTTGAACCCTTCTCCTTGCAGCGCGGAATAATGTACGAAGACATCATCCCCGCTCTCAAGGCGAATAAACCCAAATCCCTTGCGATCATTGAACCATTTGACCGTACCTTTTGTCTTCACAGAACACTCCTTTCCTCAACGGCCACGCCTAGTTACGTGGCCGGCCCCGGAACCCAGTTGGCAACACACCTGAATGGAGAGAAAAAGACAGGAAGATGCGTAGGTTGGAATGACGGGTTCATTGGAGAGACAACAACGATCACGAAACCCATCTCGGTTGCAACTCGCGCAGCATGTACCACGGCACTTCAAATCTTGTCAAGCCATTCTTTGGCCACATGATTACCGGCATGAGGTAGACAAGCCTCGCCCGCTCGCCTATAGTGTCTTACCGGGCGAGGAGCGTGATTCTTCGAATGTTTCTACGAACGCTGCTGGATCGCTACATCTTCACCGAACTCCTTTCCCCCTTTAGTGTCAGCCTCGGGGCGCTGTGTTTTGTGATGCTCACGCGGGAACTCCTGCGCTTAGTGGAACTGCTGGTCTCCAAAGGTGTCGGGATCGTGGCAGTCCTGCAAGTCTTCGCCCATCTGATGCCTTCTTTCCTCGTATTGACCCTCCCGATCGCCGGGATCATCGCCTCGATCACCGCCTTCGGACGACTTTCCTTCGACAAAGAGTTGGTGGCGATGCAGACCGCGGGCCTGAGCCTCATGCGATTGGCTCGCCCCGTGCTCCTTTTTGCCTTGCTCGTATTCGGTTTGACCTTGTGGTTAGCACAGTGGGGGCAACCCTGGAGTTCCATGAACCTCAAGAAAGTGGCCCTGAATCTCCTTCGGGATCAGCTGGTGCTGGCGCTGGAGCGGGGAACCTTTAACGAGCCCATCCCCAAGATAATGATCTATGTTCCGGATGAGAATCCCGAACAGGGCACGACCGGTATCTTTGTCTCCGACGAGCGGAATGCAGACGATCCCCGTATCATCGTGGCGAAGCAGTACGAGGTCTTGATGGATGTCTCTACGAATCAAGTTGCCTTACGACTGCAGCATGGAGTTATTCACAGCCGCCCGAATCAGGCCGATCAATACGAGCAAGCGTCCTTCGCCAGCTATGATCTGAAACTCTCGCTAAATCAAAGCGGCTACTCAACCACGGAGGACCGCCCGTCGTACGACACCATAATCGGCCAGCTCACACAATCCCAATGGCGCGACCCGTCTGCGCTCCGACGATTGATGGAGTATTATAAAGATCTGGCCTTTCCGACCGCCTCGCTGGTATTTTGCCTTTTAGGCGTCCCGGTCGGCATTGCCTCAAAACGATCCGGTCGAATCGGCGGATTTGCGGTCGGCGTGTTAGTCGTCATCATTTACTACATGCTGAACATCGCCTGTGAATTCCTGGTTACGACGGCAAACCTGCCACCCTTTGCCGGGGCCTGGATACCGAACGGCATTTTTTCTCTCACCACCGTAGTGTGGTTTTACAGCATGAGTCGTCAATAACCCCATGCCCATTCTCTTCCGCTATCTCCTTCGCGAGTACGGAAAAATCTTCACGATGTGCTTCAGCGGACTGATGACGGTATACCTCGTCATCGACTTCTTCGAAAAAGTGCGTCGCTTCTTGCGCTACGACGCCAACTGGCTCGATGTCCTAACATATTTCCTTCTCAAAACTCCCGCGATTTCCTTCCAAATCGCGCCGCTGGCCATCCTGATGGCCACACTCTTAACCTTCGGATTGCTCTCCCGCGGCCACGAAATCACGGCCATGCGCAGTTGCGGCATCAGTTTGCTCTGGATTACCTCCCCCTTTATTGTCTTTGCCGGAGGGATTTCTCTCGTGCTCTTGCTCTTCAGTTCCACCATCATCCCGCTGGCCGCGAGTAAGTCCGAAGAGATTCGGACCACGCGCATCGAAAAAAAGCCGCCTGCCGCAGCCGTGATACTCAAGCAACCGTGGACGAGAGTGGGAGCCGACAGCCTCATGTATGTCACGAGCGTCTCGGTCGACGGGGAACTCTTAGGCGGCGTGCGTCTCTTTCAGTTCGATCGTAACTTCCAACTGGCCGACATGACTGAAGCCGACGAAGCCCGCTATAGTGACTCCACGTGGACGCTATTCCAGGGGCGGCACCGACGATTTTCCCCCGATGGAACCGTATCGACTACGGGCTTTGACCGCCAAGCCATCGTGCTAACCCTCATTCCCGATGACTTCACCACTTGGCTCCCCGGCGACTCCGAGTTAATGACCTTCCATGATATCAGGGCCTATTCCAGACGTCGGCACCAGCAAGGCTCTCAGGCCGCACGGCTTAAGACAGACTATTACAGCCGAATCGCGTTCCCGTTCGTCGCCGTGATCATGGTTCTGGTCGGCATTGCGCTGAGTCTGCGCCGGAGTGTGACTAGAGGGGGCAGCATGGCAATGGGCATTGGGCAGGCACTCGCCGTCGGCTTCTGCTTTTGGACGACACACTCCATCGCGATCGCGCTCGGCCGCGGCGGGGTCTTGACTCCTCTGATTGCCGGCTGGATGGCGAACGTTCTCTTCATGAGTTTTGGCCTCTACCTGATGTTCAAAATACGCTACTAGCAGGATACTGAAACAGTCCGCCAACATGAGAAGGCCATTATTTGGTTTGTCTCGTATCTTTGGTTGAACAAGACCAACGAGATGAACGAAACAAACCAGATGACCAAATCGACCCGTCCCACCAATCTCGCTCGGCAGCTGGTTGACTCATCCTGGCGCTTCCGGTAAGTAGAGGCGTAAGGAGCCAGTCCGACATGGCCGTTCGTCATGAGGCGAAGGAGGGGCAGGCAGCTGCGCGGCCACAGACCACGAAAAACCGGAAGCGTGTTCGCTGGAATACGGTAACGATTTTTCAAGTTCGAGAACAACGCAGATGTCTGTGCGTCGATCGCCGCGGCAGTATACCGCGATTTCTGACAGGCTCCTATGAGTTCACTGAAAGGGTTTTAACAAGATGCGCTCGCGTGTCGTCGTCACAGGGTTGGGTATCGTCTCTCCCATTGGTATTGGGGTCAGTGATTTTTGGAAGGCCGCCCTCTCCGGCCAATCCGGCATCTCGACAATTACGTCGTTTGACCCGTTTCCCATGGACGGCTACCGCTCCAAGGTTGCAGGCCAGGTGCATGACTTCGCGGTTGAACGGTTTGTCGACTCAGCCCTCGGCGAACGCGTGGACCGCTACGCCCAGTTTGCCCTCGTGGCAGCGAAGGAAGCGCTGGCCGACTCGGGCATCCAGATGGCGAAGGAGAACCCCCACCGCGTAGGGGTCATCGTGGGAGCCGGCATGGGCGGGATGGTGATGGGCGAGCGTGAAATCACACAGCTCTACCAGCAGCAGAAACCCCATCGCGTCCACCCGAACTTTATTCCCGTTATCACCCTCAATTCAGCCTCCGGCATTATCGCAATGGCCTACGGTGCCAAGGGTCCCAACCTGACCATCTCGACCGCCTGCTCCTCCAGCGCCCATGCACTCGGACAGGCGCTCCACTCTATCCGCGAGGGCCGTGCCGATGTCGTGATCACGGTGGGAGCCGACGCGAGCATTACCCCACTCGTCTTTGCCGGATTTTGTTCCTTGCGGGCCCTCTCGTCCAAATTCAACGATCACCCGGAAAAAGCCTCTCGGCCCTTCGATCGGTTGCGAGACGGTTTCGTCATGGGAGAAGGCGCCGGGACGCTCATCTTGGAATCGGCTGCGCATGCCAAGAAACGCAAGGCGAGAGTTTATGCCGAAATTGCGGGCTACGCCGCTACTAGCGAAGCGTATCACATGGTCATCCCTCGTGAAGATGGCTTGGAAGTCGCCCACACGATGCGGCTTGCCCTCGCAGATGCCGGCGTGACCCCGGCACAGGTGGATTACATCAATGCTCACGCCACGTCGACGACCATCGGCGATGCCGTCGAAGTCAGGGCAATTCGACGACTCTTTAAATCGCGCGCAGACAAGATTGCCATCAGCGCCACCAAGTCGCTGATCGGCCACACGCTTGGCGCCGCCGGTGCAATAGGGGGCATCGCCTCGGTGCTGGCCATCCACACGGGCCAGATTCATCCCACCGCCAACTATGATGACCCAGATCCGGATTGTGCGCTGGGAGGACTCTCTCTATCAGCGCAGGAGCGTCGTGTGAAGGTGGCCTTGCTGAATGCCTTTGGATTTGGCAGCAACAATGCCGCTGTGGTATTCAAAGGGGCGGCCGCATAGCGCACGACGGAGCGGATCAACGCATGGCAACCGATCCCACCATATCGCTGAAAATCCGTACCGCCTTGGCTGAGTATCTGAAACGCGATTCGGCCACGATACTGACCGCTCAGCATCTGCGTGACGATTTAGGTCTCGACTCCATGGCAGTGATTGAACTGCTGTACCGCATCGAGGAGACTTTCGATCTCCTGATCCCTGATCAAGACCTCGTGGGGCTGACTACAGTCGGCCATGTCGTAAATTATGTTGAGAAGCGGTTGGGAAAAGCGGCCTCACCCGTTCCGACCAAGAAACGACCGAGGCCGTTGGAGTCAAAGGGTAAAAAGAAATCCTAATCCATATGGCGACGCGGGCACGCATTCCTATCTCACTGGCACAGATCCACGCCGTAGTCGGCGGAGAACTTGTGGGGTCGCCACAAGCCACCGTCACGAGCCTGGCTAGTTTAGAAGTGGCAGGCCCGAACGATCTGACCTTCGTCACGGGGGATCGGATGCTTAAGACGAGCGGACCCACCGTCGCCGGTGCACTCCTCGCCCACCGACGTCTTGCTGAGATCGCCAATCCTCACATCGTCGTCACCAATCCTACTTTGGCCTTTGCGCAGGTCGCCAAAATATTCTTTTGCCCGGTCGCTCCTCCCCGCGGAATTGACACGACCGTTGTCCGTGGCATTGACACTCATGTCGGCTCGGATGTCTCAATCTGGCCTGGGGTCACCCTGGGAGACCGCGTGAGGATCGGGGCGCGAGTGATGCTCTACCCGGGTGTCTTTGTCGGGGACGATACAACGATCGGGGACGATACGCTGCTGTATCCCAATGTCGTAGTCAGAGAAGGCTGTACGATCGGAGCGCGGGTGATCATTCACAGTGGCACGGTGATCGGAAGCGACGGATTCGGCTATGTGCAGGACCAGGGACGTCATTACAAGATTCCCCAGCTCGGCGGAGTCACGATCGAGGATGACGCCGAACTTGGCGCAAATGTCACGGTCGATCGGGCCACAATACTTGGCCAAAAAACAGTCATCATGAAGGGTGCCAAGGTCGACAATCTGGTCCAGATCGCCCATAACGTGACCATCGGTGCCCATTCAATCCTGGTGGCACAGGTCGGGATCGCCGGCAGTACTCGCGTGGGGCATCACGTCATGATCGGTGGACAGGCAGGGCTGGCAGACCACATCGTCATCGGAGATCAGGTCATGATTGCTGCTCGCGCTGGTGTGAACCGCAGCCTCGAACCCAACCAGATCGTCTCAGGGGCTCCCGTTATGCCGCATGAAGTTTGGGTGAAGGCCCAAGCCGTGATTCCACGGCTTCCTGAACTCCGACAGGCGGTACGCACATTGGAAGAACGGATGAGGCAGCTTGAAGCATTGCAGTCGGTCCCTTCAGCCTCCAAGGCAAAGGCCAAGAAGCGGGCCCGATAATGGATCGGTCGTAGCTGAGCCTAGTCCACAACTCCACGCCAACAAAACAACTTGGCCCAGTAGAATGCCGCCCAGGGCACCAACACAGCCGGGAGCGGGTCTAGGTCGCCGCGTATGATGGCCACGGCCGATGCGCTGAAGATCAGAGCCGCTCCTGCAATGGAGATCGCAGTGACAAAAGCGCGCCCAGGGTGTTCGATCGACGGCACCTCCGGCTCGGCCTTGGCCTTCTTGCTTCGTTGAGCCACAGCGGTCCGCAGCCGTGCCGCATACACCTGGGGAAAGGTCGTAAAGAGATAGCGGTGATAGCGTGCCTGCGCCCACCCACACAACGCACCGACCACGAGCAAGGCCGAGCTTGTGAGAAACGTCAACCAGCTGTAGGTATGGTTCACCAGAAGTTGATAGCCGAGTGCCCCCACCCCTGCGACCATGCAGACTAGTCCGATCGTTCCGGCAGGGAGGAGGATGTGGGACCGGACATAGTAGCGAGCCTGTTCTTCAATCTTCTCCGGTCGTAAAACCGTCACAAGTTTCGGCATCGATGCGTTCTCCCACCACATATGCTGCCAGACTTCTGGTCCTCGACAAGAAAAGGCAGCAAGACGGCGGCATCATACCATCCTTCCGTGGCTTGTTATATGGATGAGGAAATGAGATTGGGCGTCTACCTCGGGTCTGATTGAACTGCACGCTCAATCCCCATAGCTAGATGAGAAATTGTGGATGACTCATGAGTAACGGTAGAGGGCATACCTTGTTTTCATATCATGGGCACTCATCTGCTCACTCCATGGTACAAAGGCAGCCGTCGGCGCCGAAACGTCGCTTCCACACAGGGTTTTAGTCGCCACCCACATAAAGTTCCGCGAAGTAAAGGGCGACAGAGGGGCGGGACATCGACACCCTCGCTCTCGGTGTCCACAAAAGGTGTGCATGGCGTGTGGATAACCATGTGGATGAGCGACCAATACCATGCCGTACCACAGCACCTCACACATTGCACAATCGGTAGGCAGCACAATCCGTGCAATTTCATCGCGATGCCATTTTTCGGCAGAAACTCGCATAGCCCAAGTGTGCAGATTCCGCACGACCAGGAAGATTCTCCAGAGTCGAGCGTACAGAAGTGTTCAGACTATCAGGGCAGAGCTAGGCTGGCAGGATATCGCTGATGGCAGATCGTTCCACGCGCCCAATATTGCCCCACTGTTCCGCCATCGGAATCAATGCATGAATCCTTGTCTCTACCGTTGCTAGCCGCTGTGCCAACGTCGACGTTTTTCGATAGGCCGCGACCATGAGAAAGGATCGCAGCCCTTGCAAAAACATCGTGATCATCGTCGCCTGCACACGGCTGGCCAGATCGTGGAGGGCCTCGACCTGTTCGAGAATCGGATCGAGCTGAGACGCCGTGACGAAATCCGTCGCCCCTTCCGCTCGTATAATCGCAAGATTGGAACTGATGATCGGAACCCGCCGACGGACTTCCTGAAGAAACTCTTCGTCGAGTCGGTCAAGCTCAGTTAAAATGCGCCCGATACTGGCAACATCGAGATGATCGGCCTCCCGCTCCGCTCGCTGGATTACCGTCTCCAACACATCGCGGGCCGGCTGTATCGACCGGGCACGAGCTTGCTGTAGGTCCCGAAGGGCATGGATGAGCGGGACACTGGAACTTACGGTGAGCGGAGCCTGCAACTGGGGAGCCGCAGGTTGTTCATTCAGGGTGGCAGGAAGAGTCTCCGTGGATTCGCTCACCGTTTCCACAAGAACGTCATCTGTTCCAGCACGGTCGTCCTCTTGCTCTCCTGCTAAGCGACGCACGGCCAGGCTGATCCGATCCAGCCCTTCCTGAAGCGACTGGAGCGCCGCCGTCATCGCACGTGGCTCTTGGCGCCCCACATCGTGGAGAATCGGCAGCAGATTCGAGGCCATCTGCTCAATTGTACGCAGCTGGACCGTCGAGGCAGATTTGGCAAGATTAGTAATGCCGTGCAGGAGAATCCCATAGAGCTTCGGACGCAATGTTCCGTTGGCCCCCTCAGCGAGCTGTTTCACCGCCGTCTGTATTTGAGCCAGCCATTGATGCGCTTCGAGAGCGAATAATCCGATCACTTCCTTTTCAAAACTGGCATCCGCAAGATCCTGCGCAGGAGGCCGACTTATCCATCGATGCTCGCACGACAGCGACGCAGTCCTGCCTTCTGGCAAAGAAGTCCTGGACTCGACGGCACCTTGAATCGCATTCGCAAGAGCATCCAAGCCTTCCAAAAGCGCCGTAAATTGATCGGATGCCGAGGGGACCACCTCGGATGTCTTTGCGCGCATTTCATCCGCTGGAAACACTACTCGTGCAACGTCAGGAGGCTCCAGTGTTTCGATGATTGACACGAGTGGGGTGAGGCTCAGATCGAGATGCAGCCCCGCCTGGCCACGGGCCGCATCGCCCTCGATCCACACAACAGGGCGGAGTGGATAGCGCGTATTAACGCGCGTGACAGACCCGACCTCTCCGGTGGTCAATCGTACCGAGGTACCAAGTGGGTAGGCCGACAGCTGTTCGACCAAGGCTTTGATAACCTCGCGAGGGAACGCCGTCCGTTCTGCAACCATCAACTCTCGCACCGCTTCGTGCGGAAAGAATCGGCGGCGATACCCGCGGGGGCTCACGAGGGCATCGAAGACATCCACCACACCGAGGATTTGGGCATACTCGCTGATCTGCCGCCCCTTCAGCTTGTTCGGATACCCTTGTCCATTCCACCGCTCATGCGCCTGGCGCACCACTTGTGCCAGCCAATCGTATTTTGGACCAGACTTTCGAATTGCCTCATAACCGAGTTCGGGATGCTGTTCAATGAGGGTACGCTCATCATGAGTCAATCGACCCGACTTGGTAATCACCGACTGCGGCACGGCAAACAGACCGATGTCGTGCAGGAGCCCTGCGAAGGTAAGCTGTTCCAGTTCTTTTCCATGATATCCCAGCCCGGTACCGACTTTCGTCGCCAAAATCGCAACATTCACGAGATTCGTAATCAGCGGAGGGCCTGCGGGACCGCTCATAGCCTGAACGAGCAATTGGTCAGTCTTCTTAAGGGCGTCCGCGATCCCTGCCGCCAGGGCAGACAAGGCCTCCATGTCGAGTGCGTCTTGCCGTTGCACGGCCAGCGCCACGCCAGTCAATTGCTCCTGCGCAATGCGATACCAGTCTGTCGCGCAGTATTCGTTCATGGCCTTAGGTCGTCCTCGCAGAACATTCGACCAGACATCATATGACTTGCCCGACCCGCCGAACAAGCCGATCACCGATCTGTAAGACGTGCTCGATCACTCCAGCAAGGAGACTTTGATCGCAGTGTGCCTCAATGAGCCGCCCGATCCCCCTGCGCTGTTCTAACTGACTCCCGATGCCTCTTTCGTACATACCTCTGTCCGATGTGCCGCGGCTCCCATGCGTGCCGTAATATCCGACGACGTCTCCTCTGCCGTGAAGAGGCCCAGATGGGCACGGACCGCAATCTGCTGATTCAATTGAGGAATTTCAGCGACCGAATGACGCAATTCAGGCTGACCAATCAGCGGACGATTCGGCAACCCTTCCCCGCACCCAATGTCACCAGTTAGCAGGGCCATGCCTTTGCGAGTCTGAATCCCATAACTCAACCTATGCACCGCGTCATGTTGAGAGCACAGGGCATAGAATCGCGGGTCACTCACATTGTCGAACAGGAGGGCCTGGAGTCCCCAATATATCGTATAGTCGACTTCTGAGTTCATCCTGCCCTCATCATCGATCGGAGGGCACGACCTCACCACAGCCCTCGACGAATCTGTCTGCTGGGTTCTGGCACATCGGTTACGAGTGGCTGGCAGGAAGCAACTGATCTATCGCGACACGTTGGGCCCGCCCATGTTCCACCCACTGACGGATGGCACCGCTCATCACCTGCAGCCGCTCCTTCACCAATTCCACCCGCGTAGCAGCCAGATGCACTCGACGCTGTGCCACCACGGTCAGCAGACTGTGTAGACCTGTGAAAAACATCATGGCCGATCCCGCATTCACCTGCTGCGCTTCTGTGCGCAGACGTGCGACGTCTTGAAGAAAGGTTTCGAGGGCCATACTGCGTGATGCGGCCTGCCCCTCATACATTTTGAGGGCACTCATTTTCTTAAAAATCTCGGGCACCCGCTCATCAATCTCCTTCAGAAACAACTCTTCCGCTTCGGACACCCGCGCAAGATATCCTTGAATGACCGTGGCATCGATATATTCAACACCGGCCTGCAACTGTCCTTCCATCTGCTCGATCAAGTTGCGGATAAGGTTGCGCCCAGACGCAATGCTGGGAAACTGTTTCTCTTGTAACCCCTGAAGCGCTCGCAGAAACTCCCCGGTTGAGAGATTCGCCTCAACCACCTCAACCGCCGCAACACTCCCGTCGTCTTCAAAGGAGATGCCCGTAGCACAGGTCAACGCCGTATGGATCTGTCCCAGCTGTTTACAGAGCGATACAAAGTCCTGAACAGAGAGCGCCTTCTGTGGGTCCTGGAGGGCTTCGATAAAGGGAATCGCCCCGAAGCTGGCTTGCTTGACGTCTGGTAGGTTGATTGTGGCAGCAGACCCGCCAAGATTCATCACTCCGGCCGAAATCGTCTGAATCAGCTTGGTATGTCGCTCCGGCGCTGGGCCCTGTTGCAGCTCATCAAGAGCGACATGGATATTCTGGAGCCATTCGTGCGCTTCCTGAACAAAGAGATCAACCAGCTCTTTCTGAAAATCGTCTGGAATGTCGGCAGCCATGACATCAGTCCTTCACGACAGTGACGATCAACGAGGATGGATCGGACAGGGTCAGGGGCGTCGTTTTCCGCTCCCCAGCTGAGAGGCCAATCCCGCAATCTCGCCAAGCTTTGTCGCCAACTCTTCAAACCGTTTGGTGGCTTGCTCGGACGCCTGTTCAGTTTCAGCTACGCGCCTCGCAAGAAGGCTATTTCGTTCACGTTCCGTCTGAAGCAGGGTTTCAAACTCCTGGGCATTCGGCGCAGCCCGCTCAGCCTCGGAGAGACGCGCGGCAAGACCCTTGCTTTTATCTTGTTCGGCAGCGAGAGCTTGCTCTAACCTGCTCGCTCGTGCTGCAATCTGTTCACCCTCGGCCACACGACGAGTCAAGTCGCTGGTACGTTCCTGCTCCTGCACAAGCTGCTGCGCCAATTCCTGAGACCGAGTTACCGCCCTTTCCATCACAGTCATCTGTTCAACCAGTTGCGTGGCTGCCTGGCGCTCGGCATGCAGAGTCGCCTCGAGCTCTTGGACACGACTCGCGTTCTTCTGCAGCTCGGCCATACGCATTGCCTGTTGCGCACTGCCTTCCCGTTCTTTCTCAAGAGCCGCCTCGAGATCCTGCACCCGAGCGGTAGCACTGTCAACCTCTGCGAGCTGCTGTTTCAGCTGGGCAGTTCGCTCCCGCTCCCCTGCCAACATCGACTCAAGCTCCTTGACGCTACCCAACTGTCCTTCGAGTTGCGACACGCGCTGAGTACTGCGTGTCGCTCGATCTCGTTCGACCCGAAGTTCTTCCTCTAGCGGCTTCAATCGCGCAACCGCCTGCCGATAGATTTCTAATTGTTCGTTGCTCACACGCGCACTTTGAATCGGCTCAACGGACTCAGTCATCCTCTCAATATTCTTCGCAGCAGGCGCGGCAGGGCCATGACGTTTGGCCAACAACTCGAGCACGCGATCCTTGAGTGACGTGCCTTGGAATGGCTTTTTTAACACCCCGTCGGCGTGACAGGACTCCGCCTGCCTTGTCACCTCATCGTTCACAATGCCGGAGATCAAGAGCACCGGCGTGTTTGCTAACGCCCTCTGCGCACGCACAAAGGCGCAAACCTCGTAGCCGCTTTTATCCGGCATAATCACGTCGGACACGACCAAGTCAGGAGTTTCTTTGGCCAAATAGGCCAGGGCCTCCTCGCCGTTCGCAGCGAGAGTGACCCCAAATCCAGCCTCAGTCAGCAACCGTTCGGCAACCTTCCTTACGGCGATGCTGTCGTCAGCCACTAATACTTTCTGCATGTCCTGATTCCCCTCTGTACCGATTTACGACGAGAGAACTTACGCAAGAGGCTTTCCAAGCTTGCTCAAACACAGAAAGTCGATCGGCTGGTCATCAATAGTGCACTTCCCCACTACGACGGGATCGGCACCATCCGAAAGCTGGATGGATGCGCGATCCACCAACTGCAAGATCGGCATGTCCGAATCAATGCGCACGGCCATGATCCCATCCTCGTGTTTAGCCAGCAGACACAGAGGAGGGTCACTCTCTATAATGAGATGAAATTGCCTTGCCAGATCAAAAATCGGCAACACTTCTTTCCCCCGCCACGCAACGGCATTCACAAACGGCGTCTGGCTCGGCACCGGCACAACCGATGGCCATTGAACGATGCCGCTGACCTCTTCCATGCCAGCGGCAAAACGTCGCCCCCCGACAGAAAACACCGTGACCCACTGCTTCGAAACAACCGTTTTCTTTCCACTGGTTTGGGATTGTAGCATCGGCAGACTCACACATTCCTGTGTTTGACTAGACAGGGAAGACCGATGTTAATCCGCCCTCGGACTCTAGAGGCGCATGCCCCGCACCAACCTCAGGGCGCCAGGGGACCACATCGGTCGGGGTCACCAGCCAATCGAGGTTGATGATCAAGACAAGGGCCTCTTCGAAGAAAAACAGTCCGGCAAACCACTCCCGCTCAGCCCCGCGGAAATGGGGAGGCAACGGCACAATGTCCGAAGGATCGATTTCGACCAGACTGATTATGCGATCGACCTCATAAGCCTTGCGCCAGACACCGTTGGAACACAAAATCGTCCGTCCCTGGGATGAGAACGGCGCCACTGTTTTGGTTGGATCGAGGCGATTCGCCAAATCACTCTTTTCATAGGTCTCGCCCAAAAGTGTAATGGTATCCTGAAACGTCGTTTCAATTGTTTTCAACAGACCCCGGATCCCTTTCCCAGGAATCGAAATGCGCATCGGCCCGCACTCGACGATCAACTGCTGATTCACATTCTTCGGCGCAGCAGAACGGCTTTTATGGATAAGAAGACTCATTAGCGCCCTTCCTCAGAGCGGAACCGGCCCTGCCTCGATAGCGCTCGCCTCTAAACACCTGCACCGCGTGCCGCCGGATCATGGTTGAACCAGCGCACTTCCACCGGCCACCCGCTCGATTTCCTTGAGCAGCGTACGCTCTTCAACGGGCTTCGTGATGTAGGCGGTTGCACCGACATTGAGTGCGAGTTGCCGATGCTTTTCACCCGCGCGCGTCGTCATCACCAAAATCGGCACGGATTGCGTCTGCTGGCGGCTCCTCAATGCCTGAATCACTTCATATCCGTTCAACTTTGGCATCTCCAGATCCGTAATGATCACGTTATACGCTTGCGAAGACGCTTTGCGGATGCCCTCTTCGCCGTCGCCAGCCGTCGCCACCTGGTACCCTGCCGTCTCCAACATTCGCCCGACGAATTTACGGATGCTCAATGAATCGTCGATCAGCAGGATGGACAGAGTCTTGGCCGGTTCCGAATCCGATGCCTCCTCGGACCGCCCTTCCCCGGCACCGAGTTTCGGCGTAGCCGACCTGGCGACCATAGAAATGCCCGCACTCTCGTTCGTCAACAACCGACTGACGTCCAGCACCAAAATGACTCGCCCGTCCAGATCGAACGTGGCGCCTGAAAACGTTACATTCTCCATCAGTTTGAGCGGGCCTAACGATTTGACGACGATCTCCTGCTGACCCAACAATTCTGTGACGGCGAGTCCCATGGGACCGGCATCGGTATGCACGACTACAATGGGCATCGTGCTCTCGAGCACGGACGAACCGTGGCCGAGCAGGCCAGCTAAGACGTGGATTTCTACCGCCTCGTCGCCCATCTGCAACAACATCCGGTTCCCCATGCTCTGCACTGCGCTCGGTACCGGCAAGGTGATTTCCCGGATACTCGCCAACGGAATCGCATAGTGCATCTCGTTGACACGGACCATCAGTGCCATTGTAATCAGCAAGGTGAGCGGGAGATGCAACGAAAACTTCGTCCCGCGTCCCTTCACGGTTTCGATCTCGATGCGGCCGTTCATCGAACGGATCACACGCTCGACGACATCCATTCCGATGCCGCGGCCGGCTTGATCGGTTGATACCTCAGCTGTGGAAAAACCTGGCACAAAAATGAACCGCGTGATTTCCGCGTCGGTCAGCTGCGCCGCTAGATCCGGATTGACCAACCCCTTGGCGACGGCTGTTGCTTTGATCTTGTCGAGATCGAGCCCGCGCCCGTCGTCTTCCACTTCGATCACCACGGCATTCCCCCGCTGAGCCGCATGCAAACGGATCGTGCCGGTTGCCGGTTTCCCATTGGCCTCCCGGAATCGAGCCGGTTCGATGCCGTGATAGACCGCATTTCGCATCAAATGAATCAGCGGATCGATCAGCCGCTCCACCACACCCGTATCGATTTCCGTGCGTTCGCCGGCCATCACCATCTCCACATCTTTGCCGGTTGCACGGGCGCTTTCACGTACCGACCGCAGAAATCTGGTGAATAGCATGCCGATCGACACCATCCTGGCTTTGGTAGTTTGGTCCCGTATGCCGGTGGTCAACTCCTGCAGCTGGTTCATCTCGTCCCGTGCAGCCTGAATCGATCTATTCAACTGCGAAACCGATTCGCTGATGTCAGCGGCCCCTTCGCCGATCCGCCGAGCCAGGATGTTGAAATCGTCATATTTATCGAACTCCAACTCGCCGAATTCGGTCACACCGGTCAGAGCGGGCATCGATGCCGAGGGCTCCTGGGGCGAGAGGGAGGGCATCGTAAAGGTGTATTTCTCCTCGAACGCCTGGATGCCGGTGAGCAGACGGTTCTTGCAAGCCATCACTTGGCGGCTCAGCTGACTCAAGGTATCCAGTCGCCGTTCCAATCGTCCTCGGGTGATGATCAACTCGCCGACGAGATTCAACAGTTGTTCCAGACGATCCCGCCTGACTCTGATCTGTTGGACGTCAGTTGCCACGCCTGTCGTGTCGGCATCCGGAACGAGCGGCCCCTCCTGCCGCTCCGGCGCAGAAGCCGCAGGGAATTCTCGAACCGCCGCTGCCGTCGCAACCGATGCCGGCCGCAGAAGGGATCCGGTGACCAACGCCTGCTTGAGCGTCGCGAACTCTGCCCGAACTCCCAACAACCGTTCTTTCAGTCGAGGCAGTTGCTTGACATCTCGTTGGAGCAGCACACGCACGACATCAATCGTCCGCAGCACGATGTCCGTAAAGGATGCGGTGATTTCCAGACGACCGTGGCGCACTGCATCGAGATAATCCTCGACCGTGTGGATCAAGTCGCCGATTATCTGAAAGTTGACGGTGTACGCCGATCCTTTGAGCGTGTGCACATTCCCAAATAACTGGTTGGTCGTCTCTTGGTTTTTGGGGTCCTTCTCTAGCTCGAGAACAAGGTTTTCGATGCTTTGCAGATACCCCTCGGCCTCGGGAAGAAAATACGAGAGATCGCCGGAATCGAGTTCCGGGATGATATACTCCGCAGTCAGTTGCGGCGTCGGGGCCGATTCGACAACGGTCGGGTTCGTCGAATCGTTCGACGCGACAATGAATTCGACCTGCTCACCCTGCTGAATTCGGCGCAGCGCATCCTTCACGACAGGAATGTCTCGTTGGAAGCCGGCCACATCGTTCGTGTCGCGACGCAAAAGCGACCGGACGATCTCCATCGTACGGTCCACGGCATTCAACAACACAGGAGTCACCGGAAACCCGCCGTCGCGAACGGTCACGAGACAATCCTCAAGAGGATGGGCAAGATCTCCAATGACTACAAATCCTACCGTATAGGCAGATCCTTTGAGCGTATGAACGGTCCGAAATAAGGTAAGGATCTGCTCGTTGTCGCCAGGATTCGAGCGTAGGCGGACCACCGCCTCTTTGACCGTCTCGAGATATTCTTGAATTTCAGGAACGAAATACGAGAGGACCTCCGCATCGATGGTCGGCACGCAGTACTCCGCCGAAATCGAGGTGCCTGTCGTCGCGGTCTGCGCGTCGGCGGCGGATGCACCAGACGGCGAGGCGAACGGGATTAACGCGGCATAGCGCTGGGTCCAGGCGTCCACGGCCCGGCCTTCATCTCCCCCCCCTCTCGCAATGCGTTCGATCTGGCGGCGGCAGTCCCCGACGATTTCCCGAAGGAAGTCGACGGCTTCAGGCCAACGAGCCTGAGCAATCTCGGAGGCGTACTCGAGGACCGTCTCCATCATCTCCCCATATTGAGCCAGGCCCATGTATCCGTAATTCAGCGCAGCGCCCCTAAACTTGTGCGCAAGGATGTAGTGCTCTTGGAGCGATTGGCAGGATGGACACGACGCATCCGCAGGATGGAGCGCAGTCCAAAGCGTTGTCATGTCGCCCAACGTCTCAGTGACAAAGATCTCCACCAACTCCCCGTTGATCGATTTCTCACTCATGCGTAAGCCGCCGCAAGGCCAACCTCCATGTCATACCGCCGCCTTACTAGTCAGACCAGCTTGAACTGTGCAACCGAGGCCGTCAGACCGTCGGCGAGTTTGGCCATATCTTCGACGGTCAACCGCGCGGCATCGGTGGCTTTTTGCGTTTCCACAGTGCCGCCCGTGAAATCCTTAATCGAGCGGCGCACTTGATCGGCCGACACCGTCTGGTTCGCGGCGGAAGCGGCGATGTTTTCGGCCAATTCGGCCGAGCGTTGGGCGATTCCCGAAATCTCTTCGAACACGTCACCGGTCAGCAAAGCGGACTTCGACCCTACCTCCACCGCCTTGGTTTCGTTTTCCATTTCAACGACGGCTTCCTGCGTCTCGCTCTGAATGACTTTGACCAGATCGGCGATTTCGCGAGTCGCTTGTGAAGAACTTTCGGCCAGTTTCCGAACTTGTTCGGCCACGACCGCGAATCGCGCGCCGGCCTCGCCTGCACCGGCGGCTTCGATCGCCGCGTTCAACGCCAGGAGGTTCGTCCGGTTCGCAATGTCTCTGATGGCCGAAACAATCTGCGAAATTTCCACGGATCGATCACCGAGCGCCTTGACCTGCTTCGACATCCGCTGTACGGCGGTCCGAATGCTCTGCATGTCATCCACGGTTTTTTGCACGGCTTCACGGCCTCGAGCGGTCGCTTCAAGCACCAGTTTGGCGCTGTCCGATGAGGCGCCGGCGGTCTCCGCCACCTGACGCATTGAGCCCGCCAGGTTTTCGACCGCTTCGAGCGTCTTCATCGATTCGTCGGTCTGATGCTTTGCGGTGCCGGACATTTGCCTTGCGTTGTCGCGCAGCGCCCCGGATGATTTATTGACGCGGTCGGCCGCTTCCCGCACTTGCTTCAACAATTGACCAAACCGAACGATCATCAGGTTGAATCCGTCAGCCAAGTTGCCGAACATGTCTGCCGTTACCTCACCGCGTTTGGTCAAGTCGCCTTTACCGATGTCCGAGACCAAGACCAGGAAGCCCATCAACCGCTTTTGCATATCATCGCGCTCGGACTCCGACATCACAAGGGCCGTCATGCGGTCCATCATGGCATTGAATGATGCGGCCATCTGTCCGAGTTCGTCCTTCGACGTGATCTTGGCACGGGCTTGGTAGTTGCCGCCTGCCGCCAACTTCGCGGCGTTTGCGACTTGTCCAATACCCAGCGCCAATTTGTGCCCCACCCAGTATCCCAGTGCCAAACTCAACGCCACAGCGAAGATACCGCCAGCGATCAACATGCGCGTTCCGTTGGCAGCCAGGGCCTGAGCATCTTCATTCAAGTCCTTGGCGACCTCATGTATGTCCAAGACTTGTTCATTGTGACGAGCGATCATCGCCTCGAAGGTCGGCTGCAGGTCCACCGTGAGGGCCAGTTTTCCTAGGTCTCTCATGTGTTCGGCTTGCTCTGCCGAGAGCGACCCTCCAAAGCTATCGGCCATGGCATTGAGGCCGCCCTCGCTATCCTTGAAATATTTCTCTATCGCCGACTTCAGGATCGCCAAGTCCTTCGCTTCATCGCGGCCCGACCGCGACACCCGCTGCACCGTAGCCGCATAGTTGGCGACGATCTTTTTGACCTTCGCCTGATACGGCGACAGCCGTGTGACGTCTGAAATAAAGTCGGCATGCCGCGTGACGCCGGCGATACCCGCCAAGATTTGATAATGGGTCGTAAGCGCTGTACCCATTTCGGCGAATTCCTCCAGCGGCATCGTATAGTTGACGTACATCGACTGGGACGAGGTGGCCAACTGCCGGAGCGTCAAGACACCGATCGCCGACATGGTCATGATAATGACGCTGATCACCCCGAACGTCGCTAAGAATTTCGACTTGGTTTTTATGCCTTCAAACCGTTGCAGGACACTGAGCCTTGCCATGGGAACCTCCTCCTTCTTTACACTTGTGCCGTGCGCCTAAGGTGAATGGCGACCTATCTCGTCTAGTGGTTATCCTGTGCCCTCAAAATGCGAGAGCACGTCTGAGGTTTCCAGAACCCCTCGTAACCGATCCTCGAGTTCGACCACCGTCGACACAAAGGGAAGTGACCTTCCCATGTGCCGGTCGGAGCCGGTAAGAATTGGTCCTTTGAAAGGATGCAAATGTCCGGCACCGTATCCACCTCGACCGCAACCGCCAATGTCCCGAGGTTCCGCATCTAGAAACGCTGTTCTTCGGTCAGCGTCTCTGAAAACAGTCCTTCAGAATGCCGACCGCCGCCTCGGCGGATACGAGATCGGGCGCGAGCACCTCCTGTATCGTCCGCACATCCTTCGGCACTTGTTGAAGGGATGCGGTTCCATGCGATTCAGGCGTCACCAGTGCCTCCTGAAGGGGTTTCCCACATCTTCTTCCCGCGATCGGCTAGGGGACGAATTTCAGTCTCGAAATCCTCTTTTTGCTGGAGGCCGGCTACGAGCACCACAGCGCTATGATAGAGGCTGGCATTGCTGATGAGGGGCCCGACTTTGGCCAACATGACGGTCGACCTTGTAAGCGTGGCAGGGAGCAATTGCATCCCCGTCCACCCGATGACGCCGATTACCAGGATCAAGGCGCCGATGCCACCGAACTCCATCAGCAGCTTGGGCAACGTCTTTAGATCTCGGAACCATCCGATGAGTCTTGCTAGCCGCATACGCTGCCGGGACATACTCTACTCCTTCTGTAGGATCCTCTACGCCCGAATTTCCGTACAGTGCTATTGCCGAGCCTTTGCGGAGAACCAAACCGATCCCCCCATTTAGCCGGACGCTCGGTGCTCGCGCTCATTTATTCGCCCCCCCGACGTACGACAGCAGCGCGGGGACTTCGATGAGACTGCCCATGCGACCGGCTAGTTTCAAAATACTCGTCACGAACGGGTGGGCCCCTTCCGGCGGCTGCGCCGCAGCCGCAACATATTCATCGGGCAGCAGGTCACGGAGTTCCGGAACCTTGTCGACCAGCACTCCGATTTGCTGGACGCCCTGTTGGATCACCACGGCATACCTCGCCGAAGTCCCCCAGATCGGCAGCCCCAAGACGGAACGCAAGTCGGCAATCGGCATGACGGTCCCTCGCAAGTTGGCGACGCCGCTCAGCATCGACGGCGCCCCTGGCACCGGCGTAATAGACGTCACCTCGAACACTTCCCGTACATAACGAAGATCGATGACGAAGGATTCGTCGGCTAGACTCAGCAGACAGACGCGCGCAGGCCGCGTCGCAGCCTTTGCTGACGCGGCCTGCGCCGCCTTCACATGATGGACGATCCCTTCAATCTGAGCCATTCGATTCGATCACTCCCTCATCGGATCACCGTTACTGCAACGCGGCTTTGATGGCGTCCAGTAACGCTTCGGCTTTGACGGGCTTCACCAGATAACCGTTGGCGCCCTGCTGTTTCCCCCAGAACTTGTCACTCTCCTGGGCTTTCGAGGTGCAGAGAATGACAGGGACATTCTTGTAACGCTCATCGTTCTTCAAGTCACGACAGACCTGGAACCCGTTGCGCCCTGGCATCACTACGTCCATCACGACTACGTCCGGTTTTTCCTTGACGAGTTTGTCTTCCAGGTTTATCGCATCGGAAAACGATACAACCGTATGGTGCGCCGACTTCAGATACTCCTCGATCAACTTGAGATCGGCTTGACTATCATCGACCACGACAATCTTGCTCATCACCAACATCCTCTCGTTATTGTACTGAATGGGCCCCTCACCGGCGGAAGACCGCGACAGGCGATCAATGTAGCGGCATCGTCACGCTGATGGCGCCGGCCAGCTCCCCTTCTTTCCAGCCTTCTTTGCGCATCCCGGTGATATCGCGCTCTCCCTTGGGGCTGCCATGACACGACAGACAGGACGCTGTGGCGTATTCCGGTTGAATCAGACGGAGCGCCGATTTGCCGGCCACCAGGGTGTTCCTGCCATAGGGTTGACCATTGGGATGCCTGGGATCGGCGAACATTCGCAGGACTTCCGTCTCGAACTCGTCCGGCTTGTTGCCCGGAAAACGATAGTCGGTTCCCGTAAGTTTCAGTTTGATGCCGGTCTTCTCGAAGAACTGCTCACCGGACTTGCGCGCGAACAGCGTCGGCAGAAACCCTTTGAAACCAATGCCAGGACGATTGATCACCATTTGATAGGACGCCACCACTTCCTTCTGGGATTCAAGTAAGCTCCTGAGAAGTGCGCCCTGCGAAGTACCGTCTGGCCGGTTTAAGTCGATATGCTCCTGATTCCGGAATCGTGTCGTGAGGATCTCGCCCACAAAAGCAGGTGTAAATCCTTTATCGCCTTTTGCGGGATCATTGATCTCGGCTTGATGTTCGGACACCAGTGCATGACTGAGCTTAAGCAGAGCGACGAGCTGCCGCGCTGTTTCGACTTCATCCGCGGCTGTCGCATCGCACGACACAACAAATCCAGGCACAAGACACGTCGTCGCGCAGAACACTCCAACAACCATTGTTCTGACATTCATACAGATGGCCCTCTTTGCCACACGTTACCGCTGACTGCTCAACGATCCGTCCGAGATGCCGTTCACGCGCGCATATCCGAAGTGTACTGCATTCCGTACTAACCGCAAGGAAATCGGAAAAAGAACGCACTATGCCCGTGGCCGTCACACGGCTCTCCGGCCTCCCTCGCGCAATTGACGCAGGAGCGCGTTGGGAATGTCTCCAAGCGGCAGCACCACATCGACGGCCCCAGCTTGAATCGCTTCTTTCGGCATGCCGAACACGACGCAGGTCGATTCGTCCTGCGCGATCGTATAGGCGCCGGATTGCTTCATCTGGAGCAACCCTGCTGCGCCGTCGTTCCCCATTCCGGTCAAAATGATGCCGACGCTGTTCACGCCCGCATGCCTGGCGACAGAGCCAAACAGCACATCGACGGACGGACGGTGCCGGTTGACGGGGGGATCTTGATTGAGGCGGACCAGATAACGGGCACCGCTTCGCACGAGGGTCATGTGGTAATTGCCCCGCGCAATCAGCGCATGACCGGGCAACACGCTGTCGCCGTCTTCGGCTTCTTTCACGGAAATCCGGCAGAAACTGTTCATCCGGTCCGCCCAAGTCTTCGTAAACCGCTCCGGCATGTGCTGGGTAATGAGAATCGGCGGGCTATTCGGCGGCAGCACTTCGAGCACCTCTTTCACGGCTTCGGGTCCGCCGGCGGAAGACCCGATGGCCACGATGGTATCAGTTGTCTTGATCATCGCGGATGCGGCGTGCAGGGTGCGGCGAACGACGCTGGGCGCAATCTTTGAGGTTGCCAAGTACGCCTTCCGACGAACCCGAGCGACGGCAGCCGCTTTGACCTTTTCGATGAGTTCCTCCGCGAGTTCCTCCATCCCGACACGGATGTCGACCTTCGGTTTGGTCACGATATCCACCGCGCCCAGCTCCAACGCGCGGAGAGCCGTCTCGCAGCCCTGCTCCGTCAAGGAACTGACCATCAACACCGGCATGGGCGTGGTCGCCATGAGTTTCTCCAGAAACGTCAGCCCATCCATGTGAGGCATTTCTACATCCAGCGTGAGGACGTCCGGACGCAACGCTTCGATTTTCTTCCAGGCGCCGGTCGGATCATGCGCTACGCCCACGACTTCCATATTTCGATCCTGCGACAACAGATGCGACAAAAACTGCCGGATCAAAGCCGAGTCGTCGACAATCAGCACGCGAATTTTCTTTGCCATATCTCCCCTTGCCGGCGCGTGTGGCCGGCTGAAGGCAGGCCCAGCGACAGCCTTCGATCAAAACAACGTGGCGTCACTCTTCGGTGTGTAGGGACCATACAAGGCCGTGAACACTTTCTCTGCCTCAACAGTGCGCCGACGCGCCGCGGAGTCACCGGACTTCATCAGCAGCCGGCCCGTATCCGTATAGTAAAATATGCTTCGGACATAATCCTTGCCCAGATCGGACACGATCGGCCGTAGTTCTTCCCGATCAAGATATTCCAATACCCACTGCACGTTGGTAGCGCCGATATCGTTGGTCCCCTCGTAGAGTTTTGCCCCGCCGAATACTTTGACCTCCAGCCGGTTCCTGTGCCCTCCGTGCTTCATGATACCGTTGATCAATGTCTCCATCGCGTAGCTGCCGTATCGGGTTTTTACACTCCAGGCGGCGGAAGAAGGTGAATAGCCTGGCACCGGTAACATGAAATGGTTCATGCCGCCTACGCCGGCATACGGATCTCGCATGCAGACCGCCACGCAAGACCCGAGCAACGTCGAGAGGACCATCGGCTTGTGTGAGACGAAATACTCTCCCGGGAAGATCGTCACCACCTCATGATCGGGAAAACGATGATCGCGCCGACGGCGATTCGATGGGCACTCCACCTGCGGGACGTTCTGATCCCGGAAGGGTTCATTACTCACGGCTCACGCTCGCAAACGCTTTCCTCGGTTCCATAAGGCCGTGGGCGTTACTCCTGTTTCCGATAAATCGTCGGCGCGACATAATGGAATACGTCCGAAATTCCATGCAGGGTTTCCGAGTGGCCCATAAACAGGTACCCGCCCGGCTTGAGATACCGAGACAGCCGCGCCAACACCGCCGCCTGCGTTTCACGGTCAAAATAGATAATCACATTCCGGCAGAAGATGACATCCAGCAACGACTTGATCGGATACCGGTCATCCATCAGATTGATCCGCCGGAAGACGGCCATGTCGGCAACGTGCGACTTGATCTTGACGAGTTCCCTGTGGTCGCCCTTCCCCAGAAGAAAATGCCGGCGGACGAGATCGGGCGGCAGCGAATTGACCCGCGCGTGCGAGTACTGGCCGGCAGCGGCCTTGGCAAGCATGCGGGTCGAGATATCGGATGCCAGGATTCGGCAGTTCCACGTCGATGGGGAGGCAATCGCGTCGGAGAGCGTCATCGCAATAGAATAGGGCTCTTCGCCGGACGAGCAGGCTGTGGACCAGATGCGTACCGTCTTGTCGCCTGCCAGCTCGTGCAACACCCGTTCTCGAAGAAAGGTGAAGTGATGCGGCTCACGGAAGAACTCCGTGTGATTCGTCGAAATGTAATCCAGCATGGTGGTGAGCTCGGCATCGCCACACCTTCCGACGACGAGGTCATAATAATCTTGAAACGACGTCAGCCCGAGTTGCCTCAGCCGTTTTTGCAGGCGAGAGTTGAACAACGCGCGCTTGTGGTCGGTCAGGTTGATCCCGCACTCCCGGTACACGAGCGCGCGAAATCGTTCAAACACATCGTCATTGAGCGGATGTTGTTGTTCCGTCATGGTCATATTCATGTTCAAGGCCAGCCTTTTCCTCCATGGCGCGGCCGCGGACTATTCCCCTGACCATCACGGGCACATTCAGCGATCGTGGACAGGAAGCGCCAGGGATTTCACAGCCCACGGGAATTCCGCCATGAAACGCCTGCGAGGTCCACTCTTTTATTTTTGGGTATCGTGATACCTTTGCAACATTCCATTTCATAATCAGCGGTTATCCGGCAGCAACGGATGGTGTGATCATCCATTAGTTAACCTTCTGCACGATAGCCGCATACCATCCGAGGCCGTCATATTCCTGGTAACCAAGAGTTTTTGCAAACGCTATCAACTCATGGTTGGCATTGAAATAATGGCCTTTGTGTTGTCCTTTATGCTCAAGCAAGAACGGCTGGAGGATTCCAATATTGTCGGACGCTGCGATAATGCGCAACTTCTGATCCAGCAATAGCACGCGGCTGCGTTTCCATTCGTCTTCAGATAATGAAGGCTCTGTCTGAACAATAGTTTTGGCTTGATCTTCCCAATCAAAAATTACGCCAAGAACACCGACTATCTTGCCATCTATTTTCCCCCCCTTACGAACGGCGGCGGCGTACACCGCCACCAATTTATTGTCATGGAGCGAAGCATGGGAAATATCATTAACAACGTACTGATCGCCGCTTGTAGTCGCCATCGCCCTCTGGAACCAAGGTGATTTGGAAATATCGGCGCCGGTTACCCTAGGGAATTTAGCTGGCTGTGAGCAGGCAAGGATTTTTCCATCCATGCCAACCAATACAAGATCCAGATATACGGAATAAAAACTATTGATAAGACCAAGCTGTTCTACAGCATGATCAATGGAGGCTCGATCCAGCGACTCCAAACAGTGGAATAGCGTATCATCCGTCGCCCACCAACGAACGTCAGCGGTCCGTTCATACAAATTGCGTACGATAAACTGCACCAAGGTCTGCGACATTTCCGAGAGACGGTCACACTCGTTTTCAGTGAACCGCCGCTGCAATTCACTCGTTTCCGACCATATAGCACCCAGCTCTTTAGAGGTGTCGCCGGCTTGCGTGGCAAGGGTTTTTACCTCTGAGGCAACCACAGCAAATCCCCTGCCGGCATCACCAGCTCTCGCCGCTTCTATGGTTGCGTTTAGCGAAAGAAGCTTGATTTGACTTGTTATTCTTTCATTCACGGATATATGGTCTTCAATCCGCTTTTCTATGTTACCTATGATATCTTTGATGTTAAGATTGCTCATACGTGTCCCTTTCGTTATTCTCCTTCGACGAATACACCGTCGCTTGCTGCGGGGAGCTTCATAGAACGCAGGACCTCCTCACCCATCTCGCTGCTGCTCGTCCAACCTGACCACTGTCGCCATCTTCGAATCTGGCTCGATGCCAAAGTCTCTATCCACCGTGCGTCCGGAATCGGACACGTTCATGCGCCAGGAGCACACGAGCCACTTCTGGACATGCCGCGCGTCAGCCAATCGCCGATGAGGCGGGGATAGACATGCAAGCGGGTAGAGAACCGCCCTTGCAGCATTCCTTGGATCGATCCGTCTGGATATTTATATCCTTCGCACGACCAGCAGGGCGCGCACATCCGCAGGCAATTGAAATCGAATACCGCCGTGCAGTGCGACGCATCGTTCGTCGATGCTCCCTCCATGTCCCTAGAACTCTCCGAACTCATCTTCTTTCCGGCGTCGATCCTTGCCGTAGGACTCGCCGACACCCACTGCTTCCTTGGTCTCGACCGGTTTCGCCGCAGGAGCCGCCCTCCTGAACGCCGGGTTGAGCCCACCGGTGTGAGCGGCCAGTTTGACTGCCGGATCTGCGCCAAGGTGCTGCGCCTCGCGTTTGACCAGTGGTTTGCCCACGTGTGCCTGGTTCCCGCGATGGTCTTCTGAACGATTGATTTTGAATGCCTCTAGTTGGCGTTGCAGTTCCACGGCCTGGTCCCTCATGGACTGCGCCGCAGAGGTGGTCTCTTCGACGACCGCCGCGTTCTGCTGCGTGGTCTCGTCCATCTGAATAATCGCTTTGTTCACCTGATCGATCCCGCTGGCCTGTTCCTGCGATGCGGCGGTAATTTCGGCGATGATGTCTGTGACCCGCTTGACTGAGCCGACGATTTCTTCCAGCGTCCTGCCGGATTGATTGACCAGCTCACTACCGTCAGTTACGCACTGGATCGACTCTTTGATCAAGCCCCTGATCTCCTTCGCGGCAGTCGCAGACCGTTGCGCCAGGTTGCGCACTTCGGTGGCCACGACGGCAAAACCGCGGCCATGTTCTCCGGCTCGGGCCGCCTCGACGGCGGCGTTCAAGGCCAAGAGATTGGTCTGGAAGGCGATCTCGTCGATGACCGTGATGATGTCGGCGATCTTCTTGCTGCTCTTACTGATCTCGTCCATCGCCGCGACCGCTTTGGTCGTGACCGAGCCGCCTTTGTCCGCGATGTCGCGGGCCGCCATGGCCAACTGATTAGCCTGCCAGGCATTGTCGGCGTTCTGCTTCACGGTGGAGGTCATCTCCTCCATGGAGGCGGCAGTCTCTTCGAGCGCACCGGCCTGTTCGGCCGTGCGCTGCGAGAGGTCCTCGCTGCCTTTGGTAATCTGCTCCAACCCAGCCGTCACCCCTTCCACCGCGTCGCGTACCGTGGTGACCGTTGTCGTGAGGTTCTGCAGCGCGTGGTTCAGGCTGGACTTCATCTGCTCGAACTCGCCTTGATAGGTGCCGGTCATGGTCTTGGTGAGGTCGTTGGCCGCCAACGCTGTGAGGACCCTTTGGGCTTCATGCACCGGGTTGGCAACGGCATCGAGGAGCTTGTTAAAGCTCTGGGTTAGCGCCTTCGATGCCCCCTCGAAGCGATCGGTCTTGATGCGTTCCGTCAGGAGGCCGGCCGCCGCGGCTCCAATGAGCTTTTCTACTTCGATCTGCGCCTGTTTCTGTCCCGTGATGTCGGTGGCGAACTCGACCACCTTGTAGGGCTTGCCGTTGGCGTCCATGATGGGGATAAAGGAAGCTTGAATCCAAACTTCCTTGCCCTCCTTGCCGATGCGCCGATAGGTCTCGGTCTCGAGCTCGCCGCGATTGAGCCTCTGCCAGAAGGCGACGTACTCGGTGCCGGCCGTATAGGCCACATCGCAGAGCATGCGGTGGTGCTTGCCCTTGATCTCGTCAAGGCTGTAGCCCAGGGTGTTCAAGAAATTCTCATTGGCGGTGATGACTGTGCCGTCGAGATTGAACTCGATGATGGCTTGGGTCCGATCGATCGCCTGCACTTTCCCGGCCAAGTCGTTCGCACCAGTGCGTTTCTTTCCGGTCGATTGCGCTTTCTTCACGGTTGCCATTGTTGGTTCTCCTTCAAAGAGTGTATTGAGTGGCCCTGATTATCTTGCTCTTGCCGTGCGCACCTTAAGCCGCTACCGCGGCTGCGGTGTCTTGCAAGTCTCCATCGGACAGCAGCCGTTCCATCTCCAACAATGCGATGAGTTTGCCGCCCGAATTGCCAATCCCGTTCAAAAAGCTCACGTCTACCTTTTCGCCAAACTCTGGCGGGAGATGGATGTCCCTCTTGTCTATGTTCACCACATCCGACACGGAATCCACCACGAGCCCCATGATCCTGTCCCGCACGACGACGACGATGATGACGGTAAAAGCCGTGTAGTCGATCGTTGCCATGCCAAACTTGGTGCGCAATTCAATGATCGGCACGATGGTGCCGCGGAGGTTCAAGACCCCTTTGATGTGCGAGGGCATGTTCGGAATCTTGGTGATGGCCGTATACCCCTTGATCTCTTTGACCCGAAGGATATCTATCCCATATAGTTCATCCCCCAGACAGAAGGTCAGGAACTGGTTGCCCTCCGCCCCGATCTCTTGCTGCTGTCCTGATTCTTGTGTGGCTGTCGCGACTACCATTGCCATGGTGTCTTCCTCCTCGTTTTCTGGTTTATCTCGTTTATCTCGTTTATCTGGTATAACCAAACAAACGAGACAGACCAAAGCAACCAGGGCTATTTACACTGCGATTGACTGCTCCTGTCTTGCCAACTTCACCAAACCCCTGACGTCGAGAATGAGTCCGACCGTGCCGTCGCCGAGAATCGTCGCCCCTGCCACGCCATCCACCTTTCGAAAATTTTCCTCGATACTTTTAATGACCACTTGCTGCTGCCCCAGGATTTCGTCCACCATGACGCCCACGCGCTCCCCTTCGGTTTCCAAAATGACCAAGATGGCCTCGGCAGGATTCTTGTGCTCCGGCTGCAGATTGAACACCTCGTACAAACGCACGATGGGGTAACAGGCCCCGCGCACATTGATAACCTCGCCTTTGCCGATAAGGGTCTTCACCATGTCTGCCTTCGGCCGGATGGATTCCAGGATGGACAACAGCGGCACGATATACGTGTCCTCCCCAACCCGAATCGTCATCCCCTCGATGATGGCAAGAGTCAGGGGCAATTTGAGCGTGAAAATGGTTCCCCGGCCTGTTACGGTCTTGATGGTCACGATGCCGCTCAGTTCTTCGATGTTGCGCTTGACTACATCCATCCCAACCCCACGTCCCGACAGGTCCGTAAGCTTCTCGGCGGTCGAAAAGCCGGGCCGGAAGATGAGGGCCCACACCTGGTCGTCGGACAGCGTGTCGTTGCCGGTAATTATTCTCTGCTCGATTGCCTTCGCCAGAATCTTGTCGCGGTTCAAGCCGCGCCCATCGTCTTCGACCGTGATGCAGATCTTGCCGCCTTCGTGGAACGCATTGAGCCGGATCGTGCATTGTGCCGGTTTGCCGGCTGCGACCCGTTCCTCCGGCGACTCCAAGCCGTGGTCGCACGCATTGCGAAGCAGGTGCGTCAGCGGATCGCCGATGGACTCGATGACACTCCGGTCCAGTTCCGTTTCTTCGCCGGAGATGAGGAGTTGAATGTTCTTGCCGACTTTCGCCGAAAGGTCTCTGACCAGTCGCGGGAACCGGTTGAAGGCCGTGCCGATGGGCAGCATGCGGATACCCATGACGCGTTCCTGGATTTCCTGTGTATTGCGCTCCAATTGGAGCAGCCGTTCCTGCAAGATGGGAAGGTGCTTGATTTCGAAATGCCCCCCCAGAGCGCTCAGCATCGACTGGGTGATGGCCAGTTCTCCGACCAGATTGACCAGCTTGTCGACTTTTTCCGTGTCGACGCGCATGGAGGCTTCCACTTTTTTCTCTTTTGACTTCGCGCGGAGCGTTTCTTGGTGATCCAGCGCCATGGCAAGCTGCGCCGGCGTCACCGCTTTCTGCTCAACAAGAATAGCCCCGAGCGAGTCCGACATCTGCCCGAAAAACACTTCGGCAAGCCGCGGATCGTCTTCCTCGTCGACAACTGAACGCGCAGGCTCCGGATCGGGCTCCTGCGGCGGTTGCGCGGCAGGACTAGACGAAGACAGTGCCGTGATCGTCAGCCCGTCTGGAGGTGCCGTAAATTCGAAGACGGATTCGATGTCCTCGCGCGGATAGTCGGTCTCCAGCGTGTACGTCCAGGAGAGATAACAGTGTTCCGGATTCAAATCGGCAAGATCCGGCAGGCGGCTCGTAGCGAGCACGCAAGACGTGACCGTTCCCAACCGCCCCATCTCTTCGAACAATTTGAGCGGATTCAACCCCCGCTGGAACAAATCTTCTCCAGGCTTCCAACTAATTTGATAGGTCTGGTGCGTTGATGTGACGGGAGCCGGCACGGCAGGCGCCATCGATGACGGGTAGAGAGCCGGTTTCTGACCGGGTGCCGGCGCGGTGACCGTCATACAGGTCTCCAACCTGGCCTCCAGATCGAGCACTGTTTTGTTCTCGTCGATGACCGTTCCGTTCTTTGCCGCCTCGACCAGCATATTCAAGCAATCGGCGGACTCCAACAACAGATCAATGATCTGCCGGGTCGCCGAAAATTTCCTGTTCCGGAGGGGATCGAGCAGGGTCTCCACCTTGTGGGCGAACCGGCTCATGGTCGTGAATCCGAACATCGGCCCGGCCCCTTTTATGGTGTGGACCGACCTGAAAATCCGATTCAGAACTTCGACATCGTTGGGATTCTGCTCGAGGGTGAGGAGGCCGGATTCAAGCACGGACAGGTGTTCCGTGACTTCCTCAAAAAACGTCTGCAGAAACTTAGAGTAATCGCCGTTCACTATAGCAGCACCTTTCGTATGACCTTCAGGATCAATTCAGAGTCGAACGGCTTCACCAACCAGCCGGTTGCTCCCGCCGCCCTCCCGATCTCTTTCTTTTCGTCGGTGTTGTCCGTCGTGAGCACAAGCACAGGCACGTGTTTGAAAGCTGAAAGTTTTCTGATCTCTCTGACCAATTCGATCCCGTCCATCTCCGGCATGTTAACGTCCGTAACGATCACGTCTGGCTTTGTCCCCCCCACCTCCATCATCGTCAGCTTGATTAGCGCATCCTTGCCATTTTCAGCCTCTTTGGTCTCGAAGCCGGCTTCGGTCAGCGCATGCGACACCATTCCACGCATCGTCGGCGAATCATCGACCACTAGGATTACCCTGCTCATATAATCCCTCCCCCACTAGTATTCCGTGTGGGTTTTAGTTGTTCCATCTCGCTCCTTCCTGCATGATTTTTGTTTTTCTTTCCCTGTCATGACGGCATCTCGCTATTGCGCCGCGTCTCCGTTTGTCTCTTCCGCAACCTCTTCATATCGCGTGCCGTCTGCCTTTTCTCGTGGGTCCTCGTTCACGTCGCCATCGCTCGGAGCAGAAGCAGGCGTGAATCCAATCGCCTCCATCGCCTTCTTGACTGATAGCGACGGATTCGTCAGCGCGATGCAACCTGTTCGCTCTGCGGCGATCATCACTTGTAACGCCGCGGCGTCCACGCGCTGGACGCCGGCCAAATCGAGCGTCCCCGATTTCCCGTCGGACATCATATCGACCAACGCCGCTTTGAATTCCGTGACTGTCGCAATGGTCAGGTCGCATGTCGGGACATACAGCTGCGGTGAGGACATCGCTGACTCCCTATTAAATATCGACACACTGCCTCTTGACCTTACTGGATTTATTCCCATGGTCAACTTATACGTAAAATTCGACAAACACGTTCTTGCGACGAGCGATATCTTGCAATCTCATATTCTTAATTTTTGATGCGCAGTATTCACATCGTGTGTTAGGATTCTTCCATTGTTGCGCCTTGGTCACTTGACGTTAGATGTCGCGAAAGGCGCAGGCATGTATGGGGAGTCATCGTTCGGGCCCTCTTACCGATTCGAAAGGTCCGCCTTGCTGGAATCCCCCGCCCTTCTCCAAACGATCCTGTTGGAGACCCTTCGGTTTTCCATGAACCACCGCATCTATTTTTGGAATCCCGACCTGGATGGAGAAGGAATGATCTCCAATATTTCAAAAGGCGGATGCCGGGTTTCCTGCGAGACGCCGGTACAGACGGGCATGTCGTTCGAAGCGTGGATCTACACGGGTGGCTCGGACTGGCCGCTCAAGATTGAACGCGCAGAGGTGTGTTGGATCCACAAGAATGAATTCGGCCTTCACTTCTCCAGCATCTGGTCATCGCAGCGGAACCGGTTGCAAGCCTTGCTGGAGCATGTGCGGGTCAGGCAGATTCCCAAACGATTGCCGAACAACGCCGTCGTCGAACTTTCCGGAGGGAACACGGGACACATCATGCGCGAAATTCCCCTGATCAACCTCTCACCAAGCGGTTGTGCGCTTCACGCCGCAAGCACGATGCTCTTCTCCGTGAATACCCGCGTCTCCCTACGGATCAACTGCCATGATTTTCACCGGCCGCTGATCATCCAAGAGGCAGTTGTACGCTGGATCGTGCGTAAACGGTTCGGACTGGAGTTTATGACGATTGCGTATGAAGAGCGTGATCGCCTGCTACGGCACATCCATGCATTCAGGTGGGTCAATCTACCGATAGAATGGTAACAGCCGGCCTCCCCGATCAATCGGACCACGTCACGGTTCTCGTCGCCATTCGATACTCCACCTCTATAGGCACCGCTCGCAGTATTGCAAACCCTGCATCACGCAATCGGTGTAGCGGCTTCACAAACGGAAAATCGACAGCCCCACCCGACCGAGCGTTGCACCGCTCGCCGGCAGATGATCTGATCCAAGAATCGGTCTAAGAAGGGCCACCGATTGGCAGGTTCACATTCAGATGATTGTTGAGATGGTCGGCCCAGCGATCGAACTCCTTGCTCAACCGTTAAGTGATCCGGTCGGAGCGCTCAATGTCCACTGGTGGAAACCCTCGCCGCAGGTGACCGCCACATGTTCCGACCACCTTCCGCCTCCGAGCAACATGCTCACGAACGGTTTCTGTGAAACCCGCTTGCCTAAGATAGTGTAGACACTCGAATGTGTTCTTGCTCCCTGGAAGCACGATGACATCGGCTCCGGCAAGATCGCCAGATGTGGTAGCGAAGCGGAGCGCCACATCCTCTTCTTCTACGAGCTGAATGAAGTCCGTAAGTTACTCATCCTCGGCAAGAGGACCACTGTAATGTTGACGCGATCGGCCCCAAAGGGAACCTGGCGACAACGATCACAGTTCATGCTGCCTTCCTGATCCAGAGCAAGATCGCGCAGGAACGGAACAACCGCCAAGACCGGGATGTCAGTCCGTCCCTCGTTGAACGCCGCGCCATCAGTAAATAACGTGGCAGCTCCGCGGATCTTACACTCCTTCGTCGAATACCCCGTAGCTTGCTTCGAGGAGCTTCATTGATGATCTTGCCGACGACCCTCTTCCGTTCGTGCGGCGCCAGCAATTCGAGCGTGCCAATCATCTGAGCAAAGACACCTCCACGTTCCAGTGCAAGTCCTTTCCGTCGCTGACCACGCGGGCCGAGCTTCGGTACGACAAATCTGATACGAACGTATTGCTCTATGGTTCTCGCCCGGCCAACCATCAAGAGTCTTTATTTAGCCAGGTCGCCTACATCTTCTAAGAAGACGGGACTCGAAAGGCACAGTTCATGTACCCTTCGGGTCCCGCTCCCACAAAAACTCCGGCTCGCTCTGCTGCTTGGCCATCCAACGGGCTAAGACAAACAATGCGTCGCTGAGACGGTTCAGGAACCGCACGAGCGCCGGATCCAGTGGCTCCTCCCTCCCCAACCGTACACAAATACGTTCAGCCCGTCGACAAATTGTTCTGGCTTGATGTAACAAGCTGGGAATCTTCCCACCCCCTGGAAGAATAAATTCCTTCAGAGGGGGCAAGTCTTTCTGACACCTATCCATGAGTTTTTCCAACCGAGTCACGTCCCGTGATGTGACCGTTGGCATATTCTTGAACGTCTGCCCAGGCGCCGTGGCCAGCAGCCCACCAACATCGAACAGTTTGTTCTGCATCCAGCGCAGTTCCTCTTCTAAGCGATCAGCAGACGGATGATTCCCAAGGAGTTCCGCATTAAACGCCCTGACGACCCCGATCGTCGAATTCAGTTCGTCAACGTCCCCATAGGCCTCCACCCGCAAGCTGTCCTTCCAAACCTGCTGGCCACCAGCCAACCGTGTTTTTCCCTTGTCGCCAGATTTGGTATAAACTCTCGTGATACGCATACCTACTCCCTTCTTCATCGACCTTCACACACTTAAAAGATCGCGTCCATATTCACATACTGTTCTAGGTGGTCAGCCCAGCGATCCAGTTCAGCGCGCAGTTGTGTCGTGACGAGTTCAGACTCACGAGGCGAAATGGGCGAAAGTCCCTTCCTGTCACGTACGCGATTCAACCAGCTCCTGCGGAACCCAGCCTGATCGAACAAACCATGAATGCTGGTGCCCCAGATGCGACCATTCTCACTTGCAGCGCCTTCATCACCCCTCTCGTTGCCTTCCAAGATTTCAGATGCTTCAATTTGAAAACACGGGTTGGCGATTCCACGACTGGTGCGCCCCATGTGGATTTCATAGCCACGAACTGGCGCGAGATGTTCCATGTTATGAAGCAGCGACGTGGCACGAACTTGCCGGCAGATCTTTGGCGCATCAAGCTCCGTCGTCACATCGAGAAAGCCTAATCCTATAGACCTTCCTCCCCGCTCCAAGCCCTTGGGATCTACGATCTCTTGCCCAAGCAT
Source organism: Nitrospiraceae bacterium (assembly GCA_036004925.1). Lineage (GTDB taxonomy): Bacteria > Nitrospirota > Nitrospiria > Nitrospirales > Nitrospiraceae > Palsa-1315. The sequence goes on along the minus strand of DASYRC010000016.1, from coordinate 101,114 downwards.
CTGGTACCCCCCGCAGATTCCAACCAGCTCGCCCCCTCTGAGCACATGCGATTCCAAGGCTCCCGGGAATCCTGAAGTCACAAGACAGTCGAGGTCTTCGAGCGTATTCTTGCTCCCAGGAAGAATCACTACGTCAGCTCCTCGTAGATCGTCCGGCGAAGCGGCAAACCGAAGCGCCACATCCTTCTCAGCAGCCAACGCATTATAGTCGGTGAAGTTGCTCATGCGAGGAAACAGGACTACGGCTACGTTTGCGAGATCTGGCTTGAACTGAACCGATCGGGAACAGGCCAGATCGAGGCTATCTTCCTGATCCAGCCGAAGGTCCCTCAGGTAGGGAAGTACTCCCAAAACCGGCAGTTCTGTGCGGGCCTCAAGCATACGAACACCATCCTCAAATAGGCGACGATCTCCGCGGAACTTATTCACGATCACACCGCGCACTCGCTGGCGCTCATGAGGCGCTAACAAGTCAAGCGTCCCGATGATCTGCGCGAAGACCCCGCCCCGATCGATATCTGCCACTAAAACGACTGACGCATCGGCCAACTCGACAACAGGCCAGTTCACCATGTCTCGATCGCGCAAATTGATCTCCGCGGCACTCCCTGCCCCTTCGACCACCACACACTCGTACTCGCGGGCCAGTCGCGCATAGCAGTCGCGAACAATGTTAAAGAGGGTCTCTTTCTGCTCAAAGTACGCGAGCGCATCCAACGCCTCGTAGACCTTGCCTTTCACGACCACCTGAGATCGTGAATCCGACTCGGGCTTCAGCAGAATCGGATTCATATCTACCGTCGGCTCGATCCCGCAGGCCTGAGCCTGCAGCGCCTGCGCTCGGCCGATCTCCCCCCCATCAAGCGTCACGAAAGAATTCAGCGCCATGTTCTGCGCTTTGAATGGCGCGACCCGTATACGGTTACGAGACAAGAGCCGGCAAATCCCAGCGACGACGAGGCTCTTCCCCACATCGGAACCGGTTCCAAGAATGGCAAGGGCTTTGACTCGCGCACCGGAAATCGTCATGGATTCTCCACACGGCTGTATGGTTTACGACGAGCACGCCAACGCACATAGCGGGCAAGCCCTTCTGTTACCGCAGTCCCAATCACTCGCCCGACGAGTTCTCCGAGGATCGTGTGGGTTCCACTGTACTGCATAGGAGGTCCACTCCCACTTACAACCACGACCGCGTCTGTTCCGGTTCCAGTCGCCCCCGAGCGGCCGGTCCAACTCTTCACCTTGGCACGTAACAGGACAGCAGTCTTAGCTTCGGTCGCCACCTGCACCATCCCGACCATTGCCGCAGCAGACAGACGAGCGTTGGTCACGAGAATCAGATTGATCGTGCCAGGATGAGTCGTGCTGTTGGTATGCTGTCCCAGTGTAACCGGTTCCCCCGCCCGCACGGCATTCGAAGTCCCAACCGTGACAAATCCTTCGACCCAGATTTGGCCATAGGCCTTTCGCACCGTGACTAAGTCCGCGAGCGACACGGCGGTCATGAGACCGACAAATTTATCGCGGATGCCGAGCGAGGTGGCCAGCTTGTTCAGCGTCCTGGCGGGATCGGCGCATTGCGCACCTGCATCCATGCTACGATCATCTCTGCCAATCGGCTTGGCCGCTACTTGATGGTTCAAGATATATCTGGCCCGCGTGATTCCACCGGCCCAGGGAGCGGAGGAGAGAACTGGCCGTACGCTCCCCAGGTCGACGATGAGCGTGGTTCGCCTTACTCTAAACGCTGTCTGCATTGCGCGCGTACTTAGCTTCCTCATGACTGTCTCTTCGACAAGCAGGCGCCAAGGGTCGCAAGCAACTGTCGATTCTCCTTGGCGGTCCTGATCGCCACACGAATCATCTGCGCGGTCAGGCCTGGCAACGTCGAACAGTTGCGGACGAGCAGCCTCTCGGAAGCCAATCGGTCAGTCACCTCGCCGGCGCAGATCGAGGCAGGAAGCTCGATCAGCACAAAATTCGCAGCTGATGAGTAGACGCGCAGGCCAGACAAGGAGCGAAGCCCGCGCACGAATCGGGACCGTTCTTTCTTCATGAATATGCGGCTTTGTGTCGCAAAGGCATGATCGTGCAACACCGCGCGGGAAACCTCTTGGGCCAGTGAATTGACTGACCAGGGTGGCTGCCGATCTTTCAGCCGGTTCACGACCTTGCTTGCGCCAACCAGATAGCCGATTCGCAGCCCTGGCATGGCATAGAATTTCGTCAGACTGCGCAACACCATCATGCGCGGATGCTCACTCAGCATAGAGACGACAGACAATTCCTGACAATAGTCGATGAAGGCTTCATCTACGATCAACCAGCCCTGTCGTCGATCAACAACCTCAGCAAGCTCGCGCACAGCCAGCCGGTTCATCACTTGGCCGGTCGGATTGTTGGGGTTGCACAAAAACACGGCATCGAATTTCGATTGTTTGGCAGAAAACTGCCGTAGGACATCATTCAACGGAGGGCGAAAACGTTCCGCTCGTCTAGCGTGAACGTACTGGACCGAGCTCTCTGCGTCCATCAGCGCGCGCGCATACTCCTCAAACGTGGGACCTATAATCAGGGCGGCCTTGATCGCGAGCGCGCGAGGCAACAGATGAATCAGTTCAGTCGAGCCGTTGCCGACGAGGATCATGTCTGGATCGACACCGCACTGTCGCGCCAATTCTTGTCTGAGCTGCCAACAGTCGGGATCTGGATAGTGCACGATCTGCTTGAGCGCCGAGCGAATCGCGCGGAGCACCGCTGCTGGAGGACCCAGCGGATTGATGCTGGCGCTAAAATCCATGATCCGCTCGACGGGAATTCGTTGTTTCTGAGCGACCTTGTAGACATTCCCGCCGTGAGTGGGTTGGGTCATCCCTTCACCATAGAAGCCACCCCATGCCCAACAGAACCCCTGTGAAACTTGTCCAGAGCATGAGCGTTAATGCCATACCGATGTGAGCCCTCTTCAGAGGCTGATCAGGGTCGCCAAGACATGGGCGTTCAATAGGAAGACCGTCATAGCGATTAGTCCCGCCTAGTTGTACCCCGAGCGCGCCGGCCATCGCAGCTTCCGGGCGTCCGCTATTCGGGCTTGGATGGTGTCTGCCGTCACGAAGCAAGATTGTCCACGCGTGCTGCATCGCGGGCCACGATCGAGAGACGATTCCCGCTGAGAGAACCAGCAAGAGCGCAGTGATCCGAGCCGGAAGAAAATTTGCCACATCATCCAATCGTGCCGACGCCCAGCCAAACCACCGGTATCGGTCGTCCAAATGGCCGATCATCGAGTCCAACGTGCTGACCGCCTTATACGCAAGTGCCAATGGAACTCCCCCAAGGATCAGATAGAACAGCGGTGCAATGATCCCATCAGCCGTGCTTTCCGCAATCGTTTCCACCGTTGCGCGGACAATATCAGATTCAGCCATCCCCTCCGTATCGCGTCCGACAATCTTGGCGACTGCTGATCGAGCGTCCGTCAAAGAAACGGATTGGAGAGCCCGTTGTACGGATACGACATGGTCAATAAGATCCCGAGCCGCGAGAGTAGTCCAGGCCAGCAGCACGGTGACCGCACTCCCCCATAAGGGACCGATCGAGTTACCAAACCAGATGAGCAGCGCCCCAGCCGTATAGGCTCCAGCGGGCAAGGCGACAGCCAGCAGTACCCCTGCCATCCGTTGCTTAGCGGGAGACAGGAGGAGCTGGTGGACGCGCCGGTCGTACCAGTGGACAAGAGATCCCATCCATCGCACCGGGTGTGGGAACCAGTGCGGGTCTCCGACGGCCGCGTCTAAGACGCAGGCCACCGCCAATTCGCCTCCGGTCATCGGAAAAGCACCACGGGAACGATCAAGATAAAGAGAATCTCTGCGACTTCGTTCGTCGCCCCTAGTAAATCACCTGTGACTCCGCCGAACATGCGATGAAACCAGGCCGTAGCAAGGCGAACGAGAGCCATGCCGATGAAGAGACAGCACAACGCCGGCCATGGTCCCAATAACAGTGTCAACACAAGTCCTACCGTAACGGTTGCCACGCACAGGTGTCGCCAGGACACATGTGCGAGGAACGGTTGGGCTAGTCCTCCTTCCGGCCGTGCATAGCTCACATGGAAAGCCCCCACGATCATCGCCCATCGACCGACCGTCGGCATGCCGATCAGCAACGCCATATGCTCGCCAACCGGCAACGCATTGAGCCCAGCGTATCGGAGGCCAAGCGCGAGAAACAGTCCAGTCGCTCCGATCGCACCGACACGGCCGTCCCGCATGATAGCCAGACGCGCCTGAGCGGTTCGCCCGCCCGCCAGGCCGTCCACCATATCGGCAAGGCCGTCCTGGTGAAGGCCGCGCGTGATGGCGACGAGGAGAAGGATCAATAACACATTCGTGACCTGGGAAGAGAAGACCTGCGCCAGGAGCAGATCTGCCGTGACCAGCAGCGCCCCGAGGAGGCAGCCAACCAGGGGATACCAGCTCATGGAGGCAGCCAACTCCTCCGGCTTGGCATCGTGCGTCGAATGACTGAGTGGAATTGCCGTGAGAAACTGCCAGGCGAACACAAACGTTCGCAGCACCGCGGTCATGTGTTGCGCTCCGACACACCAGCCTCGTCAAATGTGGCCATCTCCGTGAGAATCTTGATTGCGACAAAGACCAAACTCATGCCGAGACAGGCGCCGGTGCCTTCCCCCAGCCGAAGATCGAGGTCGAACAGCGGCTTCAATCCAAGATGATCCAGTATCGCCTGATGGCCTTGTTCAACTGATCGATGGGACGCAATGAGATAGTCTTTGCAGCGCGGCTGCAGGCCCACGGCGATCAATGCGGCCGCTCCGGCGATGAACCCATCCAACACGACCGGAATGCGAGCTGCCGCTGCGCCGAGCATCAGCCCGGCCAACCCGCCGATCTCAAGCCCACCCACTTTGGCGAGCACTTCCATCGCATTCGCCGAATCGAGCCGATGGAGATCGAGCGCACGCTGAATCACGTCGATCTTGTGTGTATGACTGGTGTCGTCAATACCCGTTCCTCGTCCCGTCACCTGTGAGACCGGTCGGTGCGTCATCACGGCTGCAATCGCCGAACTGGCGGTCGTGTTGCCGATCCCCATCTCCCCGGTCCCGATTAAGCCGATGCCCTGCCGACCGGCCTCGGTGGCCAACTCGATCCCTACTTGTAGCGCTTGCTCCGCCTGCGCGGGACTCATCGCTGATTCCACCAGCAGATTCTTCGTTCCTGGCATGACCTTCTTATGAATGAGTCCTGGAACCCCTTCAAAGTCGAAAGCGACACCGATGTCCACGACACGAACCTCGATGCCAGCATGGCGCGCGAGCACGTTGACACCGGCGCCCCCGCGCAGGAAGTTCAAGACCATCTGAGGAGTCACTGCGGAGGGATAGGCGCTCACCCCTTCCGCCGTCACACCATGATCGGCGGCGAAGGTATAGACCGTTCCACGCGGGACCTTCGGCTTCATCTCGCCCGTGATCATGACGTAGCGCGCGGCCAATTCCTCGAGCCGACCCAGGCTGCCGATCGGCTTCGTCAATCGATCAAGGCGGGCCTGTGCCTGTGCCAAGAGACGAGGGTCGGTTGGTTGAATCCGGTCAATGGTTTCATGAGACAACATCCACGCAACTCCTCTTACTTCAATCGCAGTGGAAGGCCGCTGATTGTCAGATAGACTTCATCTGCTTCTGCTGCCACCTGTTGATTGACCCGTCCGGCCAGATCGCGAAATGCCCGGACAGCCTTCTTGGCCGGCACAAGCCCCAACCCCAATTCGTTGCTCACGATCACGACACGGGCCCGCGTCGTCCGAATGGTCTGAAGCAGGTCGGCGGTGGCTTCAGAAACAGCCAAGTCAGACAAGCGCAGCCCACGTAGATTACTCAACCATAACGTAATACAATCGATCACAATCGATTGATAACACTTGCTGTTTTTATTTACCCAGGCGGCAATATCCACTGGAACTTCCACCGTCTCCCAATCAGCCGAGCGTGTGGCTCGATGCCGTTCAATCCGCGAGGCCATCTCCCGATCCAACGCCTGACCTGTCGCCACGAAGGCTCTCGGTCCTGCCTGACCTGCCAGATCAAGCGCCGCCTGGCTCTTGCCAGACGCAGCGCCGCCGAGCACGAGAATCAACTTCGAGCGTTCCTTGCGCGCCTGCTTCATGCGATCAGCCCGCCGCCTTCTTCACGTCACGTTGCCAGAGGAATTCCGGCTCCCCTTGGGTCTTAGCTGCCCCGCGTACCAGCACAAACAAAGCATTACTCAGACGTTTCACAAACGTGATATTCACCGTGCCCACCGGCTCTTCCCGCGAGAGGTGCACGCACACCCGCTCTGCCCGTCAACAAACAGTTCTCGCCTGATGGAAAAAAGCCGACACCTTTCCCCCACCAGGTAGAATGAACTCTTTGAGCAGAACCAAATCCTTTTGACAACCATCAATCATCTTTTCAAGCTTCTTCACGTCGTTCCCTGTCACCTGTGGCATGTTCTTGAACTTTTGGTCCGGGACTGTCGCAAGGATCCCGCCGAGATCAAACAGTTTATTCTTGATCAATTGGAGATCCTCTTCGAGTTTTTCAGCCTGAATATGCCCCCCCGATCATCTCGGCATTCATCACCCGGACAACCCCGACCACCGCATTCAGCTCCTCGAGGGTGCTGCAGGCCTCAACTCGAAGACTGTCCTTCAATACCTGCGGCCAGCCTTGTTTTTCCCGCGTCCCCGGTTCTCGTGTAGACCTTCGTGATGCGCATCACCGTTCCTCCTGTCGCCCTGTATTGTGTTCCCCCACGCCTCATAGTGAATGAGTTGGTCAACCGGAATCCTGACTCGCCACCCCGCCGTTTCCAAATCGGGCTGTGTCGCAAAGTCGGATACGTAGCCGAGACAGAGATAGGCAAGCACTTTGACCGCCCTGGGGATACTGAGCACCTGCTTCAATGCTCCATGGTCCAGAATGCTGACCCATCCAACTCCTATGCCCTCCGCACGTGCGGCCAGCCAGAGATTTTGGATGGCGCAACAGGTGCTATACACATCCGTATCGCGTACAGTGGAGCGCCCCAGTACATGCCTTCCGCCGCGCTGGCGGCTACAGGTCACACAGATATTGATCGGCGCTTCCTCAATCCCTTCGAGCTTCAGCCTCCGATAGAGCGTTGCACGGGCGCCTTCATAGTGCATGGCCGCCTGAGCATTCGTTTTCTGGAAGAGTTGCTTCACGGCGCGCTTCGTCGCGCGTTGGCGGATGACCACAAAATCCCACGGCTGCATGAACCCAACAGACCCGGCGTGATGCGCTGCAGTCAAAACTCTCGCAAGAACATTGTCCGTGATCGGCGTCCGCAAAAAATTTCGGCGGACATCCCGCCGCTCGAAAATCACACGGTAGACGGCCGCCCGCTCATGGTCGGAAAACTGCCCATTACCGGGAATCAAGATGTCAGGTTGTAGGCTCATACCACGCTCCTTGAGCAGAGACTCACAATGGCGGTTAGGGGATGTGCCTCACTCGGCACCTGTCGGACTCACCGGCTTGATGGGAAACGCCTCGAGCGCACCAGCGCGGACCAACTTCAAGCATGCAGGACAGAGGCAATCTTGAAAACGAGCGGCAATCCAGTCCATCTGAGGTTCAGTAATCCCCACCTGTCCGCACCAGCATTGGTACCCACCACACTCGAATGTCTGACGGCAGTGCTCACAGGTCTTGTTAACCGGCCCCCTCAAAACTCCACCCCCGGTTGCGCCTTAATGCCTTTTCGAAAAGGATGTTTGGATTGCTTCATCTCCGTGACGAGATCGGCCTCCTCGATCAACTCGTCTTTGGCGCCGCGACCGGTGATCACAACATGCTGCATGGGAGGCCGGCCACGGAGAATCGGCAGCACGTCTTCAAGTTGGACATAGTCGTGCTGCAGAGCGATATTGAATTCATCGAGAATAACCATCGCATAAGACGAATCGCGTAAGAATCCGCAGGCCGTGACCCAGGCTTGTTGGGCGAACTTCGTATCCCGCTCACGATCTTGGGTTTCCCAGGTATACCCTTCGCCCATGCGAAGATAGGTGACGCGATCGCCGAACGACTTCAGCGCCCGTTCCTCTGCCGTATCGATCGCGCCTTTGATAAATTGCACCACAGCGACCTTCATACCATGGCCAATGCAGCGAAGCGCCATCCCCAGCGCGGCGGTCGTTTTCCCCTTGCCGGCGCCCGTATAGACAATCAACAACCCTTTCTCTTCTTGCGCCGCCTCAATGCGCCGGTCCACCGACGCCTTCAACCGTTCCATCCTGGCTTTATGTTCGTCCTGCTCCGTCATCTCATCGCTCTGGAACTCAAAGATGGCTCCATACGAGTCCCGCGCGCTGAAGCGACCAGTGTGATGGCCAATTGTGGCTGGCTGGCGAAATGAATGTGCGTATAGAGTGCCAGCGTGTTACCCAGCACGAGCCCATCCGAGCCCTTCGAATCTCCCTGCGCATCACGGAGTCCACAAGCATAGTCGAGCGGTCCTCTCGATACCAGCGTCGAGTAATGAAACTCATGCCCCCTAGCAGTCATGCCGGCTTCACCGAGGATGCAGTGCCGAGAACAGTTCATGGTCCGATATCCCAACGTCATCGACGATTTCTGCATGACGGCTTCGGCAGGAAACAGTCCGACCATCTCATGCGATGTACCGGAGAAGTCGCGGATGGCTTGGGTGAGATACATCATCCCGCCGCATTCCGCATAGATCGTCCCACCTCGCTCAGCGAACTGTCGGATTGCGGCTCGCATGTTGACATTATCAGCCAGCACCTTGCCATGCAGTTCCGGATAGCCCCCGCCGAGGTACAACATATCCACATCAGGCAATACCCGATCGCTCATGGGAGAAAACCTCACCAATTCGGCCCCCTCTGCTTCAAGCAACTCAAGATTGTTGGCATAGTAAAAACAAAATGCCTGATCCAGCGCCACACCGATTCGAACCTTACGCCCGTGGTTCATCGCCACGGGCTGAGGCGCCGCCACAGTCAACTCTCTGCACGAGCGGGCGAGTGCCTCGACTCGATCAAGATCAACCGTTTCTGCCGCCGCCTTTGCAAGCAAACCGTAGAGTTCGCCTGTCCCCTGCTCCATCGCAGTCATGAGCCCGAGATGGCGCTCGGAGATCGTCACCGCCTGATTCGGTCGTAAATATCCCACCGCCACCACATCGGTCTCTTGTTCCACTGCTTCCTTGAGAAGTTTGTAATGCCCTTCGCTGCTGACCTGATTAAAGAGTACGCCCGCCACTCGTAGTGCCGGATCGAACTTCGCATACCCCGACACCATGGCCGCAGCGGAGCGGGCCATGGCACTTCCGTCAATGACGAGAAGCACCGGCGCATCCAATTGCTTCGCCAATTCAGCCGTACTGCCGATTTCGTTCACCGGCGAACTGCCGTCGAACAGGCCCATCATCCCTTCGATAATGGAGAGGTCCGCATCGACTGCCGCGCGCGCGAAGATCGCGCGGTTGACGGCCTCCCCCAACATCCAGCCATCCAAATTCCTAGAAGGACGACCGGTCACGGCGGCGTGATGGCTCGGATCGATGAAGTCAGGTCCCACCTTGAACGCTTGCACCCGGCGACCCCGAGCTTTCAGGGCCGCCAGGATCGTCAAGGTGACCGTCGTCTTCCCGACACCGCTGTGGATGCCGGCAATGACCAGTCGTGGAACGATCATAGGATTCGGTTACTTGACATCATAATTGACCCTTAGCCCGACAAAAATGGACCGCACAGGGGTGCCAAAAAGCAGAACCTCTTCGTATTTCTCATTGAAGATGTTGTCGGCACGAAGATAGGTCTGTATACGGTTCGTCACGTCGTAGGTTGCGGAGACATTCCACACGTCAAATGCCCGCATTGGTTGCAGATTATTCACATCGTTGAACCGGGATCCCACATATCGACCTTCGAGATTGATCCTGACCGGATCGATCGGCTGATAACTAATGATCATGCTCCATTGGTCAACCGGCGTACGAGGTACCCGATTGCCTGGCTGCTCCTCGAGATTCCTGGTCAGCGTATTGGTGTACTGGGCCTGCACATCCAGACTCTTGATGAAAGGCATATCTTTTACAAGGGCATACTTCACGCTTGCTTCCCAACCTTTGGTACTCACCAGACCGGCATTCACTGCACAGAAGGCCCCATTGGGATCAAAAGGGGAAGGCCCGCAGATACTCAAACTTTGTTGAGCGACAATCATGTCACGGAATCGATTCCAGAAAAATCCCGCGCTGATGGTCAGACGATTGTTCAGCAGATATTGATCCACGCCAACATCCATACTTTGACTCCGCTCAGGTTTGAGATTGGGATTTCCAAAATTTGGAAAGAATAACTGATTGATGGTTGGCGCTCGAAAGCCTGTCGCGTAACTGCCGCGAATCTTGGTACCAGTCTCTTGATGGAGATAGCCGGCGGTTGTTCGATAAGTCGTCGCACCGCCAAAAGCATTGTACTCATCTTGGCGCACACCGGCTGTCGCAAACACACGGTCCCACAGGTTGAGTTGCGTTTGAGCAAATCCGGCATGACTTGAGATAATGTGGTTACTGATGTCAGTCCCCCCGGTACTGAGATTGAGATTCTCTCCTTGTTGGTCACGATACTGATACCCGGCGGTCAGTAGTAGCGGCTTCCCAACCTGGAAGTTGTGTTGCCACTCAATCCGATTCGCCACCGTGTTAATCATGGATTCCGGATTGAATAGAGGGTCGAAGGGATTAAACGTTGTTCCTGTTGCCAAGTCCCTTGAACTTGTCCCTGGAGAAGACCGCGAGTTTTCATTTTGGCGGGATAGCGTCAACAGCTGCGTCCACCAATTCGTGATCGGCTGCTGATAGGTGGCGCTATACACGTACTGTTGACTCTTTGTATAGGCTCCGAGCGTGTCGAATCCAGATCCAAATCCGCCATCAGTATTGGTCTTACCCTGTAAGAAGCGGAAATTCAGATCGAGCCGTCCTTCATAAGGAAGCGCAATCCCAATTCGCGTTGAAGCTTGCGTATTGTGAAAGCCATCTTTTTCCGATGCCCCCCGGCGGTAGTTGACAGCTGAGAATCCCGTATAGTCCCAGCGTGAAATGGCGGCGGTGATATCTACCGGCCCATTTTTGCCGGATACCTGTCCACCTTCCCGAATGGACGAGAACGATCCATATTCAGCGAATGCGTTTGCCGATAGCGCGCCAGTGCCCCTCTTGGTGGTGATATTAATCACACCGCCCATTGCGTCCGCGCCCCACAGCATGCTCTGAGCACCGCGGAGGATTTCAATCCGTTCGATGTTGTCTGTCGTCAAATTGGCAAAGTTGAAATTGCCCAACGTGGCACTATTCATAATTGCACCATCAATCAGCACCAAGACTTGGTCGGAACTACTCCCTCGGATGCGCACCGACGAAGACGTGCCCGGCCCGCCGTCCGAAAAGACTGTCAGTCCCTGGCTGAGACGGAGGGCATCCACAACGGTCTTGACGTGCCGGCGCTCCAGCTCTTCTCCCGTGATGACTTCGACCGCGCTGGTCAGTTGTGTGACAGGAACCGGTGTCTTCGTTGCGGAGATGACCACCTCCCTGGTTTCCAGAACCGGTTCAAGTTCGGCCTGCTCATCGCCGAAGGCGGACACAGACGATAGGAGGGGAAACGTGAGACACACACACACGGAAAACAAGACGGATCGATACCAAGGATCAGACGGCATACTAAACCTCCCTTTGGCTCGAAGGGTTGGATAGAAACATCCGTCGGCTGGGTTTCCTGACTCGCGGATTCTCGTTCCCCTGCGCCTTCCCGCTTGAGGACGTTCACCGTAATTCGTTATTCGTTAATCGAGGGAACTATTCCCAACGTTTCGCGATTCACGATTCACGTGTAACGCCTCATGGCAGTGGCTCTTCTGCAGGATCACTCCCCGCTTACAGTGGCGGCACCGTGATGGATTTGCACCATCTTCCCCGTCACCGACGACCTTTTCCTAAAATTCCCTCCTGATCGTGACAACATGTACCCTGGTGTATTCTGCGATGAAGAGTGGGTACATCCTCCTCATTGCATCTTCCAGCTGTCTCCCAGCGATCATTCCTTTAGATACTCTGCTCGGTAGACCGTGGACAGTGGCGTCATGGCCGTGAAGTTCCAATCAAATAGCAGAACGGCAGATTGCTCGGAGGTATGTGAGAGCACGCGTCTCCCATTCTTCACCACAATACTAGGAGCCTTCCAAAACTCGAGCGTTTTCTCAGCCCCAGTTCGGTTACACACAATCAGCGGGAGGCCTGTCTCGCGGGTTCGTGCCTCCCATTCACCGTTCGGTCCATGGATCCCAGGGCCCCAGGAAGACGGCGAGAGAAGGATTTGTGCGCCCTGGGATTTCAAGGTGCCGGCGATACCCGGCGTAAACGCGTCAGCGCAAACCAACAGACCTACCTTCACCCCATCGCACTGGAGCGGAACGAGATCCTCTCCGGGACTTGACCATGAGAGAGAATCGCTTCTGACATTGATCTTCCGATGCTTGCCAATTATCTCTCCGCGCGGATTAATAACAAAGACCGAGTTGTAGAGCCTCCCAGCGTCCCGTTCCGGGCACGCAAGAAACACGCTCCGCTTAAGCGACCGCACAAGTTGGCAGAAGCGCCTCATCCATGCATCTGGTTGCGGCTGGATCCAGTCGATTCCAATGATCCTTGCAAACTGGAGTCCGCATACAGCAAGTTCTGGAGTGATGATCCACTGTGCGCCAGAGGCTGCGGCATATTTGACAGTCTCTTCAAGCACGTATCGGTTGCGCTCGATGGCGCCAGGGACGATGGAGATGTGAAGCAGAGCCACTCTAGCTGTGTTCATTTAGGGAATGACTGTGTCGATCAAATTGAGGTTTTGGATTAGTAACGTTTCTTTTTGAACCTAGCAGGCCGTTACAAGTAATCTCTGACATTCTTTGTTGAAATATAACTGGGCATCGTGACCCTGGGCACGCCCGATTCTGGATGGCGATCGACTAAGACATCACATCCATACACGGCTCGCAAGACGTCGGCACCAATCACTTCATGCGGCGGACCGAGGCGGAAAAGCGCTCCGGCTTTCAGCATCAGAATTCGATCGCAGTATTGACTCGCGAGGTTCAGGTCGTGTGAGACGAGCACCACGGTCAAACCACGTTCCTCTTTAAGCCGGCGCACAATCGCGCAGATTTCAATCTGGTGCTGGAGATCGAGAAACGCGGTAGGCTCATCCAGCAAGAGGACTTGGGGCGCTTGTGCCAAGGCCCGGGCAATCATGCAGCGCTGGCGTTCGCCGCCCGATAGATCCATCACCGAACGACTGGCCAGATGGGTGAGATCCGTGGACTGCATGGCCTGTTCAGCAATCAAGACATCCTCAGCGCTTTCCCAGCCGAATCCTGCACTCCACTTCGCGCCATGATGATGCGGATACCGGCCCATCAGTACCGTTTCTATCACCGTAAAGGGAAATACCTGTGGGCTCTCTTGAGGCACAAAGGCCACAGTCCTTGCCACCTCGATTTGCGGCATCGTGCCAAGGTCGCGGCCGAATAAGGCCATGTCACCCGCCCCCGGTCGCAAGACTTTCGCCAACAGCTTGAGTAACGAGGTCTTTCCCGACCCGTTCGGGCCAACGATGCCAAGAATCTCTCCAGCATCGACTTCAAACGTCAGTCCGTCGAGAACCCAGCTGGCGGCTCCTCGACTGAGAGGATGGTACTGAAATCGCAGGGAACGCACCTGGTAGGCCGTGTGCGGTAACGCAACGGCACCAAGCCCCGGTGCCTTATCGATCATCGAATATGCGTTCTCCGGAGACAGGCTCATACGAACCGATCCTTTCTCCACACCAGGAGGTAGATGAAGAACGGTCCACCTGCGAGCGCAGTGACGATCCCCACGGGAATTTCTGTCGGTGTGAGCAGCGTACGTGCCAAGGTATCGGCGCTGACCAGATACATTCCTCCAATGCACGCCGATGCCGGCAAGAGCAGCCGGTGATCCGCCCCGAGGAGAAACCTGACGGCGTGCGGGATGACCATCCCAACGAACCCGATCATTCCACTCACCGACACCACTGCGCCAGTAATCAGGGCCGAAAGCACATAGACCACTCGTTTGACATGCTCTGTGTCGATCCCCAGCGAACGCGCAGACTCCTCGCCCAACGTCAGCACATTCAGTCGGCGCGCCTGTCTGAGCAACAGGAAAAGACCACCTAACAGATAGCACGCCAATATGCCCAACGCCGGATATGACGGTGCATTCAACGTTCCCATCAGCCAGGTCATCGTCCCGACGGAGCGATTCGGTTCCATGATGGAAGTCACAAACATGATCATCGCCGAAAAGATCGCATTGAGAATCACGCCTGCGAGCAGTAGTGCGTGAATGGGTAACCGGCCATAAGAAACCGCCATGCGATAGACCACCACTAACGACAGTAACCCTCCGGCAAATCCACAGAGCGGTAACACAGAAAAGGCCACCACCGTGGTGCCGACCCCCAGAAGGATCGCGAGGGCGACGCTCAATGCCGCACCGCTCGACACCCCGAGCACATAGGGATCGGCTAAGGGGTTCCGCAACAACGCCTGCAGCACGACACCGACGGACGCCAAGCACGCGCCTACAAGAAACCCCAGCAACACACGTGGAAGTCTCACCTGGAGGAGGATCACGCCGGTTGTCCCGATGCGGTCACTTTCAACCGTCCCTTCATGCAGAACCTGCCATATAATGTCGATGATCTGACTAAACCCGATCCATTCCGTCCCGAACTGTATAGAGATTAAGAGGAGCGCGACGGACATCACCACAAGCGGCGCCATCACAACGCTCCATCGCCTGGCTGTGAGCACAGACCCGCTGGTTGTCCGAGCCCTGCCTAGAACAGGAGATGCGCCCGAATCTGTCGCCATATTCGCTTGTTCGGTTCGAACGGAGGCACGTGACGGATCGGTGGTGAGCTTCATACTACTCACGGCGCGATACTCGCAGTGAACGCTTCAGGATGGATAATCCGAGCCAATGTTTCCAACCCCTCGACTATCCGGGGGCCGGGACGATTCAGCACATCGGCGGAAATTTGGTGCAGCCGTCCCTGCTTGACCGCCGACAACGAGGTCCATCGCAGCCATTGTTGTTGCTCACTGAGTGGAATCCCTTCGGCCTTTCCGATGGGAAAGATAATGATCTCTGGATCTTCCTTGAGGACGGTTTCCATGTTGAGATGCGGGTAGGGCACGCTCGTCTGCGCCGCGATATTGGAACCCCCAGCCACTTTGATTACTTGATCAAGATAGCTGCCCGGCCCGACGGTAATCAGCGGCTGGCTGTTCAACACGTAGAGCACACGAACCCGCGCCACCGTTTCCATTTTGTTCCGGATTTCGGCGATGCGTTGCCGCATCGCCATGGCAACCCCATCTGCGGAGGCGGATCGATTGAGGATGCGACCGACGGTTTGAATCCGACTGGGAATTTCCTCGAACGACTCCGGGTCGACCACAAAGATCGGAACTTTCAATTGCTCAAGTTTGGCCAACAGGTCGGCCCGGAGAAAGGCGCGTGGGGCTAACACTAGGTCCGGTTGCAATGTGACGATGGCTTCGATATTGGGCTGGGCATACCCGACTTTCGGTTTCTGCTTGGCCGCCGGCGGGTAATCGCAAAACTCAGTGACGCCGACAATCTCGTCATTTAACCCAATGGCATAAAGAATTTCGGTAATGCTGGGCGCGAGAGAGACCACTCGCGTGGGTGCCTTAGCTAGAAAGATTTTACGACCGAGGTCGTCGACGAAGGTACGCGGGGTAATATTCGCCATGAAGGGCATGCCCGTGAGGATGCCCTGCTGCCGACGTGTCATGTCCGCCTCGTCGGCTTGTGCAAAAGAACTATCACTCCACACCCCGGCAACAGAGACCACGAAAAGCATGGCAGCCACGGCCGAACGGATATAGCGACGACTTCGAGTGCCCAAACAAAAAATCCTCAAGGCCTGGACAGACCCTGAGGATTGCACCCGCAACTCATCCTCGCCAATTCCCCAGCCCACGAGGGAACCTCGGTCTTGGGAACCTACCAGAGGGTCGCCATTCTGCTGCGGCGAACGATCTCGGACCATCTGCCGCGTTCTCGGCTTGAAACGATCCTCAACGTATTGCAGAGAATACGCTTCCGCTCGTTATCACGCCTGCGGCCTTGCATCTGATCCGATCTCCTCCGCCTCACGACGAAGGGATCCTCTGGCAGGCTCCCGTTCCTGGCAGGTCTTCTGGCTCATGGTTCACCCTACTCCCCGCGCCTTCCCATCTGAAGACGCGAATCGTGACGCATTATTCGTTACTCGTGAAGAATTTCTCCCCACGTTTAACGCGTAACTGACAACGGTTAACGTCTCAATGACAGTGGCTTCTACGGGTTTCGTCCCCACTTACAGCGGCGGGACCGCGAGGGATTTGCACCCTCTTCCCTTACCCAGGAGTCACAATGTGGAGGGCACTCTAGGAGACAAGGATGAAGGTTGTCAAGTTCAATAATGTCCGTTGGCCTCTCCCCTGCTCATGTTCTGACCGGTACGCGCTCATAGCCATCGGCAAACAGGGCGAAAGACCGAGGCTTTTCAGATCACCTCCCGGCATAGGCTTTGCTCCCATTTTGTGATGGATGCCTCTCGCATAGGATACAAGCTCACATGAATCGCCATCCCAGCATGCTCCGTCTACTTCCTTTTACCTATCTATGAAGCATCTGATCATTAGCCTCGTCGTTATATGGGCCTTCTTCCAGATATCAAGTCTCATATGGTCCTCGAAGGGACAATCTCCCAGTCCCACCTTTACTCAACTCCTAGAGCCGCCGCAGTACCGTCTCACCAACCCCTATGAGAATGGCTACTACTATCTCCTCGGCTTTGCTGCAGATGCTTCTCTCGACCCGGCCAAGGTGGGTCATGAGATGTGGCTGGAAACCACCTTTGCTCCAGGCACTACCGAATTAAACTACGACAAGCCGGGTCGCTCGGAGCTACAGATTCAGCTCCCCATAGAACAGGTCTTTCCTTCCTGGAACTCCGAAAATCCAGTGAGGGAGTTCCGGAATATGAAAACACGGCTTCAGACTTTGACCGGTCGCGACCATACCTTATTGGCGCGCTACGAGCGCTGGCTCGCAATGCCTTTTGAGGATATGGGATTCGGGCACCAAGACACGCCCCGCTTCGTGGAAATTTTCGCTGCACACCGCCACTACATCGCCAACGGATTTTCTCGCCAGACGGTCCTGGGCATGCAGCGACTGAAGAAGGATATGCAAACGTGGCGGAGCGTACTTCGAGACGCGACGACCATCGCCACCAAAGTCATGGCGCAAATCGTCATCACCGACGATCTCCGCCTGCTCTCGGCTCTGTTGTCGCAGCCCGCCGTCGATAACACCGTGTTGGCGATGACCCCCGACATTGCCCCTCCACTCACCACAGCAGAATCCTCGCTCCGCTGGCCGTTTCAACATCAATTCACACTCGCCGTCCATGGCGATCACACAGGTGAACTCACCATGGAAGGGCAAACTGAATCCCTCAATACACGCGAAGAGTGGTTGGCGAGCACTGCTCATCTTCCCGAACAGGCCTTCCGCCAGATCGCACATCCTCACGGACACTCGTTCCTTGGAATCCCACTACAGACGCGAGAAACCTGGGAAATGTATGCGACCTACTACGACGCGATGATCCATGCGACGGAAGCAGGACAGAACCGCCTGCCAAAACTTCACGAGCTTGCAGGCACCACAGGCCAAGGCATCATGGCGAACCTTATTAGCCCTAACCCCTTCGAACCGGACTGGGATCCCTTCCACTATCAACTGAGGGAAACTGATGCCAGGCTGCGACTCGCCTCGCTGCAAGTCGTCTTACGGCGCCCGAGCGCACAGACTACCGTGCCAAATCGACTCGCTCAAGTCGGCTCGTCCTACTATGATCCCTTTAGTGGATTACCGATGTTGTGGAGCCCAACGCAACAGAAGATCTATAGCGTGGGGAAAGACCGATACGACGATGGGGGCGAGACAAGTTTTGATATCAGCGTGCCTGCTATTGTCTCCCTCGCGCCTGTGCCTAAAGAATCGCGGGCAGCTGCTCAAACCCGCCCTTCTGGCCGCCACTAGCCCATCACGGTAATAGAATATCATTCCGCAGGATGCTTTAAAAGTCCGTCAGCAAGGCCGCAGCCGATGAAAGCACCGGAGGCGTAGCCTCTGGGCTACGTTGAGGATGCTTTCGAGGCGAGAACGAAGCTGACGAACTTTTTCAGCATCCTATTAGCCTCGATAGCGCAGCTTGAGCAATAGGATCGCCCCCGTCAGAAGCAACGTAATGGCATTAGTCAGAATGATCGGCCAGGAATGCAGAACCAGTCCATATAGAAACCAGAGGCAGACGCCGGCTGAGAATATGGCCAGCATGCCCAGCGATACATCACCCGCAGACTTCGAGGCCCACGTTTTCTGCAGCTGAGGCCAGAAGGCATAGGTGGTCAACATCCCTGCCGCATAACCAAGCAAATCGATTCCCGTTATCGTTAGTCACCCTTCCGCAATACTGATGTTCCTAAATGTTCCGTAGACTGGCCTAGCGCATCAAACCTGCTTGTCAAGACGAATGGCCCTGTGATATATTTTGATCTTCGTCAGCTGGCATCGATTCGCTTAGATGAAGGAGTGTACCCGTGGCATTTACATGCGATCTCTGTAGCAAACGTCGCCAATCCGGCCATAATGTCAGTCACGCCAATAACAAGACCAAGCGGACCTTCAAACCCAACCTCCAACCAGTCAGGGCCCTAATCGACGGTCAGCCCAAACGCATTCGGGTCTGCACCCGCTGTCTCCGCAGCGGCAAAGTCCAAAAAGCCGTTTAGCAGGCTGTTGAAAAAGTCCGCCAGCAGCGTTCTCGCATCGTTCAGACCCTCAACGTACCCCAGAGGGTACGCCCTCGGCCCTTCACTCGCTGCGGCCTTGCTGAACGGCCTTTTTGAACAGCCTGCCGGTGCTGCTTGAGCCGTCCGTGAATTCTTCCTTCAATCCTGTATTTCTCCGGGTTCACAATAATTTCTTAGCAACCCGCTAGTTTCCTTAGCAGGATACTCGAAAAGCCAGATTTCTCACCATCCAATTGGGATTCACCTGCCCTCTATGGAGCGGACCACAAGACGCGGCCACTCTGATCGGACAGCGTCACGGCAAACCGATTGTCGGGAGAGAGGGTCAGTTTTCGATTCCCATCGCGGCTCGTCAGCACCAGACCTACCTCACCATTCTTGTCGAGTCCTAATCCGGCTCGCGCCTTTCCACTCGTATCCAGCAGGAGAAACTCTTCAGCATTCACCCCATTGATCTTCTGCGCCTTGACAGCTGAAGGAGCCAGCCACCACCCGCTTAAGGCCCCGCCTGTGGTGCTTCCGAGCAACGTCACGAGGACCAAGAACCCAAAACGCCCTCGGCTCACAGCGCCTCCTTTCTGTAACACACAAGTTTTAGCGCGCGTGCTGCTACCTCAATTCAATTTCCCGCAGGGATTGTGTGTAGGAGCCGCGTATCTCTTTGGCCTTGGGAAACTCGTCCATGAGATAGAAAAAGGACTTGGAAGCGCATGCCTCTCAAGTCCTTCACCTCGTAGGCGCGACGATTCACGCCTCACGTTTCACATCTTGGTTTGGAGCGGGCGATGGGATTTGAACCGCACTCCGTCGCCGGATCGGCCCTGAAGCCTGCCTCCCGCCTCCTGCTGAGGGGGCACAGCCCCCTCGCATGCTCCCCACGAAAGGGGCGCACCCCTTTCGAAATCCCGCTGTCGTGGGTTCAAACCCACAGGAAGACTGCGACGTATTTGGAGCGGGCGATGGGATTTGAACCCACGACAACTAGCTTGGGAAGCTAGGACTCTACCACTGAGCTACGCCCGCTCGCTGACTCGAATCCTACGCTGGGCCTCCACGCCAAGTCAAGAAACTCCCGGCAACTACCCCTGCAGTTCCACCAGCGCAAACTTTCGTCGGCCGACCTTCAGGCGATAGGATCGTCCAGCCACAATCGGTATAATGGCATTCGCATCGCTCTGCTTCTGTTCATCGACCTCTAAGCCACCCTGAATAATCAGCCGCCGGGCCTCGCTCTTACTCGGCACAAGTCCCGTCTTGGTCACCAGATCGACAAGACTGATCGTCTGCCCTTCCCGCAGATCGACTAGGGCTAAAGTCACGCGCACATCAGGCTCGCTCGGAAATTCACGCTCCTGAAATTTCTGCTGAAAGGCCGTCCGCGCCTGCTGGCCTGCTTCCGCCCCGTGATACCGAGCAACAATCAAAGCCGCGAGCGACTGCTTCGCCTCCATCGGATGAGCGGCCTTGACTCCAGCCAAATCCTCCGTCGTGAGCAGCTCGTAGTATCGGAGCATCAACGCGTCGCTGATCGACATGAGCTTCCCGAACATGTCGTTCGGTTTATCTTCCAGTGCGATGTAGTTCCCAAAACTCTTGCTCATCTTCCGCACGCTGTCCGTCCCTTCGAGTAAGGGCATCGTGATCACGACTTGGGGCTCTTGACCATAGTCGCGTTGCAGTTCGCGCCCCACCAACAGATTGAACTTCTGATCGGTGCCGCCCAGTTCGATATCGGACTTGAGCGCTACGGAGTCGTAGCCCTGCACGAGGGGGTACATGAACTCATGGATACTAATCGGTTTCTGCTCGTGGTACCGCTTACGGAAATCATCCCGCTCAAGCATCCGCGCGACACTGTATTGAGCACTTAGATGGATCAACGCTTCCGCCGTCATCGTACTCATCCACCGGCTATTGAACTCCACTAGAGTCTTCGCAGGATCGAGAATTTTGAAGATCTGCCGCTCGTAAGTTTTCGCATTCTCCAGGACCTTCTCCTTCGAGAGCGCGACGCGTGTCTCCGATTGGCCGGTCGGATCGCCGATCATGCCGGTGAAGTCGCCGATCAAGAAAATGACTTGATGCCCGAGTTCCTGAAAATGGTTGAGTTTGTGGATCAAGACCGTATGACCCAGATGCAGATCCGGCGCGGTCGGATCGAACCCTGCTTTCACGCGGAGGGGGCGATTCTCTTTCAAGGCGCGTGTCAGCTTCGATTCAAGCTCGGCCCGTTGAATGACTTCCACGACTCCACGGAGAATCAACTCGAGTTGACGGGAGAGTTCGCTCATGTCGCCTTCTTCCCTCTGGCTATCGATATGGCATCCGAGGCTACTGTGAGCAAGGGACGAATCCGCTCAAATTTCTTTTTTCCAATCCCTTTGACTGCTCGCAATTCATCAAGAGAGTGAAAGGCTCCCACCGATTGTCGATACGCCACGATCCGTTCGGCCAATCGGGGACCGATTCCCGGCAGAGCATCAAAGTCCTGATTCGTCGCTCGATTCAGATCAAGGAGACCCTTGTAAGAACGTTTCGGAGCAGCAACTGCGGACTGCTGATCTGACAACGAAACGACAGAGGATGGACTCACCGTGGTTGCACGTTCGCTTCCGGAAGCAATCTGAGCCTTCGGCCCCTCAAGCGATTCAGCTGCAAGGTCGCGCGCTCGATCGAATGAGGTCGGGAGGGTCCACCCGATCCAGAAGACGACTCCCATAGTCGCCGCGAACATTCCGAGTTTAAGGAGGAGCGATTGCCACACTATTGCGTCCTCTTTCGCGCCTGGTGAATAGCCTTCCCTTCAACATCTTCAGCCGCTTCCATCATCCCTTCAGACAGCGTCGGATGCGCATGGATCATCTCCGCCATTTGCGTCACCGTCGCGCCGACTTGCATCGCCATGGCCGCTTCATGCACCAGATCGGCTGCGTGGGCTCCGACGATATGCACGCCCAGAATCCTGCCACTCGGTGACTCGGCGATGACCTTGAACAACCCATTCGTATCCCCTGTCGCCTGCGCCTTTCCCAACCCGGCATATCGAAAACGTCCCACCGTGAGTACCCTCTCGGAATTCTGCCCGGCAGCCTGAACTCGTTCTCGGGCTTGCTGTTCCGTCACGCCCACCCGACCGATCTCCGGCAGGGTAAAAATTCCGGCAGGGATCACGTCGTAGCAGACCGTCGCCTGATGCCCCATGATATTCTCGACCGCGACTTTGCCCTGCGCCGAAGCCACGTGCGCCAACATGGCCTTGCCGACGACGTCGCCGATCGCATAAACCCCTGCCACATTCGTTTCCATCCGCTCGTTGACGAGAATCTCTCCGCGCCGTCCCACTTGAACACCGACCTGCTCCAATCCGATCCCACGGGAATTGAGTCCCCGCCCAACGGACACCAAGAGTTTTTCAGCCGTCTTGGTCGTCCCGTCTTTGAGCGAGGCCATGATAGCTCCAGGGGATCGCTCCAACTTCTCAACCGTCGTGCCTGTCAGCACAGTGACTCCGCGCTTCTTCAGTTCACGCTCCATCATGGTCGAAATCTCGTCATCTTCCAGCGGCAAAACTCGAGACATCAACTCAACAATCGTCACCTCCGTCCCTAGACCGCTATAGAGCGCCGCGAACTCGCAACCTTCGACACCCGCGCCGACGATCAATAGACTGGCAGGAACGCGATCCAGGTCCAGGAGATGTTGGCTTGTGAGTATCTGCTGTCCATCAATCGGAAACTGTGGCAGGTTCGGCCAGGACGACCCAGTGGCAATCACGATCGCATCAGCTTGAATGTCCCGCGTCGTGCCATCGGCTACACTCACTGTGAGGGTCTGCCGATCCCGCAGTGATCCAGTCCCCTGCACATGTTCGATATTCCACGCCTTGAAGAGCGTGGCAATGCCCTTCACAAGTGCCGCCACCACCTTATTCTTTCGGGCAACCATCCGGGCAAGATCGTACGTGACTGGTCCTTGGACCAGCAGCCCCAAGTCTTCGCCTTTTTTGACCTTGTCGCCAAGTTCGACGACCGATAGGAGGGCCTTACTGGGAATGCAGCCCCAATTCAAGCAGACGCCGCCAAGCGCGTGGGACTCGATGACGGTCACGCGGGCGCCAAGCTGGGCCGCCCTGATCGCGGCAACATAGCCACCAGGTCCAGCGCCGAGAATGGCAATGTGTTTCTGGGAGGTCATCGAGTCATCGGCTCATTGTCGATTGATTCATTGCGAGAACTCACCAATGATCCAATCACACAATGGTTCAATGATTCAATGCACAAATGATTCAATGTTTCTGGCCGGCAAGAAAGGTTTCATACTGTGCGGCGGTCATCAGCTTGTCCACGTCGCTCGGGTTCGACAGATCGATCACCACCATCCAGCCTTTGCCATAGGGATCGGAGTTCACCGCTTCTGGGTGGTCTTTCAAATCAACATTGACCTTGGCAATGGTGCCACTCACCGGCGTATAGATCGTGGAGGTCGTCTTGGTCGATTCTACCTCACCGATCTGCTGCCCGGCCTTGACGACTGCATCAGGCTTCGGCATATCGATGAAAACGATATCGCCCAAAGCATCTTGGGCAAAATGACTGATACCAACTGTGGCTTGTGTGCCGCTCACGCGCACCCATTCATGCTCATGGTGGTAACGGAGGTCTTTCGGAATCATGCGCGCTCCCCTTTGGAGAAGGTCTAGGTTGAGGTTATGGTCAAGTGAATGCCGAATGCTCGCTTGTAGCTACTCAACCTGAGCTTAGCTTCGACCTCCAAGAATTTTGGGAATCGTAGTGGGCTGGCGCCTCTTTTGTCAAGGAATCGGCTGCCCGTTCATCAGCAGCAGATGGGGCCCGACTTGCCCAACCTTCGTCGCGAGTATGGCACTCACAGCCGTCACCAGAGAGGATGGATCCGCCGCGCCCAGGGTCATGCCCAGCCAGAGTCGCCGTTCATCCCCAGGCATCGGCGCCAGTCGTTGTTGCACCGTTTCCAGTTTCGCCCTTTGGTCATCAGATCGTTTGGATATGCCAGGCTCTGGCAGAACAACCAGGTGGAGCCCACGTTGCTTCGTGTCGAACACGTCTTCTCCATACTCCTTCAAGGCATCCGCAGGCGAGAAGACCGCACGCTCATGCACGGCCACTGCGACCAGGAACCCCGGTCGCGACTCTCGCAACTGCTGGGTTAATCGTGCCACAAACCCAAGATAGGTCCTCGTCTTCCAGCCGGCCCAGCGCCATGCGTCTGGTGAGACAGACTGATCGTGGCTATCGAAGGAAGGTTCAAATGGCACTTCGAACATCCGTCGCGACGTCGGGCTCCATTCCTCGGCAAATCCCTTGGTCCTCCTCGCCCCAACCACCAGCCCGTCGATGTCTGTGCTCAACAAATCCTGTGTCACCTCACCGACAAAACGTTGATAATCAGGATGGAGCACATCGACATGATCGACAGGCTGGAACACCCGGTCTGTCCCATTGTCCATGACGGTGCCCCACTCAGGATTCACAGTCGTCCATCCAGGCTCATGCAGATTAAGCGACGCCAACACCGCCATCCCTTTGGCATGGGCTGCCGGCACAATAACCTTAAAACGATCCTCGACGACTGGGACCTTTGAGGTATGAAAGTACACCCCCATGGGGCCTGACTGCATCGTCTGATGAGAAGGAGATCCCGCCTCGACAATCAACGATGTCACTCCTGCGTCAGCGAGTCGCGCAATCCATAGCCCGACATCAGGAATCGTGAGCCAGTCCGCGCCTGTCAGCCAAAGCGCAATCTGTCGCCGTTCCAGCAAGGATGATAGGCCGAAACTCCGGCGAAATTCGTCCAGTCTATTGAGAGCGTAATACTCATAACTTCCGGCGAGCGGGGTGGATCGCGGTGCCTCCCCAACCAAGGCGCGATAGACAGACAGTGCGGCCGGGAGGTCCCCGCGCTCCTCATACGAGCGTGCGAGCCACCAACGAGCTTCAATCAGCCTGGGAGAATCCGGATTGGAGTCAACAAATCGTTGGAGGAGTACACTCGCGAGTGGATAGCGCTCTTGCGCAAAGGCACCATAGGCAGACTCAAGGAGCCGCGTCTGAGCATCCAGTGCCGGATCGATACCCGACGTGGCAGGTGGCATCGAAGGAGGGAACCGGGGCTCCAGAGCGGCACACCCCGGAAGAACCAAGAGCAACACGCACGAAATCCATCTCACAACATCCGGCCAACGATGAAAGGGAACAGACACAGCCGTTCACACCTAACAACCTACGGAAAAACTCTTTTGGCATGCTAGAACTTCGAGGGATAGCACGTGTGGAACAAACCCATTCTGTCTGGTCCATCTCGTTAATCTAATACAACCAAACAAACCAGACAGAACCGAACAGACCAAATGAACAAGATAGGCTGGTGGACTTTTTCAGCATCCTGCTAGCCGACAGGTGTCCCTATCCGACCAGATCCATTTCGGGGAAAAAATATCCAATCTCGAACTTGGCGGTCTCCGGCGAATCTGATCCATGGACGGCGTTAAATTCGATGTTCGCCCCATAGGCCTTACGAATTGTGCCCGCCACCGCCTTAGCCGGATCGGTCGCACCCATCAGCTCACGATTTTTCTTGATCGCGTTGTCACCCTGCAGGACCAGCACCACGACAGGACCGGACGACATGAATGTACAGAGGCTCTCGAAAAACGGACGGGCCTTATGCACAGCATAAAACCCTTCGGCCGTCGATTTGGACAATTGCATCATACGTATTGCGACAGGCTTCAGACCGGCTTTGTCATAGCGGGCAATAATGTCACCGATCGCCTGCTTCTTCACAGCATCAGGCTTGATGATGGCTAATGTTCGTTCACTCATGAGGGCTTAGATTCCTCCAGACAGTTAAAGGATAGATTGAACAGTCTAGGAGCCTGTCCGACATTGACCTTCTACTGCGGCGAACGACGCACAGGCATCTGCTTTGTTCTCGGCCCCGACAAATCCTTAACGTATTCCAGTGAATACGCCTCCGGTTTCTCGTGGCCTGCGGTCGTGCATCTGCCAGCGCCTCATTCGCCTCGTCACAAAGGTAATATCGGACAGGCTCCTGGCGCATTATAAGTGGCTGATAATAGGCTTGCAAGGGTCAGGTTCTATAACCGGCAGCAAGTGTATTAGGCGCTCGGCTATAGGAGTCCAGAGGAGTTCGAACGACAGCTGACTCTATTTCTTTGCTGATTTTTTAGACCTTCAGTCTTTGGTCTAGTTTAGGCTTGCCCCTTATCAGCCTCATATAAGAACTTTGGACCTAAATACCAAACACCTTCCAGATGCGGCTCCTTGCAATGTCTCGATATTTCTTCATCAAACGTTGCGAGATCAATTTCAGCTTCGGTCGAATTGGTCCAATTGATCCTCCCTTCATCCATAGACGCTTCCACCAGTGTCCTGGCCCTAGAAATATTGCTTGCGGTGACACCAACATTTTGGAAGAACCCTTCCAAAATGTCCTGTTTTCCAGCCTTATTCCTTCCTATGTAAGGGGCATCAAGTAAGGCGCCGATGCTCAGAAGATATTGTTTCAGCATCCGCAGGGCTCGCCTCCGATAACGTCACAAATCGGGATCTAGTCTTGCAATTACACATTCGCCTACTCCCCATACCCGACACCTCTGCATTGTACGCACATATGATCTGAAAGCAAGGGAACCTCTTGTTCACTTCAGTCTCAATTGCCATATACGGCGACAACTATCCCGCCCACAGAGCATTGCGGCTCAGAGCTTTACGATGATGCAGGAGAGCCACGCGGTGATGACGATCGCTCTCAAGACCATTCACTGCGAGTGATTTCAGAGAGGAGGATTACTGAAACTGTGCAGCGAGATCGTTCGGCTTGAAGACGCCCCGCTCGGTGATGATCCCGGTGATCAATTCAGCCGGTGTCACGTCGAACGCGGGATTGTAGACGGCGACTCCGGCTGGTGCCACGGGATGGCTGCCATGAATGGTTGTCACTTCTACTGGATTCCGTTGTTCAATCGGAATCTCCGCTCCTGTTTTTGTCTTCAAATCAATTGTGGAATAGGGCGCGGCCACATAGAAGGGAATCCCATGGGCTTTTGCCAGCACTGCGACTGAGTAGGTCCCGATCTTGTTCGCCACGTCCCCGTTGGCGGCGATCCGATCAGCCCCCACGATACAGAGATGAATTTTCCCCTGCCGCATGAGTGCGCCGACCATATTATCCGTGATGAGCGTCACGGGAATCTTGTCCTGCATCAGCTCCCAGGCCGTGAGCCGCGCGCCTTGCAATACCGGCCTGGTTTCGCCTGCGATGACTTGAATCTGCTTCCCCTGCTCCCAGGCAGCGCGAATGACACCCAATGCCGTCCCGTAGCCGGCTGTCGCCAATGCACCGGCATTGCAATGGGTCAGGACCGTTTGACCGCTCGCAATGAGTTCCGCTCCATGCTGGCCCATCGCCTTACAGAAGGCGATATCTTCATCGAGAATGACTTGTGACTCTTTCAGCAACGCAGCTTTGATGGATGCAATGGGCTGCGTGCGTCCCGAGGCAAGCAGGCGCTTCATCCGTTCGATAGCCCAAAACAGATTGACCGCTGTCGGCCTGGTCGCCGCGAGATGATTGCAAATCATAAACACTGCCTTGGCGAAGGCCTCGTAGTCGGGTGCCACGACAGTCTGGGCGCCAAGTGCGACCCCCATCGCCGCAGTCACCCCGATCGCGGGGGCTCCTCTGACTTTGAGGCTGCGAATGGCATCGGCGACGGTCTGATAGTCCCGGCAGTCCAGAAATTCGACGGACTCGGGCAACCGGCTCTGGTCGAGCAGCCGTACTGCGCCCTCTTTCCATTCCACGGTGGGAAACATAGAGGAATCTTGTAGCGGGAACGACGGCACAGTGCAAGCCCTTAGCCCTCTTTAGTCATGAACGTTTCTGCCGCAATGACCACTGATCGAGCGAAAGGCACGGGGCGAGAGGCTAGGGGTGACCAGAAGGAAAGTCTTCCCCCTCGACTGGCTTCTTATTCGATTTCTAGACGAACCGTCATGAATGAAGATTCCCGCAGCATGCTACGGGGTGTTCGGCGAAGGAGACTAATGTGAGCTCGGATGCCGTGCAAGGGATGCGGTCACGCGATTCTCAGCGGGCGTGCGTACCAGGCCAGCCGGAGCAGCGATGGATGGTTGATGAGATGACCCCTTCTTGAAAATGCAGTCCCTCCAAAACTGGACAACGGTGATACTTTTCGACTGCTCGCATTAGCGAATTTGCCAAGTCGTGTTTCGAGCCATTACCCCCCATTTTGATGGACGCCCCATTGCCCACTGAAAGAATGCCATAGCCCGCCACACCGAATTGAGCTGACGATAGCCAAAGTTTTCTAACACCGCAACTAAGAAAAGTACCAGTAGATGGCGTAACTTGGGGAATCTGTGAAAGGTCAGCTCGTCTAATAGTAGTGCATTTGCAGAGTTTAAAGAACCTAACCCGATGGCCAGTGCGAAAAAGATTGCGGCGATGTGAGGCTGGACAAACCCAAGAGCGAACCCAACAAACATAAAAATACAACCACTTGTTTCAAGTATCGGACTCAACCATTCAAACAGCACAGTACATGGGAAGGCGAGCCAGCCGACGCTTCCCCCCTTGGGGTGGAACAACAATTCCCAATTGTTTGATAAACATTCGGAAAGGCCGCGTTGCCAACGAATCCGTTGTGCTTTCAAAGTTTTCACTTTTCCTGGTGCCTCAGTCCAGCAAATGGCATCCGGCACATAGCTGATGCTATATGGTTTGTCCTGAAGTCTATGATCCCGGTGTAGGCGGAGAACCAGATCCATATCCTCGCCGATTGTATCCGTCCGGTATCCACCAACCGCTACAACACTGTGCGTTCGAAATACCCCGAAAGCGCCAGGAATGATCAGAATCGCATTGAACGGCAACCAGCCCAACCGACCGAATAAGAAAGCCCGTATATATTCGACGACCTGAAACAACGCCAAGAGATTGCGAGGCAATCCTATCTCAACGAGATAGCCCCTACGAACCTTGCACCCGTTTGCTACTCGAATAGTTCCAGCGCATGCTACGGTATTCGGATTATCAAGAAATGGCCGTACGGCGCGGTATAGACTTTCTCTTTCAAGGATGGAATCGGCGTCAATAGAACAGAAAAGTGGATTTCTCGAAACATTGATCCCCGCATTCAACGCGTCCGCTTTGCCGCCGTTTTCTTTATCGATCACTCTGAGTGTGGAGTAGAGGGGCGACGTGTAAATGCCCTTGATAGGTTGGGTTATTAACTGTCCCGCGAAGACCTCAAGAATCGGCACCAGGGCAAAGTCTTTCTTCAACACCTCCATCGTTTGATCGCGCGATCCATCATTGATTATGACTAATTCGACTTCGGTATATTTTAACTGCAAGAGAGAGTGTATTGTCGCAGTGATCGTCGTTTCTTCGTTAAAAGCCGGAACGAGTATGCTGACAGGAAGGTCAAAATCTGTGTATCTCCGAGGCAGGGCATCTACGGCTCGATTGGCCATATATTTCGATGCGCACCAAAAGGAGGAAAGATTGAGAACAAAATAGTAGACCTCCAGCGCAACCACGTATCCCGCGATTAGCCATTGCAGGATCAGAATACTGAAGTTCAGTTCAAACATGACCGGTAGAGTAGGCAAAATTGTGGTTGGTGGGGGAGCAGTCCATGTACCTAACAACGTAGTCTGAAGATCGGGATGTGTCAAAGTAATCTACGTAATGTAGTCGTAGATCGTGGCAATCTTAGATAATTCCAGAATCCCCCCGTGTATGACCTTCGCCCGCTTCGTGACGACGCCTCTGGGCGTAATGTAAAATTTCATGAGGGAACGCGATCTTGCCGCTCCGCTTGTTGATATGCCAGCGTGGGTCCGATGATCGGGAAGGAGCTACCGACTCCCCCTGAAAATTCGATGCTGCATACCGCAGTGAATTGTTTGACACAATTCGACCTCTCCGCTATCGTTCGATAAAGAATGCCCTCAATTCACACCTGAATCCGACTTCTCCATGCGGAGCCGAAAGGCCAAGATAGTTCGTGGCGAATCATTGCAAGGATTGTCTGATAACCAAGAGTTGCGTCTTTCTCATATGTGTTATCGGATTGGTAACAGCCTCTCTCGCGGCTGAATTACAGCCTTCCGAATTACCGCAAGCCCAACTGAACCGAGCCAAAGATTTTGAAGACAGCAAACAGTACGAACACGCAATCGACGCCTATCGGGACTATCTGAAATTAAGACCGCAGGACGACGAAGCGAGAGGTGTAATCGCGCGCTTACTGAGTTGGCAAGGACATTACGACGAGGCCCTCCAGCTTTATGATGAAATCCTGCACGGACATCCTGGAGACTTGGACATACTGACTGCCAAGGCCAGAATCAAATCCTGGCAGAAGGAGTTTGCCGAAGCTCGTATTCTTTACGAGAAAGTCCTGGGAAAGAATCCAGTTGACCGTGAAGCCAAACGTGGCCTGGCAGATATTCTCTATTGGTCCGGAGATTATGCCAATGCGTTGCGGGCGTATGAAGACCTGGCGTTAATGGATCAGAATCCGGAGATCGTCCATAACATCGAGGCCATCCAACGCGAGCTCGCAGCCCTCACTCAAGCTCAGGAGCTTCGGGCGCCAGTCGGGCTTAGACAAATCCTGCCAAGTTTGCCATTCCACGATTATGTGAAACTTGGGTACACTCATTACAGTTACACCAACTCGGTTCCGGATGAACGGGATTGGATAGTCGAAGCGGCAAAGTCGGCGGGTGGCCAGACTTTCGTCGGGCGAGTGGAGCCACTGAATCGTTTTGGTTTCCACGATACACCGGTTTCAGGGGAAGTCTATAGCACCCTGTGGAGCAAGGCATGGGGGTATCTTGGTGGCTCTGCTGCCTTAAATCCCCATTTCGCCCCAAATGTAACTGTTGGAGGCGAAATATTTCAAAGCCTCGCGGTCGTGCGTCCATCTCTCACTTTTCTAGAGCCCTCCTTTGGTTACCGGCATATGCAATTCAAATCGACGAATATCGACCTGTTGATTCCTGGGCTGGTGATCTATTTACCATACAACGTCTGGATAACCGAAAAAGTGTTCTATGTCCCTGACACAGGTTCGGCAACCGTGTCCTCCGAAATCACGTGGCGTCCCGCGGATCGGGTACAGCTGTCTTTCTCCGGAGCGGTTGGCACAGCTGGTGAGCGCATTGTCGCGGTGCAGGATTTCGTACGCGTCTCAAGTCTGATCCTTCGGGGGGCGGTCATTTTTCCTTTGTCGCGATACTTTTCAGGAGAATTGGCAGGCTATTACGAAGACCGGGAGACCCTCTACCTTCGGCGTGGAGGCACCTTCAACCTCATCTTTCATTGGTAGGCTCAGGAGTCAATCCACCGGCGCGGAACACTGTAAATGGATAACCAGAATTCTTTGGTATCATATCGACACTTTTGATCTCGATGGAAGGGTGATGGAAAATGGACTGAGCACCTCCTGAGCCTTCGTAGAGACCCGGGTCTTAATATCTATCAGCCTTGCCATTGTCATAAAGGAGGTATTGGCCAGAGCCTCGGCTGAACGAAACCGCACCCACCAATTCTCATCATCTAACAAGCTGATCATATTTTCTTCATCATCTATCGAACCTAACCGACCTAATGCTTTGACTGCATGAAGCCTCACACACCAATTGTGGTGTTGCAGATAACCTCGTATGATCGGCAGATCTTCGGGGCCTGCCAATTCAGCAAGCAATCGCACACATGCGATGGTCAGCCGATCATCTAGGCCTTCGCGTCCTAGAATGTCCCGTGCAAGTGGAACTGCAGTCGTGCACTTCGTCGCTTCGAGAAAGCCGAGTACCCGAGCTGCGTCATCTGGTGGCGAGTGAGCCGCTACCTTGGAGAGAGGGTCAGTAACCGTGTCAGCCCCTGCCTCGTTGAGCATTTCGATTACCCCAACAGGAGACCAATCTTCTCTTGAGCCGCAAAGAACGGCGATTCGGTCCATAGCTAACCGGGAATCGATACGGAGTAAAGCCCGCGCCGCTAATAGGGATACGTAGGGCGATTTATCAAGAAGGAGTTCCTGCAAGTCGTTTTTCGCGGAATGTTCGCATAGATTTCCCAATGCAATAATGGTAGTCAATCGATGAGACAGTCTTCCCTGCCTCATCAGCTTCAGGGCAACTCGGTCAAAACCGACACGTCTTGCGAGAACGTTAACTTTCTCCTTAGCTTCACCCAGAATGGATTCCTGAATACTGTTGTACAGCTGCATAAAACTGATCCAGTCGGAGGCCAGAATTCCGGGCAGCGTCTTTGGTATTTCTGCCATACTTTCAAAAAATATTGGACTCCAGAGATCGATAAACTGCCTTTTTCTCCGGTCTCCTACAATCCTCCACAAGCGCATCAGTACGACAATCCCTAGCAAGGTTACGGAAAAACTGATAAACACAATTCCTAGAATGGCTGCGAGTCTTGTAAGGGGATCAGAGAGTATGGAATGTGGCGTCACGCGTTGGCTCCTAGATTCCTGTGCTCGGTGGGGACGCTGACAATCGTTTTAGTCGCACCACGAGTTCCATGGGTTTGTAGGGTTTGACAACATAGTCATTCGCGCCTAATTCGAAGGCCTTCACGATGGTGCGCGTGGTTCCATCGCTAGTAAGCAACATCACCGGAACAGAACTCCAGCTAGGTTTACTCCTGATGTGGGCAAGAAGTTGTAATCCATTTGCATACGGCAACATCATGTCCAAGATGACAACGCTTGGTCGATTTATGGTGTCGATCATGGTTTGTGCTTCAATTCCATCTATCGCATGGAAAATGGTGTACCCCTGGCGGGTGAAGAGGAACTTGAGCATTCTCGCGCAATCGTCTGAATCCTCAATCAGTAAAATCGACGGCTGGTCATTCTTGCCCGTTTCATCCATCTTCGACCGTGCGTATCCGATAGCTAAGGGGGTATTTTTGCGACAAGTGCACAATGACGTCCTAACAATTATATATAGAATGACCAGACTTCTGGAATGATAATGTGCTTTTCTGCTGGGTACCGGGTAAGCGGAAGCTCCCCCGTCAAGGAGACAATTCCAACGGAGAACTTCCGGCGGCTGTATAGCACACTGTAGACCCCTGTAGTGTTCCCCCCAAAATTAAGCCACCTGGGTTGAACGTTGGGTGCGGTATCGGAGCACTTCCGCAATCTTCCCACTCACGATTGCGGCATTCCCTGCATTGATGACGAGATAATCTCCAGTATCGTGCTGCAAGACCGTCTGAACCAGCTTGCCAGTGGCTCCAAGAAAGGACACGACCCCTGATGCAGTTCGGACTAATTCATCGAGCGTCTAAGGTTGCCTCGTCTGAGCCGCACGCTTGATTCCCTCAAGCTCATGGCATACACGTTGATACCCATCGATCTCCGCTATAGACGGTGAAGTCATGGAACGTGGAATGGGAAAGCTGGTCGGCACCATGCAACGGGTGGTGAGTTTTGTATCAGCACTAACGACTTACTGACTCGACTGTCCTCAAATACGATCGGTTAACCAAGTCACAGCCCCCCAGCCTCGCTCTCATGATCAGGCGTATAACGACCGGCTACCGGCTATTAACTCGTTTCCCAACTGGAAGGGGCATCACAGGCTTCTCCTCCATTTTGGCAAATTCCCGTTCCAACATAGCCCTGATGAAGCCACTGGTTGTGTATCCCTGCTGTTTCAGGCTATCGAGCTGGGTTTTGAGATGGACTGGTAACTGAATCACGATTCGTACAAGATTTGGCATACCCAAGCTCCCTTAAAAAATAGAACATATATGCTAAGCCAGTACAGGTGAGTGCACATGCTATGCCCTGCTAGCAAGTGATGAAAGATAAATAAAATTAAAGTCTTATGCTATGAAACCTTCATTGTTGGTGAAACAAATAGACTAATTTCGCCTTGCCAAGACCTGAAATGTGCACTCTCTCACTCGATAGGACTCACCGAGAATCAGCGCCAGTGGCCCTATGACGTAGGTCACACCATGCCGCAAAAAGTGGTCAATCAGGGTCACGCCATTGTTTCCAAACCCGCGCCCAGTTCTCCTGTTCGCAGGTCCACAGGCACGAGGCTCTGTTCGTCGGCTGCCACTCCAATTCTCTCGCTCGGTGCACGTGA
Organism: Nitrospiraceae bacterium; assembly: GCA_036004925.1. Taxonomy (GTDB): domain Bacteria; phylum Nitrospirota; class Nitrospiria; order Nitrospirales; family Nitrospiraceae; genus Palsa-1315. Next base: position 66,851 of record DASYRC010000016.1, on the reverse strand, counting down.
AGCACCCCGTCAGAAATTCTTCCGGCAAACCATACCCCGCCGTCACGGTCGGTTCGCAGAACCATACTGCCTTCCGACCCATACGCACCGAGAACGGAAGCGGCCGGATGTCTGTAGGGATTATGACGCCCTGCGGAAAATACGGCATACTGGGGATGTAACGATGCCAACCAGTCACGATTCAACGAACTCAGCGCCCCGTGATGAGGCACCTTGAGGACCTCAATCGGATCCTGAGACGTTGAATCGGTCATCCGCGACAAGCCATCTCGCTCGACATCCGCAGCGAAGAGCATCGTATGAGTACCGCAAATCAGACGCGTCACCACTGAACGATTATTCAACACGTGTCCACCCAGATGGCTATCGTGGTGGAGCCGCACATCGAGTTGCTCGTCCGCTGGTGGGTTGAGAACTACCATCCGGCAGGAGCTCGAGGACACGATCTCCTGTCCTTCTCTGGCCACCTGTTCTTGTAGCCCTTGATCGGCCAATGACTGCTGCAATCGTCGATAAAACAGTTCTTCGCGGGTCTCTCCGGATCCCCAATAGCGCTTCACGATGAAATGGCGGACCACCCAGGCGAGGCCTCCGACATGATCAAGTTGGGGATGTGTGCCAATGACCTGGTCGATGGCATGGATTCCCCGGTTCCAGAGATATGGAGCCACCACCGCACGGCCCATGTCGAATCGCTCATACGCCGCTCCTCCGTCGATCAACACCACCTGTCCATCAGGTAGCTCAACGACCGCGCTATCACCCTGCCCGACGTCCAGGAACGTGACTCTGAAGTGATCCCCGTCAAGAAACATCCGTGGGGACCAGGCCCACCACAGCAATACCAATAGCACTCCGGCACCCGCGGCCAACCGGAACGCCGGGCGACCCACTCGCTGCCACAGCAAAACAAGACAGCCGTAAAATAGCAACATGGTGAGAGCAGAAGGTGCCGCGACATGCCATTCCCCTCCCGGTAGAATCGACACCAGACGGATCGCAGCCACAAAGTATTCGAGGAGCCACTGATTCAGCGATGCCAGGGGCAACATGGTTCCCCCAACCACGATTTGCCAAATTCCAGCACCAAGTCCGATCGGAACCAGCAGGATCCCCATCACGGGAACGGCCACCACATTGGTGATAAGACCGAGCCAGGGCAATTGATTAAAATAGTACGCAACAAGAGGAACGGTCACCAAGGTAACTACACCGCTCATGACCACAGAGTCCCTCCCCCATCGAGCACAGGTTCTCAGGAACGACGGCTCGTTCGGCAGCTCCTCCACGTCACCCACGGTCGGCCAGGAGAGCCATCCAGCTATGGCGATGACAGACAAAAAGGAAAGCTGAAAGGAGATATCGAATAGCGCCTGAGGATCGTGCAGCAAAATCCCCACCGCGGCGGCAGAGAGGGCATGGAATAGACGACGCTCCTGGCCGAGCCAGATTGCACTCAGCCCCACAGTCACCATCAGCAACGATCGCATCGTAGCCAGTTCCGCCCCGGCCAAGCAGGCGTAGCCTGCAACAGGAAGGAGCGTCCAGACAGCGGCCACGCGAGTGGGCGTGATTCTTCGAGACAGCGCAAGAAGCCAATCCGTAGGCAACAGAAGCACTACCCATCTGACGACCGCGAAGATGAACAGCGCGACGAGGCCCAAGTGGCTCCCAGATATAGAAAGGAGATGGACCGTCCCGGTCACCATGAACTGATCACGCAGATCTGGATCCAGATACCCTCGATCACCGATGATGATGCCCAGATATAGTCCCAGTGCAGGTTGGGGAAGGGTTTGCACTGCGGCCATACGGATACTGCCCCTCCACCGATCGAATTGATTCCAGATTGCCCACCAGGCATGCGCTCGCCCAGACTCGAGAAACTGCACCGCATCGGATCCGGTCACCGTGGCGATCGCATCGATCCCTTGCCGCTCAATATAGACGGCATAGTTGAATCCTCCAGGATTCAATGACCCGCTCGGTCGGCGCAATATCGCCCGAAAGCCGACCCGATCGCCTTGGAAAAACATTCGTTCAGGCGTGCGCCAGGTAAGCCGAACATGTCTGGATGCTCCCGACTCATCGATTGGATCGTCCGACCTGATGATCATGATCAATTGATCTGGCGCCTGTTGCACTGGTGCCACAATACGACCGGTCACCTCGATCACCGCATCGGATGAGCTCTCGACCATCGGGTCATGGGCGGTCAGGTTAACGGCCACACTCCAATAGACGACTCCCACTAAAAGTGCCCCGTATAGCCAAGTGGCATTGCGAATGGAGAACCGATTGAGTGATTCGAGAACAACGGTGCCTAGAGCAAGGAGGAAGAGTAGGAACGAGGCGGACAGGGGGAAATAGGGGATCTGTGATCCAACGAGCAGCCCTGTAATGAAGGCAACGGTGAGGGACGGGAGCATGAGCCTCCCTCAATGGAGGGCGACAACATTAACCCAGGTGAGTCTTGACGACGTCGACAAGATGATTGGCCACTTCACGGATCTGATCATCATCTTCACCCTCGACCATCACACGCAAGAGCGGTTCGGTCCCGGAATAGCGCACCAACACGCGTCCGCTTCCGTTGAGACGCTGTTCACTTTCGTGGATCGCGCGTTGGAGTTCGGGGACTGTGTCGAGATTCGGCTTCTTCGTCACGTTCACGTTCAGTAAGACTTGCGGCACCGCCGTCATAGTTTTGGCCAGCTCGGACAAGGGCTTCTCCGTGCGCTTCATCAGCGACAGTACTTGTAACGCCGAAATCAAGCCATCACCGGTCGTATTGTGGTCAAGAAAAATGAAATGACCCGACTGCTCCCCTCCAAAGTTATACCCCTCAGCCGACATCCGTTCGAGCAAATATCTGTCACCGACCGCAGTCCGCGCTAGGGCAATACCCGCTTTCGTCAGGGCAAGTTCCAATCCGAAGTTGCTCATGACAGTCCCCACCACCGTCTGCTTGGCTAATTGCCCTTGACGATGAAGATCCAGCGCCAACATCGCCATAATATGATCACCATCCACGACAAGTCCCTGTTCGCAGACGAAGATGGCGCGATCGGCGTCCCCGTCCAGCGCCACTCCGAGATGAGCCCCCTGCTCTCGGACCGCCTTCTGCAGCAGCTCGGGATGGACCGCGCCACAGCCGGCATTGATATTCATCCCGTCAGGCTTATTGCCGATTACCTCGACCTTCGCTCCGAGTTCGCGCAACACCGTCGGCGCAACCTTGTAGGCTGCGCCATTGGCACAATCGACCACCACGTTGATCCCCTGGAAGTCCAGCTCCTTTGGAAGAGATCGTTTGACAAACTCGATGTACCGCCCCTCGGCATCGTCGATTCGATAGGCTTTCCCAATGGCATCGGCCGTCGGCCGTAGGTGGGCAATCTCGTTCGAGACGATGAGGCTCTCAATGCGAGACTCCATTTCATCGGGCAGTTTGAATCCATCGTTGGAGAAAAACTTGATGCCGTTATCCTGATAGGGATTGTGCGAGGCCGAGATCATTACCCCGGCATCGGCACGGAGACTCCTCGCTAAGAATGCAATCGCCGGCGTCGGCAGCGGGCCGACCAGCAACACATCGACACCCATCGAACAAATCCCGGAGGTCAACGCCGATTCCAACATGTAGCCTGAAATGCGGGTGTCCTTGCCAATCACGATTTGATGGCGTCCGGATCGGCGCATAAACAAATGTGCCGCAGCCCGCCCCAGCTGCATCGCCATTTCGCTGGTCATCGGATCGAGGTTGGCAACCCCTCTGACCCCATCGGTACCGAACAATTTACGCATGTTGTACTTTCATAGACACGATCGTCTGATGACTAATCGCCGCTGCCACCTGAACCACATCCTTCATGGCCCTCACATCGTGGACGCGAATGATTCCAGCCCCACGATCCACGGCCATCCCTACTGCCGCTGCCGTACCCCACTGACGTTCCTGAATTGGACGATCCAGTAGTTGCCCAAGAAACGCCTTCTGTGAGACACCGACCAGCAATGGACATTCAAACCGCTCGAAACGGCGCAATTGGGCTAACAGCGTAAGGTTATGCACCAGCAGCTTACCAAATCCGATACCTGGATCAAGAATGATTTGTCTTCGTACAATGCCATGAGCCATCGCGAAACGGATTCGTTCCTCGAAAAAATCTGAGATCGCGCCGACCACATCGTCGTAGCGGGGCGCCTGCTGCATCGTACGAGGCGTACCATGCATATGCATCAAGACGACTCCAGCTCCCGTATGGGCGACCACATCAACCATGGCCGGGTCGCCTCGTAAAGCCGTAACGTCGTTCACGAGAACCGCCCCTGCGTCGAGGGCCGCGCGTGCAACAGCAGCCTTTGAGGTATCGATCGAGATTGGAACGGAGACGGCTTTTGTAATGGCGGCCACAACGGGAATCGCACGACGACGCTCTTCTGCCTCGCTCACGATATCTGCACCGGGACGCGTCGATTCTGCGCCGACATCCAACAGATCCGCCCCTTCTTCTGCCAACCGAACGGCATGGGCCACAGCGGCTTCTGCATCCAAATAGCGGCCACCGTCGAAGAACGAATCCGGCGTCACATTCACGACACCCATAATTAGCGGTCGGTTTGGGAATTCGATCAGCCGATCTTTCGCCTGTCGTGTCAATGTCTTCGGTTCTAACATCAAACGACGGTGCCTCCGTACCCAAGGCCGCCACCTATCGTGGCCGCATAGGATATACGTCACAACACATCACCACGAGAAGGACTCCCTTCTCGCCTATCGTCTTTCAGATGTACTGCCGGGACTCCAATGCCCTGAAATGGCGTCCCGAATCAGCGATGCAGAACTTAGGCAGGAACCGCTTGGGATGTGGACTGCAGGAGAATGTGATCAATATCGGACCCGTCGAGCACTTCTTTCTCTAAAAGTGCTTCCGCCAAACGCTTCAGACTGGCCATGTTTTCCGTGAGCAGCCGCTTTGCCCGCTCATAGTTTTCCGTCACAAGCCGCTTGACTTCCTGGTCGATCTCCATGGCTATTTGTTCGCTAAAGTCGCGCTGGCTCCCGAGCTCTCGACCAAGAAAAACCTGTTCGTTTTGTTTGCCGAACGTCAGGGGGCCCATCTTTTCGCTCATGCCCCATTCACAGACCATCTTCCTCGCGAGATCCGTCGCCCGCTCGAGATCGTTTCCCGCTCCAGTCGTCATGTCCTTCAAGACCAACTCTTCCGCCACACGCCCTCCCATGAGGATGGCGAGTTGATTGTACAAATACACCTTCGAATATCCATGCCTGTCATCGGTGGGGAGCTGCATCGTCACGCCCAAGGCACGGCCCCGAGGAATAATCGTCACCTTATGCACGGGATCCGTTCCAGGAATCAATTTGGCCATCAGCGCGTGCCCGGCTTCATGATAGGCCGTCGTACGTTTCTCCTCGTCGCTCAAGATCAGGCTCTTCCGTTCAGCCCCCATCAGCACTTTGTCTTTGGCCATCTCGAAGTCGACGACTTCCACTTCTTTCTTGTTGAGTCTCGCGGCCCAGAGCGCTGCTTCGTTGACCAAGTTTTCCAGGTCGGCCCCTGAAAATCCAGGCGTGCCGCGCGCGATTTTTTCCAGCTCCACGTTCGTCGCGATCGGAACTTTCTTCGTGTGCACCTTGAGAATTTCAACACGACCACGCATGTCCGGTCGATTGACCACGACTTGCCGATCAAAACGCCCCGGTCTGAGCAAGGCAGGGTCGAGGACGTCCGGCCGGTTGGTCGCAGCGACCAAGATCACACCTTCTGTCGTATCAAATCCATCCATCTCGACGAGCAATTGATTGAGCGTCTGTTCACGTTCGTCATGACCTCCGCCCAACCCTGCTCCACGAAGCCGACCAACGGCATCGATTTCGTCGATAAAGATAATGCAGGGAGCATGTTTTTTCCCTTGCTCGAAGAGATCGCGAACACGGGACGCTCCGACGCCGACAAACATTTCCACGAAATCCGATCCACTGATACTGAAGAACGGCACACTGGCTTCACCGGCAATGGCCTTGGCCAGCAATGTTTTGCCTGTACCGGGAGGACCGACGATCAAGACGCCCTTGGGAATGCGGCCGCCTAGCTTTTGGAACTTGCGCGGATCCTTGAGAAACTCGATGATCTCGAGCACTTCGTTCTTGGCTTCATCGACACCAGCAACGTCGGAGAACAGCACCTTCTTACGCTCCTCCGTCAGCAGACGAGCGCGGCTCTTCCCGAATGAGAGAGCCTTATTGCCCCCCATCTGCATTTGCCGCATCAAGAAGAACCACAACCCCAGGAACAGTACAAACGGCCCCCAGGTCACAAGAAACGTAATGTACCAAGGGCTTTCGTCCGGTGGTTTTGCTTCAATCTGCACGCCCTTATCCCGTAAGACCTGCACCAATTCAGGATATTCCACCGAGTAGGTTCGAATACGGGTCTTGTCTTTCAGCACGGCGCTGATATGGCTGGCTTTGATGATGACCCGCTCGACCTCTCCCTTGTCGAGTTTGGTCATGAACTCACTAAAAATCACATCTTCTTCAGGCTCATGATGCGGCACGCTGAACAGGTTGAATAGCAAAATCATGAAGAGGCCGACGACGACCCAGAAAAGTATATTCTTTGTCCTGGAATTCATCCGGATCTCCTTGTGGATCGAACGCTCAAACGGCCAGAAATCTCCCGACCGTGAGTGATGTTACCACAGGCGCATTCATGCTGACAACCGTGTGATCAAAGTCTTACTCTTGATCTCCCTCAATATCCAAGACGGCCAGATACGGAAGATTCCGATACTTCTGCTGGTAATCGAGACCATACCCGACCACATATTTATTCGGAATCTTGAACCCCACATAGTCGATGGTGACATTGTTCGTCCGACGATCTGGCTTGCTCAGCAAGGTGCAGACTTTAATCGACCGGGGCTTCTTTTTCGCCAAGGTCTTGACCAAGTATTGGGCCGTCAGTCCGGAATCGACGATGTCTTCCACCAGCAAGACGTCTTTATCCTTGATGTCCTCGGTCAACTCGGTCACCATTTTAACCTTGCCGGATGTTTTTGCCCGAGACCCGTCACTCGTCACCATAAGAAAGTCCACCCGCATGGGAATTCTGATTGCGCGAGCCAAATCGGCATAGAAAGCATAGGCCCCCTTCAACACCCCCACCAAGACGAAATCCTTCCCCGTATAATCATTCGTGATCTGTTTGCCCAACTCGCGGATCCTGGCACGCATTTCTTCTTGCGTCACGATCGGGCGGCCGAAGATCCGTTCCATGCTCCCTTACTCCTTCTCTGACGCCAGGTTGCTCACCGAGACAACCAAACAACGTGTCGTCCCACCGCGAACGACAAAGCGCTCATCTTGCCGCATTCCCACCACCCAGAGAATCCCCTCTGGCGCCACCAATAATGGAACCTTCCCACGTTCGTGGCGAGCAACCTTCCGATCGGTAAAGAAATCCTGCAGCTTCTTGATCTTCCCCTTCATCCCACGAGGAGAGAATCGATCGCCGGCTTGCCAAGCCCGAACCGACAAAGGTCCCGAAAACCGGTCAGCATCGAACAATACTAGTGCTTGAGAAGGACCCCTGCCCGCCTCCTCGGCAGCACGACGAGTCATGAGTTGTACCTGAATTTGCTGATTCGTGCTAGCCCAATAAACCGTTGAAGGCACTGGCAGCCGCAGGGCCTCCCTTTTCCCTTCCCCTGAATCAGTTCCATGCCCATTAACTCCCCCTGCACCTGGGCTAAAAAATCGCGCCGACCCTTGATCCAGAATAACGACGGCCTGCTTCAAAGAAAGCCGGGCCCCGTTCCTTCCTTTGAGCAAGACACCCCGAACTGACTCTACGACGCGAACGCTGCTGGCACGCCCCATTTCCTCGTAGGTCCGCAGGACCGTCCGAATGAGACGTCGCTGAAGCGCAACCGGCAACTCGATGAAGCCTTGGCGATTAACTCGTTGCACGCCTCTGGAATCATGCGTGACGAGTGTGTGCACCAGCTGATTGGTAACTTGCTCCAGGTATTGTTCGTCCTCACGTAGCAAGTCCGCCTGCCGCTGCAACACACGGACAGCAGCCGGCGCCAACCGGGTGATGACAGGAAGGAGTTCCTTCCTGATCCGATTGCGATGATAGAGCGGCTTCTCATTGCTTGAATCACGACGATAGGTCAGCCCTTCACGATCCAAGTATGCCACCACCTCCTCACGGGTGGCTGCGAGCAGAGGACGAATAATTCTGTCTTCACGAGCGTACGGCATTCCAGCGAACCCTGCCATGCCCGCCCCCCGCAACAACCACATGAGGACCGTTTCCGCCTGGTCATTGGCGGTATGACCAACCGCAATACAGTCAGCCCCTACCTCATGAGCCAATTGCTTCATGAAGTCATAGCGCGCGTCGCGGGCCATTGCTTGAAGCGATGAGCGCTGTCGCTGCTTGACCAGTCTGGGTCGATGGATGACAAGAGGCAGGTGTCGGTCCAGGCAGAAGGTTTTGATAAACAATTCGTCACCGTCGGACTCCGCTCCTCGCAACCCGTAGTTACAATGGACTGCGGTCAGCATGAGCCGCCAGGAGGGGGCCAGGCGATGGAGGAGAGACAATAACGCGACCGAGTCGGGCCCGCCCGACACCGCCACGAGGAGGTGCTGACCGGGAACAAACAGCTGTTGCTGACGCACCGTCCGAACAAGATGGGTCAACAGTGCCGGTCGGGCTGCGGACCTGGATGACGGCCTGAGTACCGTCGTCAAGACGGCCATGTTTACTGAACTCCCTGCTGTATACGCCGCAAGATGATGCGCGCCTGCTCCACATCACGGGCAATTTGCTTCGACAGCTCATCGGCCGATGCAAAGGTGTAATCGCCGCGTAGCTGTGCCACAAACTGCACGAAGATCGCCTGGCCATAGAGATCGCTGGTCTGATCCAAAAGATTGACTTCGATCAGCCGCTCGCCCGCTCCAAAGGTCGGCCTGGTCCCAACGTAGGCAATCGCATCATAAGTCTGAGTACCGTGGATTGCTCGCGCGGCATAGACTCCATCAGGCGGCACAACGCGATCAGCCGGAACCCGCAGATTGGCCGTAGGCCAGCCCATCGCCTGCCCTTGCTGCATCCCGTGCACCACAGTACCTCGAATCCCATAGATGCGTCCGAGCAACGTGGCGGCCCGCTCCATATTCCCTGCCTGGATAAGCTGGCGAATCCTGCTTGAACTCACCACGTCTTCCTCACTCATCACGGGAGTCACGGGATGTACGCGAAAGCCGTACTGTTCGCCGAGACGCACGAGGTCGTCGATACGCCCTACTCGGCCCTTCCCAAACGCAAAATGTTTGCCCACAAACAGTTCAGATAGGGCTAGAGAGCGATGCAGGATGTCTTCAGCAAATTGCTCCGGGCTCATCGCCGCAAAGGTTGGGGTAAAGTCCAGGAAGACCACTTCGTCGATTCCCGCGGCTTCGAAGTGAGCAAGCTTTTCCTCCGGACTGGTGAGAAAGCGAAGATCGACACGGGGTGCGAGGATTTTTACCGGATGCGGTTCGAAGGTTAGCACGAGCGCAGTCCCCTGTGCCTTCCTAGCGGTCTCGACCACCGTCTGTAGCAGCGCGCGATGGCCCAGATGGTGGCCGTCGAAATTGCCGATCGTGGCGACCGGATAAGCACGTGGACACTCCCCGTACAGACCACGCGTCACTTTCAGCATGGTCGTCAGCGGAGGAAACGCGCTGCGTCTTTGGCGAAGTAGGTCAGAATAAGATCTGCGCCTGCCCGCTTAATCGAAAGCAACGATTCCATCATGGCCCGCGATTCGTCGAGCCAGCCGGCGTTGGCGGCCGCTTTGATCATGCTGTACTCCCCGCTCACTTGATAGGCCGCCACCGGCAACAGCATCTGCGCTCTGGCTACGGCAATGATATCGAGATACGGCAGTGCCGGTTTCACCATGATGATGTCGGCCCCTTCTTCGACATCGAGGGAGATCTCCCGAAGCGCTTCCCGGCGGTTGGCGGGATCCATCTGGTACGACAGCCGATCGCCGAATTGAGGACTCGAAAATGCCGCATCCCGAAACGGTGCATAAAAGCAGGATGCAAATTTGGCGGCATAGGCCATGATCGGCAACTCTGGGAAACCAGCCTGATCCAGTTCCGCCCGGATCGCCGCCACCCGTCCATCCATCATATCGGACGGTGCCACCATGTCGGCCCCGGCTTGGGCATGGGTCCTGGCCATCGCACGGAGACACTCCAACGTTTCATCGTTGAGAATACGACCGTGCTTGACGATCCCACAATGGCCGTGATCAGTGTATTCGTCGATGCAGACGTCGGTCACGACCATCAGCCCCGGAACCTGGTCCTTCACCGCTTTGACAGCCCGTTGCACGATGCCATTCTGGTCGAACCCCGAACTTCCCCGCTCATCCTTCCGGTCGGGAATCCCAAAGAGGATGATGGCAGGAATCCCCAAGGCCGCGATCTCACCTGCTTCTTTCACCAAGAAATCGACCGAGAGCCGGAACTGGCCCGGCATCGAGGTGATCTCCTCCCGCCGATCCCGCCCTTCGACGACGAACAGCGGATAGATAAAGTCAGACGGGGCAAGGCTCGTCTCCCGTACCATACGACGAAATGCCTCATGCTGCCGTAGCCGGCGGAGGCGCTGTATTGGGAAGGCCATCGGATCACTTCCTCGGAAGATTCGTCAAGAACACCACAAGATCGCGCACAGAAATCATGCCGACCAATTTGCCATCATGAGTCACACCGAGGTGGCGGATATGCGTTTGGGCCATCATATCGTTGGCATCTAACACTGTCTTATTCTCCTCGATCGTCAAGATCGGGGCCGACATAATCTGTTCGGCCGTCGTCTTGTGGGTGTCGGCTCCGGCCGCGACCACGCGTCGGACCATATCGGTATCCGTGAGGATGCCGACGATCTCCTTCCCGTTTGTCACGAACAGGCTACCGATGCCGCGATCCCGCATGATCCGTGCCGCCGTCTGTGCATCCGTATCCCGCTCAATTGTAATAAACTTCTCCCTCGGAACCATGAACGACTTGACTGGAACCATACAATGTCCTCCCTTGGCTAATTCATTCCATAACCCTACAGTCTGCTTCGGCCTAACCGCGCGTAGAAGCGGCGACTCGATCCCCTTCCTTGAAATACCTCACGATCGCTTCTGCCAGTGCCGGCACAGTATTCTCAACCGGCATAACCGTGACCGTCAACCCATGCTCTTCAGCCGTGCGAGCCGTAATGGGTCCGATGCAGGCAATGACCACCTGGGCAACAAGTGGTCTCACCGCGTCCCGCCCTCCAAAGACTTCCACGAAATTCCGGACAGTGGAGGAACTCGTGAATGTCACTGCCGCCACCTGCCCATCGTGAAGCTGTTGCGTCAAGGCCGCGACGTCCACCGCCGGGGCGATCGTGCGATAGACAGGAATCACATCGACGGTTGCACCTAACTCACGCAACTGATCCGGCAAGAGTTCGCGAGCGACTTCAGCACGTGGGATCAATACGCGGCTCCCGCGGATTCCCACATGGGCCAATGCGGCAATAACCCCTTCCGCTTGAAACTCGACTGGAACGATATCCGGAGTCAGCCCATAGGTTTCCAGTTCCTGCGCAGTTCTTGGTCCAATTGCACACAGGCGAAGGTTCGCTAGCGCTCGCGCATCTTTCCCTGCCGCATGAAGCCGGTCCATGAAGGGCCTCACCCCATTCACACTGGTGACTATCAGCCATTGATAGGTATTGAGACGAGTCATCGCGTCATCGATCGCCTGCCAACTGGCCGGAGGCACGATCTGAATCGTCGGGACTTCAACCGGCTCCGCACCATAGGCCGCCAGTAGTTGAGAGAATTCTCGCGCCTGCTCCTGTGCACGGGTCAGCACGACCCGTTTCCCGAAGAGCGGCTTGGTTTCAAACCAATTCAGCTGTCCTCGCAATCGCACGACCTCACCCACGACGATCGTCGTCGGCGGTTCGAGATGCGCGGCTTCCGCTTTCGCGACAATATCAACCAATGTCCCCACGATGGTCTGTTGATCGGCTTTGGTCCCCCAACGGATCGCCGCAACCGGCGTGTCGGACGACCGCCCCTCCGACAGCAACTGTCTGACGATCGAAGGAAGATTTTTCATACCCATCATGAACACGAGCGTCCCAGATGTACTGGCCAACCTCGGCCAGTCCAACTGAGTTCCAGGCTTGGTGGGATCTTCATGGCCGGCAACAAAGGTGACTGTAGAAGCCAACGTCCGGTGAGTCACCGGAATGCCCGCATAGGCAGGAACCGCAACCGCTGCCGTCACACCAGGCACAATCTCGAAGTCCACTCCTGCAGCGGCTACAGCTTCTGCCTCTTCTCCACCCCGTCCGAAGACAAATGGGTCACCCCCCTTGAGCCGTACCACCACGTTCCCCTCCTTTGCGCGTTCAATGAGCAGTCGATTGATATCGGCTTGGTCTTGATACTGCCCACGTCCCCGCCGACCGACATAGATGCGCTGTGCCGTGGCCGGAACATACTGCAGTAAGACCGGATTGGCGAGATAATCGTACAGGACGATATCGGCCGCCTCAAGGCATTCCTTCCCTTTCAGCGTCAAAAGTCCAGGATCGCCTGGTCCCGCTCCGACCAAATAGACCTTCCCCGGTCTTCTCGATTTCGTCATGTGGTCCCGTAAATCGCTTGGAGTATTCTGTCGCCACCACGCGCGAGCAGTCGTTCCGCGAGCTGGATACCGATCGACTTCGGATCTTCAATGGTTCCTTCAACAATATCCCGGATGAGCTCTTTGCCGTCCACGCTGGATACCAATCCTTCCAGTCTCACCCCTGTCCCGACCACTGTCGCATGCGCCGCGATTGGAACCTGACAGCCTCCTTGGAGCCGATGGAGCAACGCACGTTCGGCAAGAACGGCTGTCTTACTTGGCGCATGGTCCAGGCCACTCAAAAGTGAACGAATAAACAAATCATCTCGCCGCCCCTCGATGCCCAGTGCCCCCTGGCCAATAGCAGGTAAACTAATCTGCGGCGTAAGATACTCCGTAATCTCATGGGCCCAGGCCAATCGCCGGAGCCCGGCTGCGGCAAGCACGATGGCGTCGAACTGTCCCTCCCGTAACTTCTTGAGACGGGTATCCAAGTTCCCGCGCAACATGGCAATTGTGAGATCAGGCCTGGCATACAGGAGCTGTGATTGGCGGCGAAGGCTGCTGGTCCCGATCCGGGCGCCACGAGGAAGTTCCATGAACGACCGCCCGTCACGACTAATCAGGACATCCCTGGGATCTTCGCGTAGCGGCACACAGAGAATGGCCAATCCCTCTGGCAACTCCGTGGGCACATCCTTCACACTATGAACAGCCAGATCGATCTCGCCGCTCAACAGGGCTTCCTCGATCTCCTTCACGAACAGTCCCTTCCCGCCAATTTGGGCCAGCGGGACGTCAAGAATTTTGTCTCCCGATGTTTGGATCCTCCGCAACGTCACCGTTACATGCGGAGCCAGCGCGTGCAACTGTCCCTGCACCCACTCGCTCTGCTGCACTGCGAGCTTACTACCGCGCGTTCCAAGCACGACGATCGATCGTTCATGGCCGACGTTCAACATGGCTACCTTTCACCGATTCACATCAATCTTTCTCGCTCCAGAAAATCAATCTCACGGGCCGGAGGATCAGATTAAAAGGTCATGTCCCAGATAGGCCTTCCGACACTTGGGACAGGTAGATAGTTTCGGCCCTCTGCGGGTGATTTCCATATGAATGGCACACTCAATGATCCCGCGTCTTCGAACCGGTTCTAGGAATCACCTCTTCAACACCCCGGATATCCTCTTGTGACGAATGACAGGTCTCCGACACAGATGACGCACTCTCATTGACATTGGAGACCCCAGGATCGCCGAGACTGAAAAATCGTCTCGCCGCCTCGAGAAAGGCAGCCCCCTCCGAAGAATTCACCTCAGCCTTGAGCGTCACCATCGTATTGTGAATAAGCTTGTTCACGATCGACGACGCCATCGCCTCGACCAATTCACGCTCCGGCGCGGACAGATTCGCCAATCGCCCCAAGGTCTTGTCGAGCTCGGCCTGCTTGATATCATCGACCCGCGCGCGGAGAGCCACGATGGTGGGGGTGACCTCCAGCGACTGGAGCCATTGCCGCACAACCCCGACTTCATCCACCACCATCCGCTCGGCTCTTTCAGCTTCGTTTAGACGCTCCCCGCGATTCTGTTCAACCCGCGTCTTCAAATCATCGATGTCGAAGAGGAAGGCATTGTCCACATGCCGCACCGCCGGATCGATATTGCGCGGGACCGAGATGTCGATCAAGAACATCGGACGGTTCATCCGTTGCTTGATCGAGCGCTGGACGTCATCCTCGCTCACAAGATAATGCGCGGCACCGGTCGACACCAAGACGATATCGGCGGAAGCCATGTCCTCCCGAAACTCCTCAAAGGGGACCGCAGTGCCACCAAACCGGTTTGCCAATTCCAGCGAATGTTGCGGATTCCTGGTCGTCACCCGCACATACCGGACACCGTTGGCAATGAAATGTCTAGCCGCCAACTTGGCCATTTCGCCCGCCCCCACCAGCAACACCGTTTTCTGGCTTAAGTCCGAGAAAATCTTTTTAGCTAATTCGACCGCGGCATAGCTGACCGACACCGCCATCTCGGCAATTTTCGTTTCCGTCCGCACGCGTTTGGCGACGGAAATCGCTTTTTTCACGACCTTGTTCAGAATGATGCCGGTCGTCTTGTGTGTGAGCGCAACTTCGAAGGCCTCTTTGATCTGGCCCAGAATCTGCGACTCACCGACGATCATGGAGTCGAGACTGGAGGCCACCCGAAACATATGGCTGATCGCCCGATCCCCTTCGTGCCAGTACAGATGGGGAGTCAGTTGTTCCGAGGACAGCGAAAGATGGGCATCAGCCAGGAAATCCTGGATTCGTCCATACCCTGATTCGATCTCATCGACGACGGCATAAACCTCAACACGATTGCACGTCGACAATAATATCCCTTCCCGCACCCCCTGATACGAACAGAGACGGGTCAAGGCTTCGCCCATCCGGCTCTCAGGGACCGCAAGTTTCTCGCGGATTTCGATCGGGGCGGTCTTGTGACTCAAACCGACGACGACAATATGCATATCAAGACACCGGTCCGTGACTCTTGAGGACCACGCCAATAAGGGTCAGAATAACCCCGGCAAATCCGATAATCGTGAGATACGCCGCTCGCTTGGCTCTCCAGCCCACCGTCAGTCGTCCCATCAGTACGACAAAGTAGAACACCCACGTCACCAAAGCCCATGTTTGCTCGGGATTCCAGTTCAGATAGGACCCCCGAGAGAACTCGGCGGACAACGCACCAGTAATGATACCGAGCGTAAGCAGTGGAAACCCCGTCACGATCGACTGTTGATTCAGATGGTCGAGATAATCCAGGGCGGGCAACTTTGAGTAGAGGACATTGAAACGTTTAGACTTGAGAAGTCCATCCTGAATCAGATACATGAGACCAGCCACAAAGGCGATGGCAAACCCAACCGTACCGAGCATGCTCAGTGTGACATGGACCCACAGCGTTCGAAACACCGGCGTGAGCGTCGGAGCGGTTTCCGGCAATGCTGCCGCAGAGACCAGCGACATCAGCGCCAACGGGACGATAAACGAACCAAGCACGTGCAGACGATGACGAAACTCCACGGCGAGAAAGACCAAAATCAGCACCCAGGAAAAAAACGACAGGGCTTGATGGAATCCTGGCGGCGATACGTCCGTCACCCCGATCATCCCTGCGCCCAACGCAATCGTGTGTGCGGCAAACCCAGTCGCCGTCATACCCAGCGAGACGTTTGACAGGACTTCAGAAGGCCAGAGCAGGTAGGCAAGAAAGGAAACGGTGGCCGCAAAATACAGGGTCATCGTCACCACGAAAAACATGGCGGCCATAGAGGTCTATCCTCTCAACTTTACAGGACAAACAGGCTGGCATCAACCGGAGAATTATATCGATGGCGCGAGATGGGAGTCAACCAAACGATCATGGAGGAGAAGGCCGGACGACCAGGTTTCGTTCCCCCGGCACCCTCTATGTCGTCGGCACGCCAATTGGCCACCCTGATGACATTACCCTTCGTGCCCTTGCCACACTGCGCCTCGTGACGATTGTGACGTCAGAGGACCCTCGTGCAACCCAGGCACTCCTAGCCCATCATGGCATCACCGCAACAGTCACAAGCTACGGCCCGTTCAATCGCCATGAGAAGGTGCTGCTCCTGCTGCATCGACTCACGCAGGGACAGGATGTCGTACTCGTCTCCGACAACGGCACCCCGGTCATCTACGACCCAGGCAGTCTGTTTGTAGCTGCTGCCCATCAAGCAGGGATCCCAGTCAAGGCCATTCCTGGTCCCTCTGCCATGACGGCATCGGCGGCGATCTCTGGCTTTTCTGGTAATGCGATCATCTTTGATGGACACCTTCCCTCAAACAGTCATCGTCTCGCGCAATCCCTCTCCCGACTCCGCAAAGAACGAAGAACCCTCGTATTCTATGTGGGTCCCAGAGCCCTAACAGGGCTGCTGAAAACCCTGGTGCAGATACTCCCCACCAGACAGATTGCCATCGCTATGAATCTGACAACGCACAAAGAAACCCTCTCTCGCGGGACGCCAGGTGAGCTGCTCGATCAGATCGGGCCAGTGCCGAAGGACTCAAAGGTGACAGTTGTCATTGAAGGGTATGGGGTACGATCGCAAAGAAAGATGAGCGGAAGAGCGCCCCGCATTACTCGTCCTCACGGCGGCGGATGACCACTCGATAGGATCCTCCGACGCGATCTTCCGAAATAATGGTGTGCCCCTCATTACTCACGCTACGTGGGACATTCCGAATCGGATCGCCATCGTCCAACAGCACTGAAAGTATCTGTCCCTGTTCCATCGCTTCCAGTTTCAACTTCGTTTTGACGAAGTTATAGGGACAAATCACTCCCCGTAAATCCAACTCGGCATCCGGTTGACCAGTCACTGTCGTGTTTCCCCTCCATTTCCGACCACGTCTCTCTCCTCCTCCGTAACAGTCTTGACTATGCGCCGCCCGCAGGCTGAACACAAATCCTAACAAGGAGTCGGCGACCCGGCAAGCGCTGTACCTGGTGTAACGGCATGGTGAACGCAAAAAAAGGGGCAGCGCGTCGCTGCCCCTTCTCACACCCTCACAGAATGTGTCTCGACTTAGTTCATGCCCTTGACCAAGTTCGGTTTGGTGTAGTCCGTCCCATAGTCTGACTTATTGCCGACTGCATTGCCCCATCCTGGCTGGGGTTCACACTGCCAGCAAGGAGCGGCACCGGTATATTCACCAACCTGGCTGGTAATACCGGAATCGATCTGTCCCGGAAGCACAGAACCACCAATGCCACCTGTGGTGGAACCGCTGTTCGTGTTAATTCCACGCTCGGTCGCCGGATTTGGGCGCTGTCCGAGTCCGCCGAAGCCGGCCAATCTCTCGTTGCCACGCATAACGGTGATCTCACGGACAATCTTACGGCCAGTGCCGAACGGCTGGCTGGCACTTGTTTCCTCGAATGCCTGGATGGTCACGTCGTCACCAGATTCAAGGATACGAATCTGATCGAAATTGGTCTTGTCATCAAAATACACCGTGCGGTAGTTCATCGCGCCACCGCCTGCACGCCCCTCATCGTGGGAACTTCCACCGCCCTCGAGATACATTTTCTTGCCCGGTAGATCGAGGCCAATCACGCGGCCATAAATCGTCTCCGCCTGCGACAACCGATCGAGGAACTGGGTTCGATCAAAGGTGGTCACGCGAGTACTCGACCCCGACACATCACCAACTCCTTCGCCCACACCCATGCCGGACTGGTTCGACTGCAAGCGCTCCTGAGCGATTGACATACCCGCAGCACCGACAAAAAGAATTGCCGCTCCTAGTGCCAACACGTTACGCATGTGCTGCCTCCATGATGAGACTTGGTGAGATAAGAGAATTAGGTGAAATGACGGACACTAAGATGGGACGACCATCATGACATTGAACCTTCTTCATCACCCTAGCCCTCCGAAAGAAATATAGGCTACCCATTCGGGCATGTCAACTGGGGATTTGCGTGGTTAATTTGATTCAGATTCACGCACAATCCGATCACCACCCAGCCCGCAAAAACCCCGCGTCAAACCTGTTGCCGCGCTGTAAACGGATGGTGCCCAGAGGGAGGGTCGAACTCCCACTCTCTTACGAGAACCGGATTTTGAGTCCGGCGCGTCTGCCAGTTCCGCCATCCGGGCATATCCGTTGTAAGGGCAAATCTTCATAGCACGAAGCCATCTGCGGGTCAATCCGCTCCCCCTCTATTCTTAGCACGACCGCAGTGTTACAATCCCCCAGTACACTCATCTAATAATATATGTGGGAGGAGCCTCACACCATGGCAGACGTCCAGTGCATCACGTGTGGACAAGCCGGAGAAACGATCACTGACCCCCTCTTCATGGGGAGGCTTGAATCCGAGATCAAAGCCAAGGTCTGCAAGCCATGCTGGAAAAAGTGGGAAGGCATGCGGGTCATGGTCATCAACGAGTATCAGATCAACCTGGGCGAAGAGAGCGGCAGAGAACTCGTGAAGAAGCAGATGAAGGCCTTCCTCAAACTTGGCGAGCAAACTGATACCGGAAAACTAGATCAGAACTATCGCCCACCTTCCTAAGCAAGACGGCTCAACGCCGTGATGCGGGTCCCAGGCTAGACCGATGATCGGCGGAACATTTCGTGAATTTCTCCAGCGATCTCGCAGGCTTCGTTGACAGGCAGATTTTAGAAATGCTACATTGTGCACTTCTTGATCCATACCGCAGGGTCATCAATGTCCCCTTCAGGTGAAGAGAAGGAGCCGGGTTGTCGTGATTACACAGATGCATGTAAAAGGGTTGATGTTCGACCCTTATAATAACGCGTATATCGTGGTCCTCCGTGACGAAGAACATTCCGACATGCTTCCGATTTGGGTTGGCAAGTCAGAAGCAGGTGCGATCAGCATGTCACTGGAAAACGTCACACCCCCCCGGCCGATGACGCACGACTTCATGAAGGCGCTCCTCGACGCCTACAACGCAAAAGTGATCAGCGTGGTCATTACGGACTTGTCGGAACACACCTATTTTGCGAAAATCCATTTGATGTTCGAAGATTCAGAATACACAGTCGACGCCAGACCCAGCGATGCGATTGCACTTGCGCTTCGGAGCAATGCGCCGGTGTTTGCGAACGATTCTGTCATCACCAAACAGAGCTCCGAAGAACTCGAACAGTGGCTGGAAAATCTTAAGCCGGATGATTTCGGCAAACTCGATTCCTGATTCAGCGAGACGCAATATGAGCGCTGTCGATCTACCCAAGGAACAAGACCTGGTCGAATACCGGGTGGATCGCCTCCTCGAGGAGGCCAACACCGACACCAGGATCGTCGTCTTAGCTCGACAGGACGGCGCCCTCGATGCGTTTCCGATTTGGGTCGGGGCCGCGGAAGGTAATGCCATTAAATTGGCGCTCGATACCATGATCACCCCACGGCCA
Source organism: Nitrospiraceae bacterium (assembly GCA_036004925.1). Classification (GTDB taxonomy): domain Bacteria; phylum Nitrospirota; class Nitrospiria; order Nitrospirales; family Nitrospiraceae; genus Palsa-1315. Next base: position 47,163 of record DASYRC010000016.1, on the reverse strand, counting down.
ATGAGCCATGACTTGCTCAAAAGTTTCGCAGAACATTTGAATATCACGATCCAACGCGTTGTCATTGCCGACGTCAAAAGCAGCACCTATTACGCCATGGTCCATGTCGTCAGCAAAGGCGTAGAACGGACAATCGATGCCAGGCCCAGCGATGCGATTTCGTTGGCCCTGCGGGCTCCTTGCCCAATCTACATTACCCAAGATGTGTTGAAGCGGCGGAGCACGACGAATCTCGACGCCTGGCTGGCAAAGCTGGAGTCGAAAGATATCGGCGCATCGGAAGTACAAGAAACTTGATTCACTCGATAGCCAAGGAGCGGGACGAACGATGTTGACATACATGCAAAAGCCTTTGGACGTGCAGGAGAAATGGTACCTCGTGAATGCGGAGGGGAAAACGCTGGGCCGATTGGCAGCCCGCGTCGCCGGGGTGTTGCGTGGCAAACACCGTCCAACCTTTACTCCTCATGTGGACATGGGTGACCATGTTGTAATCGTGAATGCGGAAAAGATCCATCTGACCGGCAACAAAATGGCCACGAAACTTTATCGCCGTCATAGCGGCTTTCCGGGTGGGCTCAAGACCGCGACGGCCCAGCATGTTTTTCGAAAAGATCCGACAGAACTCTTGACCAAAGCGATCGAAGGCATGCTTCCCAAGAACCCCTTGGGGAATCATATGGCAAAAAAACTCCGCGTCTACGTGGGGCCCACTCATCCACACCAGGCTCAAGGACCGGAGCCAATTACCCTGTAATCATCACAGCGAGCGAAGAAGGAGACGTTGTAGCATGGCAGTCGCAACTCAATATGCAACCGGACGACGCAAGTGCGCGATTGCCAGAGCCTGGGTCACCGGGAGGGCGGGCGACATTACGATCAACGATCAACCGATCGAGAAGGTCTTCCCCCGACTGACCTTGCGGCAGATTATTCAGTTCCCGCTCGAAATTGGAGGCGTCGTTGGACAATACTCAATCAAGGCCACGGTACACGGCGGCGGACCGACCGGACAAGCTGGCGCCCTGCGTCATGCAATCGCACGTGCATTGGTGGTGCTCAATCAGCCCCTCCGTACGCCCTTGAAGAAGGAAGGCTTGCTAACGCGGGACTCCCGCGTCAAAGAACGGAAAAAGTACGGACAGAAGGGTGCGAGGAAGCGGTTCCAGTACTCAAAGCGATAAACATCGGAGCCACAGTCAGAAAAAGGGAAGGCTCCAGGCCTTCCCTTTTTTTGTGTCGGTGGGTGCACTCTAGATCATGCAGATGAAAAAAATACGCGTCGCAATTGCAGGGGCCAGTGGATATGCCGGAGCGGAACTCGTTCGCCTGGCAGCCCTCCACCCGCATTTTGAGCTTCACGCTGTTACATCGGAGAAATCCGCGGGGACTCCCGTAGCAGCGGTCTTCCCCAGCCTCGCCGGCCTCGTATCTCTCTCGTTTCAAGCACTCTCACCAGAAGCCTTAGCAGAAAAGACAGATGCGGTCTTCTTGGCCCTTCCCCATACCAAATCATTGGGGCCGGTCGCAGCCTGCCTCCAAACCGGCAAATTAGTGGTGGACCTCAGCGCCGATTATCGACTCAAGGATCCAGCGGTCTATGAACAGTGGTATCACACTCCGCATACCTATGCAGGCTTACTGAAGGAGGCGGTCTACGGACTCCCTGAATTACACCGAGCCGCCATCTCCAAGGCAAAGTTGGTGGCTTCGCCTGGCTGCTACCCAACAGCAGCCATTCTGCAATTGGCCCCGCTGTTCGCCCAAGATCTCGTGCAACCGCACACTGTGGTCATCGATGCGAAATCCGGCATTTCTGGCGCGGGGCGAAGTCCGGCTCTCCCCTATCATTTTCCGGAAGCCCATGAATCCTTGGAGCCCTACAAAATCGGGCAGCACCGCCACACCCCTGAGATCGAACAAGAACTCGGTGGGTTACTTCGACGCGTATCGCAACCATCGGAAACGGTTGCCGCACAGCCGATTGTGACATTCACCCCGCACCTCGTACCGATGAACCGCGGCATCTTGAGCACCACCTACTGCCGGCTGAAGAGTCCGATGACACTGCCAGACTTGCGGACGATGTATCGAACCTTTTACAAAGGTGAGCGATTCGTCAGGGTCCAGGAAGACATGATGCCGAATCCGCGCTACATCAAGGGCTCCAACTATTGCGACATCGGGGTCTATCTAGACCCCCGTGCAGGATCAGTCATTACGGTAGCCGCGCTGGATAATCTTGTGAAAGGTGCCGCAGGACAGGCCATCCAAGCCATGAACCTCATGCTGGGCATCCCTGAGGAGACAGGCTTGACAGCTCCCGCTGCCTATCCCTAATCCACATTTAGCAGGACAGCTCTTCACGAGTATGGCCAAGAGATCACTAACCGCATCTCCACGCCGCGGGATTACCGCACCGCAGGGGTTCCGCGCAGCCGGCATCCATTGCGGCATTAAGAAACCAGGTCTGCTCGACCTCGCGCTCGTCGTCTCAGAACAGAGCGGTCCCATCGCTGGTGTTTTCACACGCAATCAGGTGGTCGCAGCACCAGTCACTGTCGATCGCCTGCACTTGCGCCAGGGAATCGGACGGGCCATTCTCGTCAATAGTGGTAACGCGAACGCCTGTACCGGCGCCAAAGGATTGGCTGCCGCAAAAAAAACCGCCTCGGTAGTTGCACGACGCTTGAGTATCCCCTCACACCATGTTTTCATCGGGTCCACCGGCGTAATCGGTCGTGCATTACCGGTCAATCGAATCGTCAAGGGCATACCGCAGCTGCTCATTCAGCTCAGCGACCGTGGAGGCCTGGATGCCGCTCGGGCGATCATGACGACCGATCTGCGCCCGAAATCCATCGTCTTTCAGGACAGCATCGGCAGTCGCTTGATCACCATTGGCGGGATGGCCAAGGGCTCTGGAATGATTCATCCCAACATGGCCACGATGCTGGCCTATTTCACCACTGACGCCTCGATTACGAGGAGCGCCCTCCAACAGGCACTCGGCCTGGCGATCAACGAGTCATTTAATTGCATCTCGGTTGATGGCGACACGAGCACCAACGATACAGTCCTGTGCTTAGCAAACGGCATGGCTGAAAACCGCACGATCAAAGAAGGTACGGTTGCCTTCCGTCGGTTCCTGCTGCTCCTAACAGAAGCCTGCCAGGCACTCGCGCTGGCCATTTGTCGCGACGGGGAGGGCGTCACCAAGGTGGTGAACATTGAGGTGACCGGGGCGGCCACCGTAGCACAGGCACGGCAGGTGGCCCAAACCATTGCGACTTCGAACTTGGTTAAAACCGCCTTGTTCGGCGAGGATGCCAATTGGGGTCGCGTGATGGCGGCGATCGGACGAGCCGGGGTCCCGATTACCCCCTCGAAGCTAAATCTATGGTTTGGCGGGATCCCGATGGTACAGCAAGGAGTTGGGCTCGGACTCGTTGCAGAACGCCGCGTCGCAAAGGTCTTTCGCCAGAAAGAATTTACGATTGCCGTGGGGCTGGGGCAAGGTCGTCACCGGGCCCATATGTGGACGACCGATCTGTCGTTTGACTATATCCGCATTAACGCAAGCTATCGATCCTAAGGCATGTAGTTCCGTTACGGGTCAGTTTGATTTTCCGAGGTGAAAGGCGCAAAATAGTTACCCAATCTATGAAGGACCAATGTGCACTGTGTTCCCATGTCGCCTTTGCCAATCCAACCAGAGGGAATTATTGAGGAACAGAGGTGCGTCCTCCCGGTATCCTTCGCCAATAAGAAATTGTTGATCTGCGCAGCGGTAGCCACCATCGACATGACATCGTGGGATTTAATATCATCGAGAAGGAGACTGAGATGAAACGACTGGCAGCTCTTTCGGCCATGCTGATCCTGGGATCCCCCACGTTTGCTCTGGCAGCGGAACATAGTGCGGGGTATCGGGGAATCGGACAGCTCTACTTCACCTTCATGGCCGCGATCTTGATCTATGGCGTCTACGATAGCTTCGGCAAGAAGGCGATGTATGTGGCGGCGCCGATCATTGTGGTCGGGCTCTACCTGCTGCTACCCGAGAGCTAAATACAGACGACAGGATGCGCTGAAAAAGAAGGACTGGCGAGCCTAGGCCTGCTAGTCCTTTTTTTTTTTAGTTTCCGTGATAGATAGTTCTTCGTGAGTTGCTGGAAGTCTTAGCTGGCGAGGGCATTCTGTTCGTACGTGAGTCCGCTCATGAGCATCCACTTGATTTCCGCCTGCCGGACCAGTTTCTCGAATTACGGATAGTTAAGGAGTACTTTCGCGCGGTCGATGTCGTTTTCGTTCAATTTGATCCCGATGCTACGCGGAAGTTCATACCGTTCAGAGGCAGCGCTGGAGAGACCTATGAACATGACATTGGGAATCGCCATGCATTGGCTCTCGAAGGTAAGATTTATCGAACTCTCCCTCACGACGGAATATATCTGACGAAACCGGGCAGCATTGTACACAGATTGATTAGATCAGCAAACCCTCACTTCTATCTCCTGCAAGTGAAGTGGCAAAGCGTATTTCATGCCAACATCGTGAGGAGTAAGGCAGACCATGATGAGGTGGTGAGGTAGAGGAGCTGCCAACCGGATTGCGAGAGTGACTGGAAGGCTGTGGAAAAACTATTTTGACACACGCGAGCAGCGACGGTCCACACGCCTGGTACAACAGGAGTATATTCAAGTAGGATAGCCGCCCGAGACTGGCGGGACCGGCAAGATGAGGGAGGGCTCGAGGTCCGAAGTTCTGGGTTTTCGGAACTTCGAACCCCGAACTTCGATTCCCGCCTTTCTCGCATGTCTCACGCTTTATGCTCCACGGTCTATGGCACTGGCGTACTTTATCAGCAACCTGTTAGAGTGGAAGGAGCGCGCACCTACCGAGGACAGCATAGGTACGGCGGAGACCTTGGCGGGACTTTAGGCTTCCCAGTCAAGCTGGGCTTGCACACGATCCCGACGCTCGATCCCCTGATGAACCATATTCCCTCGGGGCGTTAAGCTCCTCCCACAAGGATACGATATTCTTCCGATTTAGTTGAGTCAAGTATTGGCGCACTATGCGTGACCGCTGCCTTCTGCCTCTTCGCATTCGTCGATGAGCTGCTCGAGTTCATCGAGTTCAGCTGGTCGGACGTTCTGAAACGAGACACCGAATGTGTCCTCTTCGACCCACTGCACGCGCGCGTCTTCAATCGAGAGCGGTTCCTCCACGCCAGGAATGACCAGGCGCACGCGGATCACCTTGCCGGGGTAGACTTCGATGTCACAATCGAACCTGGCGCCACCGACTGAGAGGTCGAGGGTGACCGCTTCAATCTCATGCGAGTTTCCCAACAGAAATCCCTGCACCTGTGCCGCAACCCTGCGATGTTTTCGTCGATCTATGTTACTCACAAGGTTTCTGTCTCGTGTACGATTCAGGGCAATGCTAAAGAGCTGGATCCCCTGCATAGCAGGATCCCCCACGTAGGGAGAGAGACCTTCGTTACCGGAGCTTGAGAATCTTGCCGTCGAGTTTGGTGTCCGTCACGAATTTCTCGAAATTCTTGTTGTACAGTTCGTTGAGCAATTCCTGGGCATCCTCCGGGTCGAACCAGAAGACCTGGTTGGTCCCGGCACTGGTGAGTGTCTCACGGACTTGACTGCCGTCAGTGTGATTCTTTACCTGGACGACTATCCGGCTTTTAGCGTTAAGGGTGGTCTGTCCGATACCACTCTTGGCATCAACGCTGACATCGACAAGTTTGCCGGTGATGGTCATATCTGCCTCGACTGCTCCATTGGCGACGGTCGTGTTCCAGCCTTTCCCTTTGAGATAGTCGGCGAAGGCTTGTGCGGTGGCCTCGCCGAGGGTGCCGCTGGGGAGGCTGAAGTGGCTCTCCCCACCCCATAGGTGATGTCTGGTGCCGAGATGCGATCGGTCGGTTCGACTGTCGTCAAAGGGCTGAATCGCGACGGTCGCGGAACTAATCGCGACGACCTTCTCATCCGCCCCGCTCGCCATGGGAACCTTCAGATCGATCCGCTCGCCCTTGCCTGCACAGCCGGTCGCTAAGATCATCCCGAGGAGCCCGATTCCTACGATGTGATAGTGCCTCACATATCCCTCCTTGGTGACGCGATGGTCTGAGAAGTATGGCAAGGTTTCCGATTGAGACCTCTACTATTTTATTTCGTCACGAAATGTGCCCGCCGATTCAGTTGATAACAGTCTTCGTTCTGCTGCTTGCAGAAAGGCTTCGTTTCTCCATAGCTCGTGATCTGGAGCTGCGAGGCCTGGACGCCCAGGTCCTGAAGATACTTCTTGGCGGCGCGCGCCCGCTTTTCGCCGAGGACGAGGTTGTATGCCACGGTGCCACGTTCATCGCAATGGCCTTCGATCAGCACGGTCTTGCTCCCATTGGCGCGAAGCCATCCGGAATTGGCATCCAACACCGACATGGCATCCTTGCGGATTTGAAACCGGTCGTAATCGAAGAACACGTCGCCCAATGCATTGTTGTCGGAGGCTGTGCTCGGTGAGGGCGAGAGATTGGATGGTAGGCTCCCAGATGGTCGGTCAAACGAGCGCTCCGGCGGTACCGTCTTGATCGCGTCCGGCTGGATCGCCTCGGTCTTGGCCTGACCGGACTGATCGCCGGACGAGGAAGCAACTTTCTTACTAGCGCAGCCTGCAAACAGAAGCACAAGGCTCAGACTCAGACACAGGCTGATGACTCTTCGATCCATAGTATAGCCTCCTATTTGTCGTGATCATTGGTCGCGCGCTTCGTCAGGGTCAGGATAGTCTGGTTCTATTACCTTGGGCTGCTCCATCTCTTCACACAGGTACGGATGCCAGATTGTCACCCATACTTATAGGTACTTAACGGGTGTCCGTCAACCCAAAATCTCTCTTCTCGCCATGACGGCATACGAGGGAGCAGATCCTTTTCGAACAGGAAGTTGCATCCATCTTCGGCTTTCGCTAAGGTGCGACTCATGACCCATTCCCTCGCGCGTTCACTCGTCCTTGCCGGCGCGAGCGGGCTTTTCCTCCCGCTAAGTTTCCCGAAATCTGATCTCGGACTGTTGGCCTGGATCGCCCTCATACCGTTACATTGGGCGTTGGACGGCAAGAGCAAGACGCAGGCGTTTTGGATCGGCTGGCTATCCGGCACGATTGCCTTTACCGGCATGATGGCCTGGGTGGTCACCGCCATGAACACCTACGGAAAGGTCCCGCTGGTGATCAGTTACGGCCTCATGATGCTGCTCACGGCCTATCTTGGCCTCTATGTCGGCCTCTATTCTGCTGGGGCTGTGTGGTTTCGGACCCTGATTCCTCGCTACGGTCTCTTTGCAGTTCCCTGCTTATGGGTGACCCTCGAACTGATCCGGACATATGTTCTGAGCGGATTGCCCTGGGGCCTTCTCGGCTATTCTCAATATCGCCAGATTGAGATGATTCAGATTGCGGACCACATGGGGGTGTACGGGGTCTCGTTTCTCATTGTGCTGGTGAATGTCGCGCTGGCTGAATTCCTGTCATGGCTGACGCCGCTGCTCAGGGGATTCCGGCCGGCAAAGCTCCCGTGGGAGCTCGTAGCGATGGCGGCATTGGTGGTAACGCTCTCATGGCAATATGGTCTTGCGACGATATCTGAAGCGCCTTTTTCTGATATTCCCCGATCGTCCATCAGCGTGGGAGTTGTGCAGCCGAACGTCGATCAGGCAGTGAAGTGGGATACCGCCTATCGAGAGCAGACTCTCGCACGCTTTGACCGGCTGACGGAATTGCTCGGCCGTGCCACAGATTTGGTGATCTGGCCGGAGGCGGCAACACCGTTCGTCTTTGAGCGTGAACCGGTCTATCAGCTGCAACTCATTGCCCTGGCAAATCGAGCCCAGGCGCCGATCTTGTTTGGAAGCCCCGCCCTGCGTTTCTATCCGGACCGGCGGCCATATCTGTTGAACAGTGCGTACCTCCTCTCCCCAGATGGCCAGTTGTTGGGGCGCTACGACAAACATCATCTGGTGCCTTTCGGAGAATATATTCCATTCAAATCTTCGCTCCTCTTTTTCCTAGACAAAATGGTGGAAGGGATCGGCGATTTCGAAGCGGGAACTGGCCCCACGGTCTTGACGTTGACGCCGAAGCCACGGTTTACAGCTACAGGCGTGGCTGGGACGACGCCTCGACCGGTAGAGTTCGGGGTGGCGATCTGCTACGAAGTGATCTTTCCGAACCTGGTGCGGCAATACGCCGTGAATGGGGCGGAGTTCTTGGTGACCGTGACGAACGATGCCTGGTTTGGTGCCTCGTCGGCGGCCTCGCAACATTTTTCGATGGTGGTGTTTCGTTCGGTCGAGAATCATTTGGCCTTTGCTCGCTCAGCCAACACCGGCATTTCCGGATTCATCGATCCTTTCGGACGCATCGTTGAGGCAACGCCGATCTTCACGGAGCAGGCCGTCAAGGCTACGATGCAGGTCTGGCGCCCTCATACGTTTTACAGCCGGTACGGCGATGTGTTTGCCTACGGCTGTGTTATAATCTCCGCGGTTTTGTGCCTGTTCGGCTCTTTGCGCACCAAGGGATCTGAGCCCGACGCAGTGGCGGTATAACCAGAAAGGATCGCTCCATGTTAAATGAAGTAAAGATTCGCCTGCGGGCCGTCGAGCAATTGGTATCGGTACTACGGGGGCATCTTTGACTTCGCCCGCTTGACGGCCGAGTTGGCACATCTGGAGCAGCAGACGTCACAGCCGGATTTTTGGAACCACGCTCAGAAGGCCGCCAAGATCAGCAGGAAAAAGTCCACGATAGAGCGCGACCTCCAGCTGTGGCGCGATATCGATGGGAAGAGGAACGATCTGGGCGCGTTACTCGAGTTGGCAGAAGAAAGTGGCGACGCCGTGCTCGTGAAGGAATTGAACTTCGAACTGGATCAATTTGAGCCGAAGCTCGCCGCCCTACGGCTCGAACTTCTGCTCTCGGGCGAGCTGGACCCCAACAACGCGATTGTGGCAATCCATCCTGGTGCCGGCGGGACGGAATCGCAGGACTGGGCGCAGATGCTGCTCCGCATGTACGTCCGTTGGGCCGAGAGGAAGAAATTCAAGATCGAAACGTTGGACCTGCTCCCGGGCGAAGAAGCGGGCGTAAAGAGCGTGACGCTGTCAGTGATAGGGGCCTATGCCTATGGCTATCTCAAGGCCGAGGCAGGCGTACACCGGCTGGTGCGCATTTCACCCTTCGATGCGAACAAGCGGCGGCATACCTCCTTTGCCTCGGTCTTCGTCTATCCCGAGGTGGATGAGGACATCGACCTCGTGATCGAAGACAAAGACCTCAAGATCGATACCTTTCGGGCCGGCGGTGCAGGCGGCCAGAATGTAAATAAGGTCGAGACAGCCATCCGCATGACGCATCTGCCGACCGGGATCGTGGTGCAATGCCAGAACGAACGGTCACAGCTCCAGAATCGCAATGGCGCGATGAAGGTCTTAAAGGCGCGCCTCTATGAACTCGAGCTGAAAAAGAAAGAGGCGGCGTTCAATGCGATCGTCGGCGAGAAGAAGGATATTGCCTGGGGCAGCCAAATTCGATCGTATGTGTTCCAGCCTTATCAAATGGTCAAAGATCACCGGACCGGCTACGAAGTGGGCCAGGTAGCCGCCGTCATGGACGGTGATCTGGACGGGTTCATCGAGGCATATCTGAAGATGAAGCAGCTTGGGATATCCGCCCTCAGCTATCAACAGTCTGGAACTGACGAGTTCGATAGTTAACAGGCTGTGGAAAAAGTATCTTGGTACGCGAGACTTTCGCAGGGTCCCTTGTATGGCATAACAGGAACACACTCCCGCAGGATGCTCATAAAGGCCGTCCAACAAGGCTGCAGCGAGTGGAGGGCCGAGGCGTACCCTCTGGGGTATGTTGAGAGTCTGCACGAGACGAGTACGCTGCTGGCGGACTTATTCAGCATCCTGCTTATCGAGGAATGAAGACCAGTAAAGGCGCATGTCTTGGACGAACTGAACGAACAGCAGCAGCAACGCATCAAGAAGCTCGACGCCCTGCGCGAAGCGGGCGTGGCACCCTATGGCACGCGATTCGAAGTGAAGGATCGTGCGGGCCAACTGATCAAACTCCATGCTGAAAAAACCAAGGAGGTACTGGAAGAAAAGAAAATCTCCTGTACCTTTGCGGGACGCATCGTCGCCCTGCGGCGATTCGGCAAAGCAGGCTTCGCGGTGCTGCAAGACGGATCCGACCGGCTGCAGGTCTATCTCAAGAAAGATTATCTCTCAGAGCAAGGTTATCGCGTCGCCGAACTGCTCGACTTGGGCGACTGGATCGGCGTGACCGGTACCCTCTTTCGCACGAAGACAAATGAATTCACCGTTGGGGTCACACAGCTGACCTTCTTGAGCAAAGCCCTCAGACCGCTCCCAGAAAAGTGGCACGGGTTGACGGACGTGGAAACCCGCTATCGGCAGCGCTATGTCGACTTGATTGCTAATCCTGAGGTCCATGGCATCTTTGCCACTCGCAGCAGAATCATCGCCGGCATTCGAGCCTTCTTAATCCAACGAGGCTTCCTTGAAGTCGAAACGCCGATGATGCATCCGATTCCCGGAGGCGCGGCGGCAAAACCCTTTGTCACGCACCATAATGCTCTCGGTGTCGATCTCTATCTCCGCATCGCGCCGGAGCTCTATTTGAAGCGGTTGATCGTGGGCGGCTTTCCACGCGTGTTTGAGATCAATCGCAACTTCCGGAATGAAGGCATCTCGACGATTCATAACCCGGAATTCACGATGCTGGAGTTCTACGTTGCCTATGCCGACTACCAGGACTTGATCATCCTCACAGAAGAGCTCGTCTCCTCGTTGGCACAGCAGGTCCTCGGTAGGACGGTCATCGACTATCAGGGCAAGGAGATCACGCTCACGCCTCCGTGGCGCCGCTGGTCGTATCATCAGGCGATTCTGGAGGTGAACGACCTCGATCCATCCATCCTTGAGAATCAAGACGATGCGATTGCGGCGGCAAAAAAGCTGGGCGTCTCGGTCGATCCCAAATGGCCGCTCTTTAATATCGTGAACGAAATTTTCGAGGAAACAGTGGAGCCCAATTTACAGCAGCCGACGTTCATAACCGACTACCCGATTGAAATCTCTCTGCTCGCACGACGCAAAGATTCGAACCCGGCGTTGACCGATCGCTTCGAGCTCTACATTGCCGGCCGTGAAATCGCGAATGCCTTCTCAGAGTTAAACGATCCGGTGGATCAACGGGAACGGTTCGAAGGGCAAGCAGCCCAGCGGGCGGCAGGCGACGAAGAGGCTCATCTGGTCGATGAAGACTTCCTGCGCGCCTTGGAGTACGGCATGCCACCGACCGCAGGCGAAGGCATAGGCATTGACCGGCTAATCATGCTCTTGACGAACCAAGCTTCGATCCGCGACGTAGTCCTCTTCCCACAACTGAGACCCGAGAAATAACGGTGGCCCTCCCCTACGAAATCTTTGTCGGGTTGCGATATCTGCGCGCAAAGCGTCGAAATCGGACAATTTCATTGAACACCATGGTCTCCATTGCCGGAATCACACTAGGTGTGGCCGCCCTGATTGGGACAGTCGGCATTATGACCGGATTTAAAGAGGACATTCAGGCCAAGATTCTTGGAACGACGGCCCATATTATCGTGCAGGATCGGATGAAGGATAGCATGAGCGATTACGATCCGGTCACCAAGCAGGTGGCAACTGTGCCGGGTGTCGTGGCGGCAACCCCGTTTGTGCTCAAACAGGTCTTGCTTACGACCCAAACCGGAGTGCAAGGCATCGTGATCCGCGGCATCGATCCACAACGCGAGGGCACGGTGACCGAACTGGCCAAAAATCTATCGACTGGACAGTTAGCTGACCTCAGCCGACCGGTCAAGGTGAAGCTGCCACCTGCAGATAACCCGACTGGCCCAGCAGTCGAGACAGAAAAACCCGGTATCATCCTGGGAAAGGAATTGGCTCTACGGCTCGGGGTCTTTGTCGGCGATACGATCAACGTGGTGTCTCCTGTAGGTCCTATCAGTGCGATCGGCATGGTACCCAAGATTAGGACCTTCGCGCTGGTCGCTCTGTTTCAATCCGGCATGTATGAGTACGATTCATCATTGGCCTACATCGATCTCGCAGAGGCGCAGAAGTTTTTCAACATGGGGCAGACCGTGTCGGGCATTGAAATCAAGGTCACGGACGTCTTCCGCGCAGCAGAGACGGCCCGCTCCGTGGAGCAGTCTCTCGGCTTCGCCTATGGGGCGCGCGACTGGATGCAGATGAATCGTAATCTTTTTTCGGCGCTTAAACTCGAGAAGACGATGATGTTTCTGCTGTTGGTGCTGATCACGATCGTTGCATCCTTCAACATCGTGAGCACTCTCACCATGATCGTCACGGAGAAACAAAAGGAAATTGCGATTCTCAAGGCCATGGGCGCGACGCGCAAGGGCATTCGGCGCATTTTCATGCTGAACGGATTGATCATCGGTCTGTCCGGGACAGCCATCGGTATTCCGCTCGGCTACGCGTTTCTCTGGCTGATCCAGACATTCTGGACCTTCGATCCCACGGTCTATTACATCTCGCGGATCCCAGTCCATGTACAAGCGTTGGACGTCTTCCTTGTGGCGGGCTCCGCAATTGTGATTAGCTTTGCCGCCACTGTCTACCCCTCGCTCCAGGCAGCCAAGCTTGAACCAGTGGCCGCGCTGCGCTACGAATGATTATGCCGGCCTCTCCATTATTGTTCTTCCATTCTGGAGCTCCGGCGTGATCACCGTTACAGATCTGTACAAATCGTTCCCGATGGGCGGGCAGACCCTCACGGTACTGAAGGCCGTCAATCTACAGATTCAGCGGGGAGAGTTGATTGCGATTGTCGGGGCTTCGGGAGCCGGAAAGAGCACGCTGCTCCATATTATCGGGACGCTGGACCGTCCCACCACAGGGACGGTTCAATTCGACGGCCAGGATATGTTTCACATGTCGGAAGATGAACAGGCGGACTTTCGGAATCGGCGTATCGGGTTTGTCTTCCAGTTTCATCATCTCCTGCCGGAGTTCACGGCAATCGAGAATGCCTGCATGCCGGCTCTGATTCAGCGCCGGCAACCGGTAGATATTGAACCTGAAGCCATCGCGTTGTTGCAGGAGGTTGGGCTAGGAGCTCGGTTGCATCACAAGCCTGGTGAGTTATCCGGCGGTGAGCAGCAGCGCGTGGCGGTCGCACGAGCCCTCTTGCAAAAGCCTGATCTTGTGTTGGCTGATGAGCCGACCGGAAATCTGGATACGCATACAGGAGAGGCGCTCTTTGCGATGATGCGTGAACTAAACAAAGCCCGCGGGACGACCTTCGTGATCGTCACCCATAACGATAAGCTGTCGGCCCAAGCCGACCGTATCGTTCATATGCAGGATGGTCAGATTGTATAAGAGATACTATGTCATCTTGACGTCTTCGCAGGAGATTCCTCCTACCAGACCAATCCCTTGTTTACATTCATGCAATTGGCCCGTCCAACCTTGACGAGAGCCATTTCATCCAATAGACTCAAGCAAATATCTCAACTCACGTGGAGTTGTCCTTCTATGCCTTATTATCGGTCAGTTCGTGCCGTTGCGATCCTGGTGGGCCTGATGATTCCTGCCCAGGCGATGGCCCTAGAATTCGTGGCCGTCGGTCCCCGTGCGATGGGCATGGGCGGCGCCGGCGTGGCCGTCACGACAGATGCGTTGGCCACCTATTGGAACCCTGCCGGGCTAGCGATGACCCAGACGGTGGACATCAGGATTCAAGGCGGTGGACAAGTGATCGATCGTCTCGGCATTGCCGACGCCGTGCACGATCTCGAAAACTTCGACACGAATGATACCTCGGCCCCTAATCTAACCAAGGCCCAAGACATCGCCAATCGGATAAATCGAGCCGGCGCCACGGTATCGGTCAATGGATCCGCTGGTCTCTATCTCAAAGGACACTTGGGTGAGCATGCCTTGGGACTTAACGTTTCGGATGTCGCGACCGGCGGTGGGTTTGTTTCTTCTCCTGTACAAGCCACCCAGCCTGGCGGGGCCGGCACTCCCATTAGTCTTGCAGGACAAATGGCACTTCTTGGACTTGAGGCCAGACAGATGGCGTTCTCGTATGCCTATGCCTTTTCCGATAAAACATTTTCTTTCGGTGTGACGGGAAAAATTATTCAAGGTGCAGCCTACAGCGGGAGCACGACACTCACAGGAGGAACCGACGTTTCAATTACGGACAACTTTGGGAAACCCACGCTCTCGACAGCCTTTGGTATCGACGTGGGTGCCATCTACCGCCCATCCTCCTGGCTACGCTTTGGCGTTGTGGCTAAAGACATCAATCAACCGACCTTTGATACTCCCGGCGGAGGAGAACTGAAACTGGGACCCCAGGTTCGAGGCGGTGTAGCGGTCAATCCCTATTCTTCGCTGACATTGACGGCAGATGTAGATGCTACCTCGAATAAGACGTTTGTTCCAGGCGTCAAGAGCCAGGTATTGAGTTTAGGAGCCGAACAGACCATCTTCTCTGAATTCATGTCGTTCCGCCTCGGCGCCTTTAAGAATATGAAGGATGCCGGGACACCATTCACCCCTACTGCAGGGTTGGGCCTACGGATCTTCGCACTCCGTGTCGATGTGGGCGGCGGATATGACTTCCGAGAAGAGGGCGCGCTGGTATCTGGTTCTGTCTCTTTGACATTCTAATGGTATACTGAACCCATGTTCATGCTTCATCACCTGCGGCGTGCCGTTCCCCTCTGCCTTCTTCTTCTCCTAGTCACCGGCTGCGGCGGCTTGCAAGAAGTGTGGGAAGGCCCTGGAGCAAAAATGTTCCGGCCTCAAGCCATTGCTGTGCTTCCTCCCATGGCGAGTCAATACGACAGCGCTCGCGAGGATATTCAAGAGGTCTTGTCCAACGACTTGAACAAGACCGCCAATATCGAGCGTGTGGTGTCTCCCGAAAATGTGACGGATATCTTCCAGGGTTCGAAAGAAGCATTCGATGCGCTGGTGTTCTACTTCTCCCGCCTGGAAATGACGGGTCAGTCCGACAAAGAATCCGCCGTGAAATTGGGCAAGGCGCTGAATGTTGACTCGTTCTTAGTCGTACGCGTGAATTCCTGGGAATACATGCGCAAGGAAGGCGACAATGTCGGTCGAGTCGGCCTGAGCCTCCGTCTGGTCGATGCCACCACAGGCAACACCGTGTGGAAGGCACGGCATGAACGGTCGAGCAGCTATATGTTCTATCGGCCGAATTTAAAGGATGTCGCGAAAGAGCTGGCAGCTGAGATGATTAAGGCCATGCCCCCCCAAGCCAAACAATAGTCCCCGCCCAATCTGGATTTTTCTCAGCGCGGTTGCAGAAACGCGACTTGCATCAGGTGGAGCAGCGCGCGCTCTTGCTTTCAATGAGGAGTCGGTTGGATCAGAAGCCTAGCATGTTTTTGGGTGAGCGGCTCGCATGGCGGTTTTCAATGAGCGCACAAATTCAGCCACATGCTTCACCATCTCTGGTTTCTCTCTGTGTGAGGCGATCTGCTTGACGATAGCGCTGCCGACGATCACCCCATCGGCAATGGCTGCGACGTTGGCAGCGTCCTCCGGCGTCGCAACTCCGAAGCCGACCGCCACCGGAACGTGGGTGACTTTCCTAATTTTCTCGACGTTCTTACTCACATCAGCCACGCTAAGCAGTTTCGCGCCGGTGATTCCGGTCAGCGAAACGTAATAGACGAAGCCCTGTGACTGGCGCGCCACGAAGGTCCGTCTTTCCGCCGTGCTCGTGGGGGCAAGAAGAAAAATCAGTTGAAGGCCAGCCGCAGCGGCCGGGCCTTTGAGTGGGCTTGCTTCATCCGGCGGCATATCAGGGATGATCAGCCCGTCGATACCGGCTTGGGCAGCTTCATGGCAGAACCGTTCAGGACCGAACGCGTGAACATTATTGTAGTAGACCATCAACACCAGTGGAATCTGGGTCCTGGCTCTAAGGCGTGTGACCATGGGAAGGATCGTTCGAAGCGATGTCCCACTGCGCAAGGCCCGTTCCGCCGCCTGTTGGATCACGGGACCATCGGCGATGGGATCGGAAAACGGAACACCCAGTTCAATGATATCGGCACCGGCCTGTTCTAACTCCAAGACAAGTTGTTCGGTGTCTTGCAGCGAGGGATCGCCTGCCATCACATAGGCAATGAGAGCTTTCTCACCTCTCTGCCGAAGCTGTGCAAAGGTACGGTCGAGCTTCGATGTCACAGCGTGATCCCTCGAATTTTGGCTATCTGTTGGACATCCTTATCTCCACGACCGGAGAGATTCACGACCAGAAGCTGGCTCTTCTTCATCGTGGGCGCCACCTTCACAGTGTGGGCAACGGCATGGGCGCTTTCGAGGGCCGGCATGATCCCCTCTTCTCTAGCCAGCAGATCGAACGCGGCCATGGCCTCATCGTCGGTCACCGAAGTGTATTCGGCTCTGCCTTGATCCCGCAAATAACTGTGTTCGGGACCGATCGCGGCGTAGTCCAACCCGGCTGAAACCGAATGCGTCAGATTAACTTGTCCATCGTCACCCTGGAGCAGATAGGTCATCGTGCCTTGCAACACGCCTGGCTTTCCTCCGGCAAAACGCGCAGCGTGCTTTCCACTCTCGACACCTAGGCCGCCGGCTTCGACACCAACCATCTTCACGTTCTTGTCCCGGATGAACGCATGGAAGAGTCCCAGGGCATTGCTGCCACCGCCGACGCAGGCAATGAGGCAATCCGGCAACCGGCCTTCTGCCGCCAGAATCTGTCGCCGAGTTTCACGTCCGATGATGGATTGGAAGTCTCGGATCATCATCGGATAGGGATGGGCTCCGAGAACTGAACCAAGAATGTAGTGGGTCGTGCGTATATTCGTCGTCCAATCCCGCATGGCTTCGCTGATGGCATCCTTAAGCGTGCGGCTTCCTGCGTCGACGCCAGTTACGGTCGAGCCAAGCAATCTCATCCGGAAAACGTTCAGCGCCTGGCGCTGCATATCTTCGGTCCCCATATAAATTTCACATTGCAGCCCAAACATCGCCGCGACAGTCGCCGTCGCCACCCCATGTTGCCCGGCCCCGGTTTCAGCGATGATGCGCGGCTTCTTCATCCGCTGAGCCAGAAGCCCTTGCCCGATCGCGTTATTGATTTTATGGGCCCCGGTATGACAGAGGTCTTCGCGCTTCAAATAGATCTTCGCTCCACCCAATCGCTTCGTGAGTCGTTGTGCAAAGTAGAGCGAAGTTGGCCGGCCGACGTAGTGCCTTAAATAATAGGCGAGTTCGGACTGGAAGCCGCGATCTTTTTTCACACGGACATATTCCTGCTCCAATTCAAGCAGAGCAGGCATGAGCGTTTCAGGGACATAGCGTCCGCCATATGCGCCGAAGCGACCTTGTTTGTTGGGAACCGAACCCATCCCCGTCCTCATGTTCGTTTAATAGGCCGAAGTAAAACCACTGTGGCGCAGCAGAGCTTCGATCGTACAGGCCTGGAGCAAAAGAATCACACTCACAGGACGCTCAAAAAGGACAGACTTCCACCCGCCCAACCCTGGCGCGCCGAGACGCCCCTTGTCCCAAGCAAGGCCGCAGCGTGTGAAGGCCTGAGACATACCCTCTGGGGCGCGCGCTGCAACGAATAAGGAGCACCAAGTCTGCGCGCGCCGCCGAGTGGTGAGGCGGCCGGGTCCCCGTTGAGGATCGAAACGATGCGAGAACGAAGCTGGCGGACTTTTTCAGCATCCTACCGAGTGCTGCAGTATAAACGGGATCATGTCGTAGAGACAACCCTGACGGCTCGAATGAATGCGCGCACTTTCTCGTGATCCTTCTTGCCAGGCGCCTGCTCGACACCACTGCTCACATCTACCCCATACGGTTGTACCGTCTGGATCGCTTTCTCAACATTGTCCGGGGTGAGCCCCCCGGCAAGGAGAATGCTCGCAGCCTTGGCTGCTTCTGCAGCGAGTTGCCAATCAAGCACCTGTCCAGTACCTCCATAGGCCTGATCGGAAAGGGCGTCCAGTACAAACCCTCGAACACCGGCCCGCCCACGAAACTCCGCCAAGGCGAGAAACGTGCTTCGATCTTTCACGCGAAGCGCTTTGAGGACCGTACGACCTAACTCTTTGCAATAGATCGCTGATTCGTTTCCGTGCAATTGTGCAAGCGCGAGTCCACAGTCGTCCATCAGATTCCGAACCACTTGTTGGTCTTCGTTGACGAACACACCCACCGGTATCACCAAGGGAGGCAGGCTCATAATGATCTGTCTGGCTAGCGCGGGATCGATATACCGAGGACTTTTCCGATAGAACACGAATCCTAAGGCATCGGCCCCGGCGTCAACTGCCGTGGCGGCGTCCTCGGGGTTGGTGATTCCACAAATTTTAACTTTGGGTATATCGTGCATCTTAGGCGTGCGACGGAGCCTGAATTCCGCGTAACTCACGGATCTTCTCCCCGATGTCATCGGCCCGAATGAGGGATTCTCCGATGAGCATGGCATGGATGCCGGCTTCGATCAACCGCACAACATCGACGCGTTGGTGGATGCCGCTTTCACTGACAATCAGCTTGTCGGCCGGAATCCGTTTCGCCAAACGCAGCGTGACGGCCAGATCGGTCCTGAAGGTCTTGAGATCTCGGTTGTTAATGCCGATCAGACGCGCCTCCGGGAGTCGCTCCAATACGGTATCGAGTTCGCCCTCATGATGTGTTTCGATAAGAACATCCAAGCCTAACCCCCTGGCGAGCGCATAGTAGTCGATCAATTGCTGTCGCTCGATCGCTGCGACGATCAAGAGTACGGCATCGGCCCCGTAGGCGCGCGCCTCGTAAAACTGGATCTCGTCGACCATGAACTCTTTGTTCAAGGCAGGCATGGGCACCATTTGTTTGATCTCCCTGAGATAGTCGAGGCTCCCCTGGAAGAAATCCTTGTCGGTTAAGACGGACAGAGCCGAGGCGCCATGGGTATGATAGGTCTTGGCAATCTCGAGGTAGTCAAACCGATCAGAGAACTCAGGACGAAGGAGACCAAGACTGGGTGAGGCCTTTTTAACTTCGGCGATCAGCGAAGGACTGCCGCCCGTTCTTGTAGCTTCGAGGGTCACCGCAAAGCCGAGTGGACCTGGCCCGTCTTGAATCTTCGCCTTCAGCTCGGAGAGGTAGCCCCGGCTTTGCTTATGCCGGAGTTCCGCTCTCTTATGCTCAAGAATGCGTGAGAGAATCACAATGACCTCAGCCCTTATTCGTAAATGCAATGAGGCGAGCCAGTTTTTCAGCCGCGGCACCAGAATCAATTGCCTGGCCTGCCAAAAGGAATCCGTCTTGAAGGCTTGTCGCCTTGCGCCCTGCGACAAGAGCGGGAGCGGCGTTCAAACAAACGATGTCCCGTTTGGGTCCTTTACGCCCTTGGAGAATGTCACAAGTGATCGCGGCATTCTCTTGCGGCGTCCCTCCGGCTAGTTGTTTGGCCGGAACCAGCGCCAGTTCAAACTCTGCCGGGTCCAGCAGATAGTTCGAGAGTATGCCCCCTTTGGCTTCTGAAACCTGGGTTGTTGCGGTAAGGGTGATCTCATCGAGTCCGTCCATCCCATGTACGACAAAGCAATGTTGCGATCCCAGATGCATGAGCACATTCCCTAGCAGGGATGTCAATCGCCCCTCATAGACGCCGAGCACTTGAATGGTGGCTCCCGCCGGATTGGTCAGCGGGCCCAAGAGATTCAGCATGGTTCGGATGCCCATTTCCTGTCTTGGGCCGGCACAATGTTTCATGGTTCCATGATAGAGCGGGGCGAAGAGAAAACCGATCCCGACCTCATTGAGACAATCGGCCACACGTTCGGTCGGCAGTTCGATCTTGACCCCGAGGGCCGAGAGAACATCTGCACTCCCTGATTTGGATGACACGGAACGGTTGCCGTGCTTTGCCACGGTCAAACCTGTGCCTGCGACGACAAGTGCCGTTGTGGTGGAAATATTGAACGTGTGGGCCCCGTCCCCGCCCGTCCCACAAGTATCTACGATTAGGGGATCTCCGACGGCAATGCGAACGGCTTTGGCACGCATGGCTTGCACGGAGCCGGCAATTTCCTCGACGGTTTCTCCCTTCAGACGGAGCCCCATCAAGTAGGCGGCAATTTGAGCCGGAGTCGCTGCGCCGTCCATGATCTCGAGCATCACCGATTCGGCCTCTTGTTCGGTGAGGGAAGCGCGGTCGGCAAGTTTGGCAATCGCATCTTTGATCATGGGTCGGAGACCTGGCGGGCGAGCTTACAGTTTAAGGAAGTTACGGAGGAGGTCCTTCCCCGCCATGGTGAGGATCGATTCCGGATGAAATTGCACTCCTTCGATGCCTAACGATCGATGGCGCAATCCCATGATTTCCCCCTCGGCCGTTTCGGCGGAGATCTCAAAACAGGAAGGCAGCGTTTCTCGCTTCACAATCAGAGAATGGTAGCGTGTGGCGTCAAAGGGATTGGGCAGCTGATGGAAGATCGTTTTTCCGTCGTGCCGTATCTTCGACGTTTTTCCATGCATCAACCGATCGGCTCGAACGACTTCGCCGCCAAATGCTACGGCCAGAGATTGATGGCCGAGGCAGACCCCCAGAATTGGGAGACGCCCGCCAAAATGCTGGATAGTCTCAACCGATATGCCCGCTTCCATCGGTGTACAGGGTCCCGGAGAAATGACGATGCGGCTGGGTTGCAGCGATTCGATCTGGTCGGTCGTAATTTTATTGTTGCGGAATACACGTATGTTTTCACCCAGCTCCCCGAAATATTGCACCAGGTTATAGGTGAAGGAATCATAGTTGTCGATCATCAGTAGCATAATTGTGCTCGGAACTTATGGTGATGGCTCATAGCACGCGAGGAGCCTCTCTCTTGTTCGGTCCAGATGCCAGTCGCCATATGATTTTCCTATTCCAGCCCCTGCTCGGCAAGTTCAATAGCCTTCATCATGGCCTGAGCCTTATTACAGGTCTCTTCATATTCGTGTGCCGGATTCGAATCGGCGACAATGCCGGCCCCGGCTTGAATGAAGGCCTGGTGTTTTTTCACAACGACCGTCCTAATATTAATGCACATGTCCATGTTGCCGGAAAAACTAAAGTAGCCCACCGCGCCGGCATAGGGGCCGCGCCTCGTGGGCTCGAGTTCATCGATGATCTGCATCGCTCGAATCTTCGGCGCACCGGAGACCGTGCCGGCAGGGAAGCAGGCTCGCAACACGTCGTATGAGGTCTTCGACGCATCCAGTTGTCCTGTGACATTTGACACAATATGCATCACATGCGAATAGCGCTCGACGTGCATGAGCGAATCCACAGTGATCGAGCCTGATTTCGCCACGCGCCCGACATCATTCCGCCCAAGATCGACGAGCATCACATGCTCGGCCCGTTCCTTTTCATCTGCCAAAAGCCGCCATTCCATCTGTTGATCTTCTTCAGGCGTGACGCCACGGCGGCGCGTGCCGGCAATGGGACGGACGGAAATGACACCGCTTTCGCAACGGACGAGCGTCTCAGGAGAGGAACCAACCAGTTCGACCCCGGCGATACGGAGGTAATACATATAGGGAGAGGGATTCACGACACGCAACGCGCGATAGAGCTGCAAGGGCGACGCCTGGACGTTCGTCTCCCATCGCTGGGATAACACCGCTTGCACGATATCGCCAGCCCGAATGTATGCCTTAGTCCGTACGACCATCTTTTCAAAGTCTGCCTTGCTCATGTTCGCCGTAAAGGTCACCGAGCGACGGCGGCGATGCGGACGCGTTCGGCGAAGCGGACGTTTGAGCCTCGTGATCGTGCGTTCGATCCGTTCCGTTGCCGATCGGTAGGCGGCCAGGATGCCACGTTCCCCTTTTGCCGTGACATGGGCAGTGGCCACGACTTTGATCTTCTGAGCGACATTGTCGAAGATCAGCATCGTATCGGTGAGCAGAAAGGCGAAGTCCGGCAGATTAAGGGGGTCCTTCTGCCGGGCAGCCAAGTCCTCGAAGGTGCGTACCATGTCGTAGCTCAGATATCCGACGGCGCCGCCGACGAACGGGGGAAGATCCGGCACTGTCACCGGGCGATAGCCTTCCATCATCTCCCGCAGACGCTCGAGAGGGTTCCCACGGCTCGGAATGCGATTCGTGCTGGTGCCTTGAACGACAAGAAGATCGCTCCGATCCTCATACACGACAACGGGAGAACCACTGCCGAGGAAGGAGTAGCGTGCCCATTTCTCACCACCCTCAACGGACTCCAAGAGGTAGGCCGAGGGGCCATGATCTATTTTGGCAAAGGCAGAGACGGGGGTGTCATAGTCCGCGAGAATCTCTCGATAAAGCGGAATGAGATTGCCGTTTCCGGAATACTGCCGAAATTGGTCGAGACTGAGTGAGTATTGCGGCGGGGCCACGTGGTCGTCCTATTATTCTTGGCCCACGATGAGTTTCTGTCCTACCTCGATAATGTCATCCGGCAGCTTGTTCCATTTCCTGACCTTGTCGACCGCGACGCCATACCGCCGACTGATCCGATAGAGCGTTTCGCCCGGTTTGACGACATGAACGGTGGGCGATCGCATGCTTCCCAGCGACGAATCTGTCTGCTCGGGGACAGCCGGAACCTCCGGAGCATTCCCCGGAGTCGACGCGCTCAGATCCACGGTATCAGGCGTCGTTTCAGCCGGCAGGGTCTTGCGCATCGGTCTTAGCGCGCGCTTCATATCAGCTTTGGCTTTGCGTTCCAGCAGCGCAGATTCCTTCATAGCCTCGGCTTCTTCCTGCACGCGGGCCAATTGATCCCGAGCAGCTTGCAGTTGCGCAGTGAGTTCCCGATTCCTGGCTTCATACTCCATCAATTCATTTTTGCTCCGCTTCGCTTCACTATCGAGCTCGCCGGTTCGCTTCTCTTCCTGCGCCAAAAGGCGTTGGAAATTCAGGCTACGCGCCTTTTCCGCATCGTATTTCTCCGCCATGACACATCCGCTCAACAACAGCCCTCCACAGATGATGGTGACGATTCGATAGCTGGATTTTGGCATCAATTTGTTCACGCGATTTTCCCCTTTCATGTATACCTCCTCTGACGGTCGTGAGGGAGTTTCCCTCTCGCAGCAAGGGGTGGACACTGGCTGCCGATCCATGGAAAATCAACTCAGTTTGGTTTCTTACAATAGTGTCTATCGCGGCGAAAGTCAAAGCGAACATGGCGCCTTCGTAGTTTGACCCACTCCCTAGCCCTGTGGTACGGTCGAGGCCGTAATTTCCTCTGTTCGTCACCATCCAGTCCTATGGCCCACGCCGACATCCTTCCCAGACTGATTGCCCTCAGGGACGAAATCAGGCGCCACGATTATCTGTACTACGTCAAGGATCACCCAGAAATTTCTGATTCCCAGTACGATCGACTTTTTCGAGAGCTGGTCGAACTGGAGCAGGCCCACCCTGAGTTGGTGACGCCTGATTCTCCGTCGCAACGTGTCGGCGCACCGCCGCTCCAGGAATTAGTCAAGGTTCCCCACGAACAGCCGATGCTCAGTCTGGACTCAATTATAGAACAGAGCGAAGTCCGGGCATTCGACCTACGGATGAAACGCGAACTGGAAACCCAGTCCGTTGAGTACAGCGCGGAACCAAAATTCGATGGGTTATCAGTCGAACTGCTGTACGACCATGGAATCTTTACCCGCGGAGCGACCAGAGGTGACGGGACGACTGGAGAGGATGTGACCGTTAATCTTCGCACGATTCGTTCCCTCCCGCTGCAGTTACACGCACGATCCAACCTGCCTGATCATCTTGTCGTGCGAGGCGAAGTGTATATGCGCCTCGACGATTTCCAAGCCTTGAATCGGCGCATAACGGAACGGGGCGACGACGCCTTTGCCAATCCACGCAATGCGGCCTCTGGTTCGCTCCGCCAATTGGACTCCACGATCACCGCAACCCGTCCGTTAGTCGTGACCTGTTATGAAATCATGGCCGTGTCCACGCCCGTCCCACCAACCCATTGGGATGAGCTGGAGACGTTGGCCCAGTGGGGTCTCCCGGCACCTGCGCTTCGGCGGATCTGTGCTTCGATCGATGAAGTGATGGCGTTTCATCGTGAAACGGAATCAATGCGGGATCAGCTGCCCTATGAAATCGATGGCGTGGTGGTGAAGGTGAATCGCCGAGACTGGCAAGGCCGCCTCGGCATGAAGTCTCGCAGTCCCCGCTGGGCCATCGCCTACAAATTTACGCCGCGCAAGGAAATCACTATCGTCCAAGACATAGTCGTCTCTGTCGGAAGAACAGGAACCCTCACGCCCGTCGCGTTATTGAAACCGGTGGAGGTCGGTGGCGTCACCATCAGCAGAGCCACGTTGCACAATGCCGATGAAGTGGCGAGGAAAGACATTCGGATTGGCGATACGGTCAAAGTAGAACGGGCCGGCGATGTGATTCCCGCGATTGCCGAGCGTGTCCCGGTCCCTGGTGAGCAACGCAGCATCCCCTTTTGCATGCCTGATCACTGTCCGGTCTGTGGATCGAGTGTCGGTCGCGAAGGTGCCTATTTCTACTGTACTGGTCAATTGGTCTGCGGCGCTCAATTGAAGGGGGCTATCGAACATTTTGCTTCCAAACATGCGCTCAACATCGAAGGCTTAGGGAAGAAAACCGTGGCGCAACTGGTTGATACGGGATTGGTACGATCGCTCGCTGACCTCTATCGGCTAACCAATGCAGACCTCGTCAGACTTGAAGGATTTGCCGATCGGTCCGCCACGCTCCTCTTAGAATCGATTGCAGGCAGTAAAACCGTCTCCCTGGATCGCTTTCTGATGGGACTCGGAATCCGGCAAGTCGGACAACATATCGCCAAAGTCCTGGCCCGTGAGTTTGGGTCTCTCGAGGAGATCATGTCGGCGGATCAGGAACAGTTTCAACAGATTCGTGAGATTGGTCCTGAGATTTCCCAGGGCTTGGTGCTCTACTGGTCTGAGCCGCGTAACCGGGAGGTCATCGCACAGCTCCAGGAATCCGGCGTACAAGTTGCTCCAGGCATGGCCACGGGTGACCGGAGGAAATCCCCGCTCGCAGGGAAAACATTCGTATTTACCGGTGGGCTGGATCACTTCACTCGAGACGGCGCGCAAGAGGCTGTGGAAACGGCAGGAGGGCGTGTGTCCTCAAGCGTGAGCAAAAAGACGTCCTATCTAGTGATGGGAAGAGATCCTGGCTCAAAACTGGACCAAGCCCGTAGGCTGGGGGTGACGATACTGACGGAAGTGGAATTTGCCGCTCTGATTGGGAAGGAAGAGAAAGGGCTTAGCTGACGAGGTCGAGGTTCGGAGCTTCAACGTGAGCGGGTAATTTCTCTTCACGAAAGATTTGGACACTGCGGATGGATCGTGGCTCGGCTTCATGGATGAGGATCCGGCAGTTGGCGATCCGCACTTCTTCTCCAACCTTGGGAATTCTACCAAGCTCCTGTTGAATAAGGCCGCCGATCGTCACTGCTTCATCGCCGAGGTCGACTTTCAGGAAATCGTTGACCTTGCGCACTTCAGTTCTACTGTGAACAAGGATATGGTTCTTCCCTAACCGTTTGATCAGTTCTTCCGTGATATCGGTTTCGTCCATGATCTCCCCGACCACTTCTTCGAGAAGATCTTCAAGCGTGACAATCCCCATCACGCCGCCGAACTCGTTGACCACGACGGCCATATGCCGTTTTTCCTGTTGAAACTGTTTCATGAGGTCGTCCGCCGTCTTGCCTGAGGGAACGAACAGCGGGGCATAGGCAATGTCCTTGAGTTTCGACTCATTCTGCCCCTTGGCGAGTTCGGTCAATGCCCTCGTCTTGTAGAGAATGCCCGTGATGTTATCAAGCGTCGTATCATAAACGGGGATCCGCGAGTATTTCGAGTTATAGAGTAGCTCCTGAGCCTCTTTCAGGCGCAGGTTACCATCCAATGAAAAGACATAGAGTCGAGGGGTCATCGCGTCTTCAGCTGTGATGTCTTTGAGCTGGAAGACATTCTTGATCATTTTCACCTTTTCGAACTCAATCGTCCCTGTCTTCCCCCCCTCATCCAGCATGATCTTCAGCTCTTCCTCAGTCACGAGGGGAAGCGTCAGACCTTTCCCTCCTGTCAGTTTGTAGATCAGCGGCACTATCACAAACAATAATGGTTTTAGAAGTAGCTGAACCCCGTAGACGGGGTAGGCCATGTTCAGAGTGACCGGAACCGCAAACTTGGCGGCTAATGTTTTAGGGATCACATCGACGGCTACCAAGAGGACAAAGGTCAGCAGGCCGACCATGACGGCAATCGCCTCGTCAAAAGATGTTTGTCCTCCATAGATACTCAGAGTCAGAAAGGTGGCATACATCGGCGTCGCCACGCCGACCAAGCGATCGCCGACCAAAATGGTCGAGAGGAGCTTTTGGGGGTCACTACGGAGATGGAGGGCCAACTTCGCCCGAGTATTCCCAGTTTGGGCGAGCGCTCGCAGCTTCGTTGAGTTGACCGCAAAGAAACCGATTTCGGCCGTGGATATCACAGCTGAAAGAACAATAAGACCTAAGAGGATTAGAACATCCATGGATTGTAATGTATTAGAGGCGACCGACTATGTCGTTCGGCCTGGAATACCGGAGAACCCAGGGGCTGTCCCCTATCGCCTTGGACCGGCAATGTGAGATTTGGTAGAACAGCGTGACGTGATAAGGGCCTATCTGAACTGTATCCATTGGACTGTACATGTACCATACGACGGAGTGCCGAGCAAGCATATGCTGTAAACACGCCACAATATCAAGTAGTTGCACCGCATATTCGCGGAAAAACTGAAGAATTGGAAAGGCTGGCTCGATGAGTCTCGCATTATTATGAGTCATCTCGAAATACAAAGGCCTGGAGTACAAGGGAGGATTCGAGATGGGAAGCGGCTGCTTCTGCCTGGTCTTCCCTTGAAAACTGACCAATGTGAACTCGATATCGCGTTCCTTCCGGTAGATCGACAACCTGGACTCTGCCGCCTGAGTAAAGATGTTTCGCACGCTCCAAGAGATTGCGTGCATTCTGCTGATCGGAAAAGGACCCGATTTGCACTCGTAAAACCCCCATATCAGCAGCTCGCCCTTGATACCCAACCACTCGTAATTCAATCTGGTCGGTTCCAATCCCGGTCATCCCCAACGCGTGCGCCCCGGCAAGTGAGAGATCGAGTACACGCCCCCTGGCGAAGGGGCCACGATCGTTAATCCGGACAGTCACCTGTCGACCAGTAGTCATTGATCGAACCACAGCAATTGAACCAAGTGGCAAGGTCCGATGAGCAGCCGTGAGCTGATGCATGTCATACCGCTCGCCATTTGCCGTCTTGTTCCCGTGAAATCCGGGGCCATACCATGAGGCGACGCCACGCTCGACGAACCCAACAGGGTAGCCTGGGAAATAGGTAGGTTTGGGGACGCCGCTGCAAGCGGCCAGGCTCACGACAAGGATGGGTACAAAAAGAAGGACCAGACTGCGGGACCAGCATGCGTGGAATCCGTTCAACATACCAAGCAGGCTGCGGAAAGACTATAGTGGCATACGAAAACTTCGATGGTCTGCACGTGCGGGACAACAGGGGAACACTCCTGCAGGAAACTCAAAAAGTCCAGCCTTTTCACCTGCCGAACCTCGGCAACTACTTCACCATCCCGCCCTGAGTCTGCGAGACACCTCTTCGCCCTGGGATGCGCCTTTTCCCAAACAAGGCCGCAGTTCCTCGGCTGATCCTCGTTTCACGTTTCACGCCTCACGGTTCCTAAGAGCGATGCAAGAACACTGATGACTGACTTCTCCAACATCCTGCTAGAACTCGTCCAGCGATTGATCCCGAAGGATCGTGAGCGCCTTAGCTGTGTTCGAGACTGTCAGAACCACGATCGCGCGTTTCCCTTCGCGGGATGGGGTGCAATAGCCGCATTTAATATTAATGCGAGCCTTAGTCAGCAGATCCGCCACTTCTTTTAAAGCCCCAGGCTTATTTTCGAGGCTCAACAACAAAGCGGTTTCCTCCGTAAACTTGATCTTTGCGATCTTCAGTGCTGTACGGGCTCCTTCCAGATCCGCGACCAACAGCCGCAGTTTCCCCGTGCCAGTGACTTCTGGAGCAGAAAAGGCCTTGATGTTGACCTTCGCCTCACCGAGGACCTGGGCCACCTGAGCCATGACGCCAGGCCTGCTTAGCCCGCTAATGACTAATTGTGTCGTTGTGGGCATAGGAGTTACTCCGTGGCGTGGGGGTACATGATGATGACGAACTCCTTACCGGGCTTCAAAATTCACCACTCTCCTTTTAGCAGAATGCTGAAAAATCCTCCAGCTTCGTTCTCGTATCATTCAGACCCTCAACGGAGACCCGGCCGCCTCACCACTCGACGGCGCGCACAGACTTGGTGCTCCTTATTCGTCGCACCGCGCGCCCCAGAGGGTACACCTCGGGCCATCACGCGCTGGGGGCGTGCTGGATGGCATTTTCGTACATTCTGCGTGGATGTTCTCTTCTTGTTCAGGAAGTACGGGCCGGTGAGGTTCTGGCGTGCCGACAAAGTTTTCCACAGCATGTAAGAGCAGGAGGGAGTCGATTCTATTGAGACCAATGTCTGTATTAATGATTGATGAGCCAGCAAGGTGCAGGCCATCCCGCCCCAACCGCCTGCCGTCATGTGTAACAAGTACCGGATTGCATAGCCCGCAACTTCCACAGAAATAGATTGACCCGGAAGGAGAAACGCAACTAGGTCCGGTTGTTCATGCTCTGCATGGTCACACTGTATCTCTCTAACACGTACTTTGGCCGATCGACAAACTGTTCGGCCAGGAACCATTCGTCAAGGACTTGGGCTCGCTCGGGGGAACGCTGATCTGGGGAAAAAGCTCCAGAGAACTCATCTCATTTCCTTCGCTGGATAAGCAGGACGAAGAAACGTTTCGAATCATTGAACAGATACAGGCTAGAGCACCTGACATAAACCATTTACATTCGTGTACTCGTAGATACCGCAAACTGGGACAGCGGCGTCCTCTACCAGCTTTTGTGCCGACTCCTTGAGGCCGCGCGGTACGAACGGAAGGATGGGACACTGCGCACGACCGCCTCCTTCCATTCTGAAACGGATGCGACAGCCATCATCGAATCATGGGTTTCCACCTCAGCCATCCATTCCATCGTGTTGCCAGCGGAACTCACCTGCCACCCGACGATATCGCACTGTTGCTGAGGATCAGCCAAGGGTTTTGCTTAAGACCAGTATGGATTGTGACCTTACAAGGAAAGGCCTTCGCCCACCGCTGCGCGACCAGACTGACGACCTGATCATGGATCGTGACAATCCCTTGCTCGCAAAGGACCGCACTCATTGAGTCCTCCCTCTTACGAACAGCCGCTCGTGGTGCCGCAGGTTTCACACTTGAGACAGGTCCCATTTCGTACCATGGTGAACTGCTTGCATTCGGAACAAGGATCTCCCTCATAACCCTTTTGGCGTGCCATTTTGATGGCGGTCAAGGTCAACGTTTCACGTTTCAGTTCGACTGTATGGGCTACGTTACCATTTCCATGGCCATTGCCCTTATGACGCGGTATCGCCCCGCGTCGTGCAGGAAATAGGTCCGTGCTGATCGATGCCGAAGCCAACGTTTCAGGAGTGGCTTGCTCTTCGACACATTCAGGATCTTGCGCGTCCATTTTGACGGAGTCCATTCTAAGATCCTCTTCCTGGACCTGTGCCAAGTCATAGCGGTCAAGATAGGTCACGGCAAGCTCTCGGAAGATGTAATCGATGATCGACGTGGACATTTTGATACGGTCGTTCAATTTGACCGGCCCGTTCGGTTCGAAGCGGGTAAATACGAATGCTTCGACAAACTCCTCTAACGGGACGCCATGTTGGAGGCCCAGTGAAATAGCAATGGCGAAACAGTTCATGAGGCTGCGGAATGCGGCCCCTTCTTTGTGCATATCGAGGAAGATTTCGCCGCAAGTACCATCCTCATACTCACCCGTGCGCAGATAGAGCTTATGCCCCCCGACGACGGCTTTCTGCGTATACCCATTGCGTCTGGTCGGAAGAGGTCGGCGCTTCGCTAGGTACCGTACCAACACTCGTTCTGTAATCTTTTCCGCAATCGATAATATTTCGGACGAGGCTTCGACGGTCTTGCCGCTGTCTGTTGAGGCCGATAACGGCTGGCTCAACTTCGAACCGTCGCGATACAGAGCCACGGCCTTGACCATGCTCTTCCAGGCAAACACATAGGCCGATTTCACTTCTTCCAGCGTTGCATCGGCCGGCATGTTGATCGTTTTGCTGATAGCACCGCTGATGAATGGTTGTGCCGCCGCCATCATACGGATGTGCGCATCGACGGCGATATACCGCTGACCGATCCGGCCACAGCGGTTGGCACAATCAAAGATTGGAAGGTGCTCGACTTTGAGATGTGGGGCCCCTTCCACTGTCATGGTGCCGCAACAATAATCATTGGCAGCGGCGATTTCTTCTTGTGTAAATCCCAGTGCTTTCAGCATGTTGAAGTTGGATTCATTCAATTGTGCGTCGGTCAATTCCAACTTCTCCCGGCAGAAATCCTCACCCAACGCATACTTGTTAAACGTAAATTGAATCTCAAAAGCCTGGGACAAACCGCCTTCCATTCGTGCGAGTGCGGCGTCATCGAACCCCTTCTGTCTCAGGGTCTCATGGTTAATGAATGGTGCGGTCTGCAAGGTTTGCCGACCAACACAATAGTTCACAATGTCCTGAATCTGAGACTCTATATAACCCAAGGATCGGAGTGCGGCGGGTATGCTTTGATTGATGATCTTGAAATAACCTCCGCCGGCCAGTTTTTTGAATTTGACAAGCGCAAAATCCGGTTCGATGCCCGTGGTATCGCAATCCATCACGAGTCCGATCGTGCCCGTAGGAGCAATCACTGTGACCTGCGCATTGCGATACCCGTAGGCCGTTCCCAATTCGAGGGCACGGTCCCAGGCACGACGTGCAGCCACGAGCAACTCGGGAGAACAATGCTCCGGCTGGATCCCGATCGGTGTAATCGTCAAATCTTCATACTCTTCCGGAGCGACATTGTACGAGGCTCGCCGGTGATTACGGATGACACGCAGCATGGCCTCGCGGTTATTGGCATAGCCCGGGAAGGGCCACAGTTCTGCGGCCATTTCAGCCGACGTGCCGTAGGCCTCGCCGGTCATGATGGCGGTCAGCGCGCCGCAGATGGCCAGCGCTTTGGGAGAATCGTAGGGAATGCCTTGCCGCATCAGCACCGTGCCCAAGTTGGCATAGCCGAGCCCCAGCGTTCGGAACTCAAAACTCTTCTCGGCAATAGAACGGCTGGGAAACGAAGCCATGAGTACACTGATCTCTAGTACGATTGTCCAGAGGCGCACGGCATGGCGGAAATTCTCCAGCTCGAATTGGCCGTCTGCCAAGAAAAATTGGGCGAGGTTGAGCGAAGCCAAATTGCACGCCGTATCGTCGAGGAACATGTATTCGGAACAAGGATTGGAGGCATTGATACGGCCATTCTTTGGACAGGTGTGCCATTCGTTGATGGTGGTGTCATATTGCGTACCGGGATCCGCGCAAATCCAGGCGGCCCAAGCAATCTGATCCCAGAGGTCCCGCGCCTTGATGGTCTTGGAGACTTTGCCGTCGACCCGTCGCTTGAGTTGCCAATCGCCGTCCGCCTCCAACGCCGCAAAAAAAGCGTTAGGAATGCGCACGCTATTGTTTGAGTTCTGGCCGGATACCGTTTGGTAGGCCTTGCCGTCCCAATTCGTGTCGTATTCGTGAAATACAAAATGCGTGAACCCTTGCTGCGCATAGGAATACATCCGCTGGATATACGCTTCTGGAACCGCATCCCGCCTGGCGGCGGCAAGGGCTTCCTTGAGGATCGGATTCTGCTTGGCATCCATCTCGATCTTCATCTGACCGGCGCCATCGACGACGTGACAGGCCTTGAGGACGGCATTGAGGCGCTGTGCGCAGATTTTTGAGCCTGTCACCATGGCGGCGACTTTTTGCTCTTCCACCACCTTCCAGTTGATAAATTCTTCGATGTCGGGGTGATCCAAATCGAGACAAACCATTTTGGCAGCCCGTCTGGTCGTTCCGCCCGACTTAATGGCTCCTGCCGCTCGATCGCCGATGCGAAGGAAGGACATCAATCCGGACGAGCGGCCGCCGCCGGACAACGGTTCGCCATCGCTGCGAAGCTTGGAAAAGTTGGTCCCGGTCCCCGATCCGTACTTGAACAGGCGCGCTTCTCGCACCCAGAGATCCATGATACCGCCCTCGGTGACCAAGTCGTCCTCAATGGACTGAATGAAGCAAGCGTGCGGTTGCGGATGTTCAAATGCGTTGGTCGCTTTGACGACTTCACGGGTCTTAGGATCGACATAAAAATGCCCTTGCGCAGGCCCTGAGAGCCCATAGGCAAAATGAAGTCCCGTGTTAAACCACTGTGGAGAATTGGGTGCGGCCATCTGATGCGCGAGCATGTAACAGAGCTCATCGTGGAAGGCATCGGTATCTTCAGGTGTTTTGAAATAGCCGAAGTTCTTCCCCCAGGAAGTCCAACAACCGGCGAGCCGTTCAAATACTTGTCGGGAGTCACGCTCTCCCCCCAACTGCGGCTTGCCGTTTGGTCCAACAATCGGATTTCCTTGCTCATCCCGCTGCGGCACTTCGGCTTTCCGGAAATATTTCTGGGCGAGAATATCGATTGCGAGCTGGGACCAAGGCTCGGGAATGTCGATGTTTTCCAACTTAAACACGGTTGATCCGTCGGGATTACGAATCTCTGACGAACGTTTTACGAAAGGCAGGCCCTCATAGGGACTTTGCCCGCGACGTGTAAATCGGCGTTCTATTCTCACGATTTCCCCTCCCCAGGCTGCGTAGTTGGCGTGGGACTGCTTTCGATCCCAAACAGGAACAATCAGACTTCATTATCAATGACAATGTGCTTTTGAGCGCCCTAGTTTTGCTGTCCCGACGATTGATCCACCCGAGAAACATCTCCATATCGCCGTCTGGATGAATTGCCAAAGCACCGTGGCCCATGTATGGCACTGCATGTCAAGAGATAGCATCTACATATAGCGATCTGGATGAATTGTCAATACCAAATGTAGTGGGTTGGCTGGGGAAACGGAGGAAAACCTGTGAGTAACTGCAAATGATCGGGGACCGCCAACTTTCAGAAATTTAACCCGACATATCCACAGTATTTTGATCGAAAGTAGACCACATTTTGACATCCAAGGGATTCCCTTCGGAGAAAAAAAACTAAAATACCCGGCGACCGAGGGTCAAAATAGCTTCATCTACTCCCTCAACGGGAATGAACTGGTTGCCGATGCCGATAACCACAACCCGAGTACCCAGCACCGTTGTTTCAAACCGGCTGAGGACCCCCCAATTTTGACGCATGGTGTGAGGACGCACCATACTATTGAGCAACTCATGACTATGCCTGCGAAAGATATTTCGGACCACCGTTCCTTCCCGCTCAGGTGTTGACTGATCCATTCGATCCATAGCCTTGGTGAGTTCGGCTTGTATGAAACCCAGATATTGATCCGTGGTGGGATTCGTCAGTGCCAACACGACACTCACGGCCAATGCCGTCACGGCTAGGCTCAAACGCAGGAAGCTCATAGAAGCCCTTAGATTGATTGCTGTTGAACCGAAGCCGCAACAGGCTGAATGGAAACGGAGGCGCGCTACTCCCCTTTGACAAACAACAGCCGGATGATTAGCCTACGCTCGACAGGTCTATTGCGGCAACCATGCTGCTCACATTGCTTGTATCAGGAGGATCATCATGTTTGTCTGGAGCAAACGCCTTGTCGCAACCTTGTTGGGATTATTTGTGCTCATGCTGGGAGTCTTTCTCTTCAATGCAGATCCGGACAGCACGAGCGGCCTCAAGATTCATACAACACGCTGGATGGCCCTCAACTATCTTGGCTTGGTTGCGTGGGTCTTTGTCTGGATGATCGATCAGGCTCGCATGCGAGGGAAAAATTTTTGGGTTTGGCTTGTCCCCTTCGTCCTGGCACCCCTTCCGACGTTAATGCTGTTCGTCTTGTTCCTCCAGCGCCGCATACAGTCATAGATCGGCTGAGCCTGCTTTGGCACGCGCATCACGACCGGCTTCTTGATGCAGCTGCGCTCGAAAACCCCACACCAACCAGACACCGGGTAGAGCGAACAGAAATGACCAAAAGAAAAATTGTGCCCAGCCCACCATTTCGACTAACTCGGCCGACGGACGACCGGAGAACACTCGACCGAGCGCTTCCAGGGAAGAGAGTAACGCGAACTGGGTTGCCGTATAGCGATGATCGCACAGCGACATAATCAGTGCGACAAACGCTGCGGTGCCCATGCCACCGGTCACATTCTCGACAAGAATCGATGTCGTGAGCACTGCGTAATTCTTGCCCATCCAGGCAAGCCACATAAATCCCAAGTTTGAGACTGCTTGCAAGAGCCCAAAGAGCAGTAACGACCGGACCATCCCTAGCTTGGCCATTGCGATGCCCCCGACCAATGCGCCGATTAGTGTGGCTGCGAGCCCAAGGCCCTTCACATACCCGACATCGCTGACGGAGAAGCCTATCCCTCCAATGAGAAACGCCGTTTGAAGCGAGGCTGCGACGGCGTCTCCAGTTTTATAGAGGACAATGATGGCGAGAAGCCCGACCACCCCTGGACGCGCAAAGAGTTCTTTCAGTGGTCCACCAACCGCTTCGGCCAGACTTGCCGGCTTGTCACTTGGCTCTAACGGTTCCGGACTGACGAGGATCGTGACAATTCCCGTCCCCATTAATGCGGCAAGAAGCAAGTACGTGTTTTGCCATCCAATATGATTGGCCAAGAGGAGGGCGCCGGCGCTTGCGACCAACAGCGCACATCGATAACCATTCACCCACACAGCTGCACCAAATCCTCGTTCCGGACGTAACAGCAAATCGGTCCGATAGGCGTCGAAGACGATGTCGAGTGAAGCAGAGAGGAAGGCCACCACGAGAGCCAGAACCCCGAGTATCTCCGGACGCCGATCTGGACCAGTCACCGCCATGGCCGCCAAGCCGAGAGCGACACAGAGCTGCATCACCAGCATCCATCCGCGCCGGCGTCCCAGCCAGGGAGGGACCAGACGATCCATCAATGGGGCCCACAAGAATTTTAGTGTGTACGGGAGACCGACGAGCGTAAAAATGCCTATGGTCTTCAGGTCAAGCCCGACAACCGTCAGCCAGGCCTGGAGCGTCCCAGCTGTGAGGGCCAATGGCAACCCCGAGGCAAAACCCAAGGGCAACATGATGCCGATGCGCCGGTTCGCAAGGATCTGAATGAACGATGCGGTTTTCATTGAGTCGTTTCGGTACGCTAGACCGGGGCTATCGCGTAGCCTTAGGCAAATTTGCCAAACGCACGCTGGTTGGCCGAGCACAATAGAGGAAATAGCATAGCATCGGAATGGAGAGGAAGCTCAGGACATTCTCGAAATCTGCTCAATCGAGAGCAAGAAGGGGTAGGTCGGACAGGCGTTGAAACATCACTCCCGCGCAGCAGCGCCTCGAAACTCAGCAGGGTTGTCCATTGAAGGTACAGGGCTTGTAGCGTGTAATATCAAACTCCACATTTTCTTGGTAGACCCGTTCGTTGCCATTCACGCCATCCTGCTCTGGATCGTTATACATGGTGTGGTTCCACCAGTAGAACAAAGGGTAGGCCTCCGTCTGGTAGACAGGATTGCCATAATTGCTCCTGGAATATTCCTGGACTAGACGACCGGTGACATAGTCGACTTTGCCAGTACCATTGAGTGAATACAACATCAAGAAGAGCCGAGCCTCGTGATCGTAGTGTTCGTCAATTCTTGTCGCGAGGTCAGGTTCAAGAGGAAGGATCTCCTTCGTCCATCCACCGGACACAGGGAGCATGATGAAAAGAAGAGATGCCGTGAAGATGGAGGCCGCCAACTGCGAAGGTGTCACAACAGACTCACGATAAAGGGGCGGGCACGGTCGGCAGATACTACCATGGCCTTCCAAGACCTTCAACCGAGGACAGGGAACGACGAGAAGAACTCGTTGCAGCGCCTTGCTCCCATCGCAAGGTCTTCCTATAATGGGCTGACTATGATGAAACGTGCATCTCTCCATACGCTCGGCTGCCGACTGAACCAGGCAGAGACAGCGGTGCTCGCAGCTCGCCTGCGAGGCGATGGCTACCGCGTCGTCGAGTTCGGCGAGCCGACGGACCTGCTCGTCGTCAACACCTGTTCTGTAACAGAAGATGCAGAACGGACCTGCCGATACGTCATCCGCAAGACGTTGAGACATTCTCCCCATGCCTTTGTGGCGGTGACCGGTTGTTACGCCCAAACCGGCGTTCACGAGCTGCGCACCATTCCGGGAATCGATCTCATCGTCGGCAATCAATTCAAATGGGACTTGCCGTCATTTCTTCCAACCCCACAGGTCATGAAGAAACAGCCGAACCCGGAAGTCCTCCACACTCGCACCATCAGCCGAGAGGATTTCACCCTACCGGAGTATGGCGAACCGGACTCCACCAGGGCGCTGCTCAAGGTTCAAGATGGTTGCAACGTTATGTGCAGCTTCTGTCTCATCCCCTTCGCGCGCGGGCATGAGCGGAGTCGCCTCCGGGATGACGTGATCCGAGAGGCCGAGATGCTTGTGGAAAGAGGCTACAGGGAGATTGTGCTGACCGGCGTCAACATCGGGCAATATCGTCAGGACAAGCTCGATCTGGTCGGGTTGATCGAGCAATTGGAGGCGGTTGAAGGACTTGAGCGAATCAGAATTTCGTCCATTGAGCCGACGACGATCACGAACACCCTCTTGGATTGGATGGCTTCCTCATCGAAGCTGTGTCCCTATCTCCACATCCCCCTTCAAAGCGGAGACGATTCCATCTTGTCGTCCATGAATCGTCCGTACAATGTCGAAGTGTTTACTCGTCTGATCCGCCTGGCCGTTGCGGCGATTCCTCATCTCGGGCTGGGAACTGATATCATGGTCGGGTTTCCCGGAGAGACTGAGGAAGCTTTCAATCATACTCTGGGCATCGCGCGCGAGCTTCCCTTCTCCTACCTCCATGTCTTCACCTATTCGCAACGGCCCGGCACCGCTGCCACGAAGTTGCCCAACCAGGTGCCGATCACAGTCGCTCGGCACCGTGCGAAGATACTCGCCGAGCTGTCCCGCCTTAAACGCCTGGCCTTTGCGGAACGGTATATCGGATCCACCGTGTCCGTCCTCTTCGAGTCGGGAGGAATGGATGGCATCAGGTTGGGGGTTACACCAAACTTTTTGAAAGTGGGTGTCCCCTCAAACATCGACCTCACCAATCACCTGAAAGAGGTGCGCATTATTGGAGCATCGGACCGTTGGGCGCTGGGTCGGTTGACAGCCCAGCATCAGCACATGCGAGGAGTGCCGGTTCTATGAAGGGCAAATCCACACCGACGCATGTGCATCTTGAAACCTTCGGCTGTCAGATGAACGAGTACGATTCGGAACTCGTTCGCTCGCTTCTGAAACAGGACGGATTTGTGTTTACCGACGAGCGAGAACGTGCAGACGTGATACTGATGAACACATGCGCGATTCGCGAGAATGCCCACAATAAGGTGTACAAACACTTGTCCGAGCTCAAGAAACTCAAACGGCAACGTCCGTTAGTCGTGGGCGTCTTGGGTTGTATGGCGCAAAACCTGAAAGAGGAGCTGACGGACATTCAGCCGCTGGTCGATGTGCTTGCTGGTCCTGATGCCTATCGCCAGCTGCCGATGTTGATCCGCAGCGCGATGCTCTCGCAATTAGAGGGGCTGAATCAGAAGGAACTCGCGGTCGATCTTTCAGAATATGAAACCTATCACGATATTGTACCTGATCGGAACGACGGGGTGAACGCCTGGATCGCCGTCATGCGAGGCTGCGACAACTTCTGCAGCTTCTGTGTGGTCCCCTACACTCGGGGGCGTGAACGTTCTCGCGCTCCAGAGGGAATCATTCAAGAAGCTTGCCGGATCGCCGAGCAAGGATTCAAGCAGATTACGCTCCTGGGACAAAACGTCAATTCGTACCGTTTCGGCGACTGGGATTTTGCACGATTGATCACGACCGTCGCGGACGTACCAGGCATCGAACGCGTGAGGTTCACGTCCCCGCACCCCAAGGACTTTCCGCTTTCATTGTTGGAAGCCGTCGTATCCCATCCCAACATCTGCAAGCAAATTCATTTACCACTTCAATCCGGCAGTGACCGCATACTCAGCTTGATGAATCGCACCTATACCAATAAAGAGTATCGTGCCTTGGTCGACCGTATCCGCACCCTGCGGTCTGACATCGTCCTAAGCACCGATCTCATTTGTGGTTTCTGTGGGGAAAGCGATGCGGAGTTTGCCGAAACCTACCGGCTTGTCGAGGAGATACGGTTCCACTCAGCCTTTATCTTCAAATACTCTGAGCGAAAGAACACCCTCGCCGCGCGAAAGTTTTCGGACGACGTTTCCGAGCCGGTAAAGACCGAGCGGGTAACGCGACTCTTCGACCTACAACGGAACATTTCCTACGAGCGGAACCGCGAATATCTAGAGACGACAATTCCCGTACTAGTCGAAGGGGATGCCAAACGATCCGCCGCGCAGGGCATGGGAAAATCGGATGGCAACATCACCGTCATCTGGGACAAGTGTGCGATATCCTCTCAACCGGGAGACATAGTTTCCCTTGCCATTTACGATGCTTCGTCCACGACGTTGTATGCGACACGTCCACCGGTGAATTGAATCGTTGGTGCCCGCCCTAATTCCCCACGAATCATTTCTGTAGAATACGCTCCAAAAAAGAACACTTCCGAACAAGA
The DNA here is from genome assembly GCA_036004925.1 of Nitrospiraceae bacterium. Classification (GTDB taxonomy): domain Bacteria; phylum Nitrospirota; class Nitrospiria; order Nitrospirales; family Nitrospiraceae; genus Palsa-1315. Next base: position 8,031 of record DASYRC010000016.1, on the reverse strand, counting down.
TCTGTTTGTGAATCCCCCTCCATCACGGCTCTCATGATGTGATGTGGGATTGCCATCCGCATGATAATCCGCAGAGGATCTGGGGTTTTCCTTTCAGGAATCCATGAATAACTCAGCACAATGTTGTGATTTAGTACTGCATTATCATACGCCTAGACTCACTACTCCTGTGGTTATACTTGTCCCCAATTAATCAGTCTACTCTATAGCAATTCCCATCTTCACCTTATATTGCCCTGGTACACCACTGAGTCTGCTTCACCCCTACTAGAGGCATAATCTTTGCTTGGAAATGAATCACCTGTCTGTAAGCCTACACACTCACTCTTTGGAGACGAGGCATGATCGAGAATCAACATCGCAACGATCAGAGCGTGAAAGAAAAAACAGATACCTCCATGAGCCTGGAAACCCTCATCGCGATAGGACTCTTCGGATGGATTGCACTGAGTATGGCACTAATGGGGCTGGGGGTCTGGTAATCCCCTTCGGCGCGCCGACAGTGCATCTCGCCACGGATAATCACACCCCCCTGTTGAAAGAAGGAGCGCAGCGATGAAGAGTTATCTCACCGTAACGAATGTGCGGAGTCCGATCGTGCAGAGCCTTGTCGGGATTGCGGCGTGCGCCCTCGTCATCAGCGGTTGCGCCGGTGGGACAAAGCTCGCCCACAATGCAAAGGGCAGCGTCTACTTGGAAGAAGTGACCGATTGGTCGTTTGAAGCCAGCCATCCCGCTGTGATCGATCAACTGACCATCACGAAGATCGTGAAAGGGTTATATAGCAATGACGGCATGAGCGGATCTTCGAGAATGTCCGCTGGTGGCGGCAAGCCGATGAGAATTTTCAGCGATGAGGATGCAGAATTTCTCTCTCCCCTGCTCGCACAAGGCTTATCAAAGGCGAAACCCGAACAGCTTGTTGGGTTCCGCGTATCCTCATCGGCAGGGTCAGGCTCTGAACCCACCACGGGCAGTATTTACGTGCAGAAGGGATCAATCTACTTGACCATTGGGAAGAGTGCCAAGCCGACTGGTTTTCTGCCTGAGTCGGCTGCACGCACCGAGCCGGCTCCAGCCTATGCCGCCGGTGGTGAACTCGACGCCATGACGATGATCATCGACTATCATGCACTGGCCCGGGCGCCGATGCCGGCCGCATTGCCGAGCGCAAAAGCTATGCCGATCACGCCGATTGCACCGATGATGGCAGCCGCTCCGGCGGTCTATGACAGTGCAGGCCAAGAGGCGGGAGAGGACGATTTTTTGGCTCAGAAACTCATTGACTTGAAATTGGCAAAAGAGGCGCTCGCCAAGAAGGATTCCGAGATCAATATGCTTCGCAAGGAATCGGAATGGATAAAACGCGAACTGCGGAACCGCGACGAAGAAATTAAAGCGCTCAGGTTGACCAAGGTAAAGGTATCTGTTAAACCGGCACCGAAGAAGAAATCGGCGCAGGCCACACATATTCGCTAGGCTGGCTCAGCCGACATTCAGTAATTCCGGCTGGAGCAAGACCACTTCATTGGACAGGGGCTGGCGAAAATTCATTCGACAATAACACGCATAGGTCACATAGGTATCTTGTAGGCAGTATCGAGCCAACTCTAGCCCCTGTCCTTTCGCCCACATCTCAGCCACCTGAGCCCCACTACCCGATTTAGTTTCGACGTTCAGCGCTCGCGCGAGCACGTCGAGTTTCACCCACCCACGCATATCCCAATTGCTCCAGATCGCCATCGTATCGTAAACCGGTTCCGTGCGGAACTTGGCGAGGTTGACATCCAGGCTTGGCTTGACCTGGTGGATGATAGATCGCTTCTTAATGAACGGGAAGTCGAAGCCTAGACCATTATGGGTGATGAAAAGCGAGGGACGGTTCTGAGCCAAACGGCTCCAGAATTGTCGCAGCAACTCTCGCTCATCCCCGCCATACCAGGCCACGGATCCACGGGGCTCGAGCTGGTCAGAAAATTCCAACAGGCCGATACAGACGATCTGACTGAACGTGCCGTCAAAGGCCGACTTCGCATATTGTTCATCCTCGACGCGTCGTTGAGCCTCGGCAGCGCCTGCCGAAAACAAATCATAGCCCTCGCCTGCCGGCTCAGACTCGCCGCTTGACGAAAGTTTTCCCACCAGCCGCGCCCATTCTTCCCGAGGCGCTTGAATGGTCTCAATATCCAAGACGACCTTCATAAAGCCGTCCCAATGCTCTGTCGCCGTAAGGCCTCGATGATCGGACGGTCCGCTGGGGGAAACTCGAAATCACCCAACTCGTGTGGCGAGACCCATCGAATTTCCGCGCAGTCGAGTGCTGTGGCGTGCCCGGTTTTGATCCTGCAACGAAAGAAATGCAGCTCCACAGTTTTCTCCGCATACTCGTGCCGAACGACTTGAAAAGGTATCGGCACGTCGATACGAATACCCAGCTCCTCGAACAACTCACGCCGCAGACATTCTTCCAATGTTTCACCTGGCTCGCACTTCCCGCCTGGAAACTCCCAGAAACCTGCCAAGTGCACACCCGGATTCCGTCGGGCAATCAAGTAGCGGCCCTCACGATAAACAAGACCGGCAGCGACTTCAACGACCTTCATGCCGCACCGCCACTCTTGGCGACTTCTGATCGAAAGGGTACGTCTTGCAAAACGATTTCATCGGACATTGCCGACAGGAGGGATTTCTTGCCGTGCAGCAGGTCGCCCCAAAGTCCATGATCGCCTGGTTGAAGACATAGCCTTTCCCACTAGGAATTAAGGCTTCCGACAATTGCCAGAGGCTTGCCTTTTGAGCCTTGGGATCGCCCTTCGCCATGAACACACGATGGAGAACCCGAATCACATTTGTATCCAGGATCGGCGCATCCTCGTTGAATGCGAACGATCGAATCGCGCCGGCTGTGTACCGTCCGATTCCCTTGAACGACAGCAATTCATCCGCATCGCTCGGAAGATGGCCCCCGTAGCGCTCCACTGTCTCGCACGCGATACTATGTAACCGCTCCGGCCGAATATTGTAGCCGAGCGGGTACCATGTCTTCTTCACATCCGAGACCGGCGCATCAGCCAACTCTTCAAAGCTTGGGTAGCGGCCTAGAAACTCATGGTACTTCGGAATCACCCGATCGACCTGCGTCTGTTGCAACATCACTTCAGAGACCAGAATGTGATAGGGGTCGGTGGTCTTTCGCCAAGGCAGATCGCGGCCATGTTTCTCGTACCACTTCAGCAACCGAGCCTGAAAACGGCGCTTCTGCGAGGCGGCGAGGCCCGGGGACTTCTTGGCTCTCGTCTTCTTGCGCTGAGAGGATGTTCGTGAGCCGGAAGTGGTGGGCATCGCAACGTCAATCCAATGGCGGCATTCTAGAAGTGCGTCCACCCAAAAATCAAATGGCAACCAGGCAGGGCAAGTGCTGCGGCCGATGTACGAAGAGTAGCCGCAGAATCTGACACTCATCCGTCACCTCTGTCTGAATCCCTCAAACCTCTACACTCTTCTGCTTAATTTTCTCGAAGGCCTGCTTCGCCGTCTGTCTGGCCCCACCTATGTCCTTCCCAGCTTTCGGGTGCCAGAAATTTCCAAAGATCTCTATTCCTTTGACAACCACTCGTTCACCTACTAGCCTTTCATCAGGCGATTACAATGTCAGCAGGAGCCTCAACAGCGAGACCTCTCTAAAAACGGATGCTTTTTTAGGACAGATGTATGACGGAACAGAGGCAGCACGTTAGATATCAGGTGGAATTCCCTGCTACATTCGAGGGCGACCATACTGGGATAGGGATCGTGTATAACCTCGGAATGGGTGGCTGTAAGGTCGTGAGCGATCTTGAGGTAAAGAACGGCGCCCTCCTCACACTGCACCTCAAGATTCCCGAACAAACTCTTGCCATCACCATTCGAGCCGCCACAGTCCAGTGGACTCTGGAACTCGAGTTTGGACTGGAATTTCTTGAGATGCAGGATAAGGAACGAGCCCGTCTGGAGCAGTTCCTGGCAACCCAAGTGAACATCGCCCCATAGGAACCATTCAATTCAATACACACAATACACAGCTATGGTCACTAGAAAACATCCCAGATTTCCCGTATCGCTCTCCAGCACCTTGGTACATAAGGATCACTTCCGCCATACTGGGGCTGTACGAAACATTTCGGCCAATGGATGTCGCGTAGACAGTATCATCAGCCCCTATACCGGCATGCAGCTCACCGTACAATTACATATTCCTGGTGAGTCCACGCCGATCTTAATCAATAATGCTGCAGTCCGCTGGTCCGGGTCCGCCGGCATCGGCCTGGAGTTCCTGACGATAGCCACCCCGCATCAAGACCGACTGAACCGCATGATCCAGCAGCTCCAACCCAAGACCGGTCTTTAGTAGGCGACCTTCCCTGTAGTTGCATATTAGGCGCTCGCCTCCGTATCCTCCTACTTCATGGACCTCTCCCAACTTTCCCAGGAACAATTCAAAGAACTCGTGCGCGGCATCGTAGACGATCGTCTGCGCGAGTTACTGGGCGATCCGGACCTCGGACTCCAACTTGGCGATGGCCTGCGGGCCCGCCTGAAAGAGTCCTTGGCCAGTAAAGAAAGACTGTCCGGGGAGGATATCGCTGACCAGCTCGGTCTCCACTGGTAAGAGCAACATGGCCTGGTATCGTCTTGCCTTTCGCCCAGCCATCGTCCAAGATCTTGCGAGCCTTGAGCCATCCATGGCACAGCGACTCTTAGACAAGACCAAATGGATCGCCTCCAATATCGATAACTTGCGTCACGATCCCATCGCGTCAGACCTGCCGGGCCTTTCCAAATATGCGGTCGAGGACTGGCGAATCTTCTACTCCATTGACCGGAATGAACACATGCTCGATATTCACGGCATCGTTCGCCACAGGGAACTCCGTTCATGATTTCCGTTACAATCGCCGCCATCGCAAAACTGAAAGTGATTCAAGCCCATCATCCTGAGGATCCGATCGTTAGGATTTCCGTTCGCGACCTGGACGATTCACGCTTAAGCTTCAGTATTACGTTGGAAGAGAACACTCAGCCTGACGACGACGTTCAGCAGATCGATGGCCTCACGATTGCGCTTGATCGACCGAGTGCGCCACGGATGGGAGGCGTGACAGTAGACTACACTGAGGCAGACGGATTTCGCTTTCTACACGATGAGGAGGGCCGCAGCCTGCCCCTTCTCACGATTCCCACACTCAATTGATGGAGAATTCTAGTCGGTTCCGGAATACTTATTGAGGTACGCATTGGACCACATGGTACGACCCAGCAGGGAGCTTTCAAAAAGGCCATCCAGCTAGGCCGCAGCGAGTGAAGGGCCGGCGCGTACCCTCTGGGGCGCGCGGTGCGACGAATAAGGAGCACCAAGTCTGCGCGCGCCGCCGAGTGGTGAGGCGGCCGGGTCTCCGTTGAGGGGTCTGAACGAAGCGAGAACGAAGCTGGCGGACTTTTTCAGCTCCCTGCCGCAGTTAGGGGAATCGATCCGGCAAGGTGGCCACGTGTACCTGAAATTCGCCCCGCGTCATATCGTCGACATAGCGGCGCAGGGCATCCTTCACCACAGGGAACGCAATCTGGTCCCAGGGAATCGCAGCGGGGGAGAACAATTGCACCTCGAGGCTTTCCTCACCCGCCCCAAAATCGGGCGAACGCATTGGCCCGCGGAATACCAGATAAGCCTGGCCGATGTGTGGGAGACTCAGGACCGCAAAGAGACAGATACGCTCTACCTCAGCCTGCGCTTCCTCCAGTGTTTCGCGAACGGCCGCCTGCTCGGTGCTCTCGCCGATTTCCATGAAGCCTGCAGGAAATGTCCAGAGACCGGACTTGGGCTCGATCGCACGCCGGCAGAGGAGAATGTGGCCCTCCCACTCCGGAATACAGCCTGCCACGATCTTTGGATTATGGTAATGAATGGCCCGACAGGTATCGCAGACGAACCGGGGCAAGTTGTCGCCGGCGGGAATTTTCTTCGTAACTGGGGCACCGCAGGCGCTGCAATAGTTCATAACGAAGACGTATCTCGTGGAACGTATTTCGTGAAGCGAGATACGAACGACGCTTCACGAACGACGATGCGATGAGCATGGATAGCACAAAACTACGGTTCTTTGCACCCTGCCCGCGCGGGTTGGAGGGAGTTCTCGAACAGGAGATCCGCGACCTTGGCGTGCCTATGACCATGAAAACGGACGGCGGGATCGCCTTCCAGGCTCCCTGGTCCACGATGTATTGGGTCAATCTCAAGAGTCACATTGCCAGCCGTGTGCTCTGGGAAGTCGGACAAGCCCCCTATCGCTCGGAAGACGATGTGTACCGCGCGGCCTGTAGTCTGCCCTGGCCAGACTGGTTCACCCCGTCACAGACCATCAAGGTGAAAGTGAGTGCACGTCGTTGTCCACTCACCAGCCTGGACTTTATCACGCTACGAATTAAAGACGCCGTCTGCGATAAATTTATGTCGGTGCGCCATAAGCGACCGAGTGTGGATACGCATCGCCCAAACATCCGGCTCGACGCCTTTCTCGATGAGTCAACGGTGACCTTCTATCTGGATACCTCCGGCGAGCCGCTCTTCAAGCGTGGGCATCGTGTCTTGTCCGTCGAGGCACCGTTGCGCGAAAACCTGGCGGCGGGATTGCTGCGGCTCGCTGGATGGACTTCCAGAGACGTGCTGCTCGACCCCATGTGCGGCAGCGGAACGATCCCCCTCGAAGCGGCGCTGATGGCACGCCGGATCGCGCCTGGGCAGTCCCGGTCATTCGCGTTTGAGCGCTTGCTGGTCCACGATGCCAAACGCTGGGGCCATCTGCGCGAAGCCTCGCGACTGAAGCAACTGGCAGAGGTGCCGGCTGCCATCTATGCCTCCGACCACAATCCAGCCACGGTCAAGATCGCGCAGCGGACATTTCAGGGGGCGGGAGTCGCCGTCGATATTCGCCTGCGGCAGAGCGAAATGCTCGCCCTCGAGGCTCCGGCTGAACAGGGGGTGCTGATGATCAATCCCCCCTACGGAGTCCGACTTAGCCGACCTGAGGAGCTCGATGCCTTCTATCCCCAGCTGGGCGATTGGTTGAAACAGCGATTCAGCGGTTGGCGGGCCTATATTTTTACCGGCGATTTGCGGGTTCCCAAACTCATCGGCCTCGCGCCATCGAAACGCATTCCCCTCTTCAATGGGCCGCTGGAATGTCGCTTATACGAATTTCAAATCGTGGCCGGCTCGATGCGCAAGAAGATGGCCGCGCCAAAAAGCCCGGATTATTCATGACGATTCGTCGCGAAATCGCTGAGCCGCGTCGCGAGACCGGCGCGCGGAGCCGTGAGAACCCGATGCGTACTCGTGCAGTACGTTGAGGGTCCGAGGGGCGAGCCCGCCGGCCAGAGGCTCGTCGTAGCAGCGGATCGGCGATTGCAGCAGAAGTGTTCATGAATATTGCGGGCTAGTCCGGATTATTCATGAATGGTCGTGGCTAGCACAGGGTGATGGACAGTTCTTTGTCTATGCTCGCGGAGGTGTGTTTGTTGACCGGTAGGGACCGCAACCTGATAGAGTTTTGTAAGGATGGTCGTTGTCAATCGACTACTATCTTGTTACGCTATCTGTACGGAGGAGGTCTCCATGGCACAGAACATTAATATCGGGCCGATTGTGAAGATTCTTAAAACAGACGACGAATGGAAGAAACTCCTCTCACCGATGGCCTACGGGGTCCTACGGCACGAGAATACCGAGCGCCCCTTTACCGACAACATGCACGATAGCAAGAGAGCCGGAATCTACAATTGCGCGGGATGCGACTTGCCCCTCTTTTCCTCGGAACACAAGTTTGACAGCGGCACCGGCTGGCCCAGCTTCTGGCAGCCAATTGATCCAAAGGTGGTCGAATCCAGAACCGATTACAAACTGATTTTCCCAAGGACCGAAGTCCACTGTGCACGCTGCGAGGGGCATCAAGGGCATATCTTTAAGGACGGCCCCAAGCCAACGGGGTTGCGGTACTG
>DASYRC010000015.1:0-92344 GCA_036004925.1 Nitrospiraceae bacterium | reverse complement strand
CCAGACGACGACATTGTCCTGCCACGCACCAATCCCGACTTCGCTGATCACGATGAGGATTCGTTTTTCCGCGTTGGACTGATCAATCAAGGCCGTGCCGCACAGGAGCACGGAGCTGTGGAGAGTGTTCACGTAGCGTCTAAGTTGAATCTGCTCCCAGTCCTTGGGATCGGTTCGGACTGTGAGGATCTTCCGGATTTGATCGACGAGACTCGCGACGGCTGGCGGAAGCACCCCGTTTGCCGTTTTCCCGTCCTGGCATCGAATGATTTGCTGGCACAGTTCCCATGCCCGACGATCCTTATAGAGTAATTGCATGGAAGCTGTGAGCAGCATGATGCCGGGCCCAGCGGGCGGGACCGCCATGCTTACCTTGTGGTCGTTCGAAACAGAAACATTATGTGCGTTCTCTTCCACGAGGTCCTCCTTTCTCTTTCTTAGGCCGGACAGTTGAGTTACTACACTAGTGGGAGGGAAAGCGCTATGAGGTAAAACCTATAAAAGAGGGGGGGGGAAATCCGTAAGCATAGAAGAAATCCTGAAATGGAGGGGAGGGTTAAGGCTGAACTAGGCCCCGACGGATGGCATAACGGACCAGACTGGCAGTCTCATGAATGTTTAGTTTCGCCATAATCCTGGTTCTGTGGGACTCTGCAGTTTTTGTGCTGATCCCCAGAACAACACCTACCTCCTTGGTGGTTTTCCCCTCGGCAACAAGTTGGAGCACCTCCCGCTCTCTACGGCTTAGCGGCTCAGGAGGCACTTCGGTTTTAGCCAAATAGGCCTGAACGACTGCTTCCGAGACTCCGGGAGTCAAATACAGATTCCCTCGTGAGACCTCCTGGATTGCTTGGACCAGTTCCTCCGACGCCTTGGTCTTCAAGACGTATCCCTTAAATCCGGCGCGCAGAGCCTCGAGCACGTGATGGTCTTCGGCATGCATGGTCAGCAAGACGATTTTCGTTTTGGGAGAGGTCTGGAGGATGGCTCTTCCTGCATCAATGCCATTCAACAGGGGCATGGTGAGATCGAGCAGGGCGATGTCAGGGCAGAGATCCTGGGCGAGCCGGACCGCTTCTCGGCCGTCGGATGCTTCTCCAACGACGGTAAAACCTTCCCGCTCTAACAGGAGCTTCAGGCCTTGACGAACGATGGGATGGTCATCGGCCAGCAGAATGTGCAACGACATCTTACGATTCCAGTGAATTTGCGTGAGGAATTGCAATTACCAGCTCGGTCCCTTGGCCGAGGGTAGACACGAGCGAAAGAGAACCGCCTAAGCTGTTCAGCCGTTCACGAATGCCCATCATACCGAGGCCTCGTTCGCCGATTCGCGCCGAGAGGGACGATATGTCAAAGCCGACCCCATTGTCCTTGATGGAACATCGAAGAGTCTGGAGTTCGTGCTGAATGGTGACATTCACCTGAGTGGCCTTGGCGTGCCTCGTCACATTGGTGAATGCTTCTTGGACGATCCGGTAGAGCGTTGTCGACAGCAGCGGGGAGAGTGAGAGTTCAGAGTCCCCTTCCACCATGATCAGGAGTCCTGTCCTGGCGGCAACGCCCTCGGCAAGAAATTTGAGGGCGGGGAGAAGCCCCAAATCGTCAAGGATCGTAGGACGAAGTTCATGGGAGAGTCGCCGCAACTGTCCTTCGATTAAGTCGAGCAGCCCTTTCACTTTTAAAAGATGCTCCCTGGCGGGCGGCAGGTTTGCAGCCACCTCGTTCAAGGCGAGATAGACCGAGGCAAGAAGCTGCCCCGCCTCATCATGAAGAGCATGAGCGATTCGTTTTATTTCTTGTTCCAATGTTTGATTCAGGTGACGGAGCGCGATGTTGGTGTCTCGGAACCCGCGGTGAGTCATTTCAAATGGCGACAGGCTCTCCGCAAAAAAACTGGCCCCTGCCTGGAGCATCAGCGCAGTCTTTTCAGGTGTCGAGTCCCGAGGCAAACCTGCTGCCAACCCCTTGTGATACATGGCTGCCATGTCCAGCACGCCCAGCCCATCGGCCAAGGCTCTGCGTCCCAACTCATACGCCTGTTGCAAGGAGGATTCTCCCATCCCTGCAATAGAATCGCGCAGAGCGGCCGTATATTGGTCCTCCAGCTTCTCCATGGTCTCCCGCATGGTGAACTTATTTTAGATAGCGTGCAACGAGCACGAGAGCGTCGTCCAAGCCCTTGCTGTACTCAGCCAGAATCCGGTCGGCGATCAGCTGCGGTGGATCGCTCACATTCACCACATCGGCAAAGTTGCTGCGGATGCCGTCCGTCACGAGAATCAACGTATCTCCCCGCATAATGGGAATAATGGATGCATACAGCGACGGGAGTTGGTTACCGACCACGCCGCCACGAAGCAGCAGAGCCTCCTGCCGTGGGCTCGCAGACGCTGCCGCACGCACGACCAGGCCGCCCACATTTCCGATGCCCATCCACGTCAAGTCTCCTTCCAGCGCGTTGATCACCGCCAGGCTCATGACGACGCCACGGGTCTCACGTAGCTGGGCGTGGCACTGTTTGACGATCGCGATCATGGATTCCTGGGCATGTTTAGTCAGTATGGCCACAGCGAGGTCGGCAGCCGTGGCTGCCTCCTGGCCATGCCCTAACCCGTCGATCGCCGCCAACATCACCCCGTTCGGACAGGGATGCACCACATGCCGGTCGCCCGATTGGGATTGTCCTGTCATCGTCAAGCAGGCGATGCCCGATTCGATCAACGTGGTACTCATCGCTTCCACTTCTTGATTGTGACCGTCGTGCCTTTGTTCACATCGGAAACGATATGGAACTCATCCATCAGACGTTTCACGCCTGGCAAGCCCAGACCCAAACCGCCTGACGTGGAGAAGCCGTCCTGCATCGCCAGTGAAATGTTGGCAATACCCGGTCCATTGTCTCGAGCCACCACTGTAATACCCACCCGGTCGCCAGACTGCACCGATGCGATGAGAATTTCGCCGTTCTTGGCATAGCGAATGATATTCCGTGCTAGCTCCGAGATTGCGGTGGCAAGGAGGGTCGAATCTGTTGAGACAAAGCCCATCACTGTGGCTAACTCACGCCCCTTCTGTCGAGCGGCCACGATGTCGATATCCGTCTTGATAGGGACAACTGCTTCGCTAGCCACGGGACGTATGTCTCTTCGTTTTTTTGTCCAAAAATGCGAGCCCTTCTTCCAAATCCAGGGCTGTGTCGACTCCTTCCAATGTCAATCCGAGTTGAACCATCGCAAATGCAACTTCAGGCTGGATACCCACTATCACGGTTTCCGCCCCACGTAACCTCGTCATATGGGCCAAGTCCCGAAGGGTACGAGAGGCAAACGAGTCCATCACGTCGAGCACCGTGACATCCACAATGACCCCGCGAGCACGGAACTTGCCGACTTTCTCAGCCAACGCGTCCCGCAGATGCAACAGATCGACGTCGCTGAGCGCGGCTTGGATGGAGGCGATGAGATATAGCCCTTGCTTCAGAATGGGAACTTCCATGGCCGCAGACTCCTAGATGGGTTGCTGAGAGACCTCGCTGAAGGGGGTCACCTTATAACCCAGCAGCCGTTCAGCCTCCTCGATGCCACCTTGGAGGTCTCCGACAGTATTCATCTTGCCCAAGTCTACGCCGATGGTGACCAGTGTCTGAGCAATTTCCGGCGACAAGCCGGTCACGATGACGGTTGCACCCAACAGCCGCGACGCCTCCACAGTTTGTACGAGGTGATTCGCCACGGTGGCGTCCATAGCCGCGACACCGGTAATGTCAATTACGACGACCTTGGCGCGGTTGGTTCGAATGCCCCGAAGCAGCTGTTCGGTCAGCTGCCGGGCACGCTGGGAATCGATCACACCGATGATCGGCAAAATGAGCAGGCGTTCGCGGACCTGGAGCACGGGCGTGGAGAGCTCCCTGATAGCTTCTTGTTGTTGGCGAATGATGCGCTCGCGCTCTTGGACAAAGCCCACGGCCACCGTATTCGCAATACGGTTCGCCGCAGGCTCATATGCGTCGAGGATGCGGTTGAGCAGCTGGAAATCCGTTTGGTACTTCGCAAAGAGCGAGCGCGCGAGCACATCGCGCAGGAGCAGCACGATGCCCACGACCTCATCGGTTTCCACCCCTCTCGGAATAATGCGTTCCGAGAGATCACGGGCGTATGCCTGCAACGCCTCGACGGCGCCGGTTTCCAGCACCTCCACGTAGTTATCATAGACCGACGTGGCTTCGGCAAACATTTCCTCGCTGGTCATCGCCCCGAGTAACTTGGCTGCCGTGATTCGCCGCGCCCACTCCTCACGGAGCTGCGTTCGGTTTTTCCGAAGGTGGTTTACCAATTCGCGCAGCAATGAAACGGTGGACTCATCATCGGGAGGAGGCATTTCTCTAGCCGCTGAGATTCCTTTGCCCTTATCTTCGCTTCTCTTTACTTTTTGGTCACCCATGGGAGCCTCCTGCATCCATCATGACGATCCCTCCTACATACTTACACTCGTGAATGCATTGATCAGCGCACCGCGATTACACCGCCGGTCTATCGAATATTGAATACCCTGCCTTCCATCTGTCCAAGTAGGCCCATCATTTCAGACAGGTTACTCTTTTTCCCCTGACCCAGATGATATAGTGGGTCTGAATAACGCACTCGTAACCGCTGTTCATTAGTAGTAAGAAGAATATCTTCTGATCCGACGGAGGTCAAAGGTAGGGTATAGGCCTGAGAAGAACAATCGGGTAAACACCTGAATATCGATTGGGGTAAACACCCGAATCTGGAGGGAGGCTGGACTGATCACCTGAACCCTAAAAACATCACCACCTGGCTCTCTTGATCGGTGCCCCTGTCGGAGCCTGAAGAAGGATTCTACCTGTTCCTCTGCTGCTCCGGAATCTTGGACCGGTCTGGTGGCGGCGGCTTAACCATCCAGACATCTCCCGGTTTGTCGAGTTCCAGCGCGACGGTCCATGTCGTCAGGTGCATGCCGGTTCCAATCGGGTCTGAGTGTACGACACGCGCGGTGGTCGTGCGGTGGCCGTCAAGGATATCGAGACGCAGTCCGGTGCCGCGCGGGAAGGGACGGAGAGCATGAATCACGCACCCGTGGCTACTCACCTCGACGGTACTTAGATTTCCCCCGAATGTAAAAGGAGAATCCAGGCACCTCACGAATAGTGGAACTGACTGCGGAATCCGTTGGCTACGCCGACGTTCTTGTTTGTTGGTAGGATATGTCATCTTCCGATCCGTCCTCCTCTAAATAACTCCATAAGCCCAGTAGCCAGCCTAGGTCAGGTTGTTCATGCGATTCAGCTACGCGTGCGACTTGTGTACCCTCTCCGACCATTCGAGTATTGCGAGCGCGTCAAGAATTTTACTCGCCGAGGCGCGAGGACCAACCCAGCGGCGGGAGACCGAACCCTTTTCAGTGACGGCGGCACACGCTGGTTCATGCGAATAACGTCGTCGTGGATCGCGCCACAGTTCAAGCACCGCGACCCGTGAAAGCCGGACAGGGGTCCTTCCCGATGATCGAGCAGGTATTCACGGACCAAAAGGCCATCACAGCGTGGGCAGGTCATCGTCGAGACTCCCCCACATGCACTGGCGCAGGGGCTTGTGAGGGACGTCTGCCCACTCTGGCCTGGATCGTATGCGGGGTCGGGCCCACCCCCTCAACAGGCGTCATGCCACAGGAAGTGAGCGCGCTAATGCGAAGAAGGGCTCGCCCATCCTCGAGACCACATTGATAGCGTATGAACTGGGACCGGTGTTCCTCTCTCATGAAGGCTATCCGATCCCTGCAGCCCAAGGCATCCACGAGGCCGGCTTCCTCTGCGCGCCAGCCTGCGCGTTCATCCTTCGTGATTGAGTGAAGTTGTTGCTGGAGCCGGCACCATTCGATGCGTGAGATGATATTGGTGGGTTCGTACTTCATGGTTCCCTCCTACGCATGGCGTTACTGTGCTGCACCGTGCACAAAGGTATCCGAAACTGGGGGGAACGCACTATCAGGTGAATCCCAGCATTTGAGGAGGGGGAAAACCTGCAAGGGAAGGTGGACCGGCCTCAACGTTAACTCCGGTATGCCGGCGTGGTTAGCACCATTCGCGCCGCTGACACGAAACGAGCAGGACGTTCGACAGTACCAAGCGATTAGGCGTGGTTCAAAAACAACTGTTCTTGACCGTGTAGACTAGATCTCGCCTTATGGCAGTGCGCGCAGGCTGAAGCAAGCTGGGAGAGGAAAATATTTAAGAGCGGAATAAGGATGATTTTTCGAGCAGTTCGATGGTGCAAATGTCTCCCAATTTATCGTTGGGAATCATTTGTTCGCTGGCTTTCTACTGAGTCGGTTGATTCCACCTAGTTCGATCTTTATAGATATTTTTTTCACAATTTGTGGAACGCACATTCGGCGAGGTTCAGAACTGTAGACTTAAAGTGGTGAGCCGGCTGGGGCTCGAACCCAGGGCCCTCGCCTTAAAAGGGCAGCACAATCTGAACAAATTCAACCGCCTGATGATGTAGGGTCCTCCAATGTCTGAGAGGGATTTACAACGACTTACAATCATGGTCGGTCCTCCTGTTTCTGCCTCATGTACCCCCGCTCTCTCAGACACTCCTCCGTCCGGTTCTTGATCCGGTCCTTGATGCTGAGCCGACTGCCTGTGTCGGGATCGACCTGCCGGACTTCTACCGTCGCCTTGCGCGTACATTCATAGCAATCCTTTCCAAATTGAGGGTCATCCAGATCGCAGGCGACCGTCATGCAGCCGGTAAGCAAATTCCCCAGGATCACAAGGCCGAGGAACACGCGCCGAGTGCGGGCCATCGCTCAGCCCTCTGTGGTTGGTGTTGTTCCGCTAGTTATTTGTGTCCCATGTTTAAGGTCACTCCTTCCTGGTATCGAAACCTTTTTGCGAAGGGGAGCCTTCTCAGCTTTGACGGATGGCTGTGCGGCTATAATCCTGCTGGCAGCGTGCTGGGCCCGCAGCCAGGTGATTTCGTGCTGGGCAATTTTCTCGGCGACGAGTCGGATCAGTTCTTTCTCAACCCGCCGTTTCACCTTCCCTTCGGAGACGCCAAGCCTTGCGGCCTCCTCACGGGCTTGTGCTTCCCAGGCTGGCTGCCTCCCAGTAGCCTTTCTTACTACTCGATATTTAGTCATGGTCGGCCTCCTTGTGGCTAAAGTTTGGATCTCCTGACCCAGGGTCTATCGGAGCATTGAGCAGTTGTGTCACATAGGCGACGACCTGGTCACGGCTCCATCCCAATTCGACCAACCGCTGCCACAGCGTGCCGATTTCAGCAGTGAGATGCTCGAATTCCTTCTTTTGAATGTCTTCGAACGACGCCATCCCTCAGCCCTCCCTTTTCTTACGTCGCCACCTCAGCCAGCGTCTTAGCATCCAGCACCGACGCGTTGCAATCGTTCGGGCACGTCCGCGGCACCCGACCAGCTGACGGTGCGCCGACGAGCCAGACTTGCCAGCATTCTATGCACTGGCGGAGCGACTTGTCAGCGGTGGGGTTTATGATCAGCATCCCTTCTCTCGCCACGTTTGTAGATCACTCCCATGGTAGGGCTCCTCCTATTGGGGTGGTGGTGGGGTCGTGCGTGAAATTTCGCAGGCTGGTCAAAATTGCTCAGTAACAAGACACCGGAGAGCGTACTGTTCCATCTATATGGATACATCTAACCCAGGAGGCGTTCATGGTCTCGATTCCCAAGTGGTCGGGCATGTCGTGTGGGTGCTTGCTGGACCTGGGTCTGTCCCTAAATGGCGGCCACACCATCAAGGGCGAAGTGGTGCGCGTTGAACCTAGTTCCTATTCCGTCAAGCAATATGACGGGTATCAAGTGAGTTTGCATTCCGATGCAACCACCCAGATGACAGGAACCATTCGCCCAGGGGATCATATTGAGGCAAAGGTGAACGCGCAGAGCCACGCGCTCTCGATTCGCCAGGCCAAATAAAACCTCAACATGTCAGCGGGCAAGGAGAGCCGCCCTTGCTTACGAATGGGAAAGAATTCCCGGGTTTCGTCCCTGCCTGCGAAGCCGCACCTCTCATCTGACCGGCAAGTCTAACGCATTGTCAATGTTTCGCCACTCCCAAGGCGGCACCGGCTGCGGATCCGCCCCCACGCCTCGACTTGCTTCTCATGCCTCATTTTCTAACCGTTCCAGCGTGACATTCCTCGGCGCATACTTTCGATACCCCCAGCACCAGCCGTCTTTGACCAGCGTGTGATTGATGTCCGTGCCATCGGGTAGCAGCACATCGCCCAAGGTCTCAGAAGGCCTAATCGACCCGGAGTGTGACCGAACTCAAGAATTCTTCTGGCTCCGAATGAAGCAGGGTGATCCCCATTGGTTTCTCCGCACCCATGTATGTGTGGAAGAAGTTCTTCTGCGCTTTCTCCCAGTCTTTTTCCACTCGCCCATAGATCCGACCGGCCTGTCCACGAAATTCCATATCGATGTGCCAGGTGCCGAGATAGGTGGCCTCCCCAGCCTTGACCATGAAGCTGGCTCCAAGGGTGCCTTCCCAAACCCCAGCGCTTTCATCATAGACAATTCGAATGACCTGATACTGTCCACCGGGTAAATTCACGACAAAGGGGCCATCATGCGTCAGCAGCCAGACGACATCGTGCCGGCCAGAGTCTTCATGCAGGAGCCACCACCCGAAGGTTTGGCCCAAGGTCATCATCTGGTCATGTCCCTTACGGAACACCTCAATCCTTCCAAAAATCAGCCCGTGCGTGCTGTTCTCCACCTGAACGGTGCCAGGTTGGAGCGGAAGGACTGGAATGGCACAAGCAGACTGTATCCACACGAGACCGCTCAGAAGGAGAAGTCTGGCGAAGTTCAACGGTGGCTTGGGCGGCGAGCAGATGGGTGACGCCATCGCTGTAAATTTCATGCTCCGAGTCGATGTGAGACCCTGCACCTGGAAATGTCCGAAGGACGGATCGAGAAGAGCATAGGAGCCTCGCAGGGCGGCGCATTGTAGGAGGGAAGCGAACGACGGCGCAAGGGCCATAGGCGGGGCTCAGCCGCCGCCGATGCTCCCTGCCTGTGCTATGCTTGTTGGTGTCGAAATCGCTATCCTTCTCAAGCCGATCGGCAAGGTGAACAAGTGTCAATGGCGAACAAACTGCTTGGTATTTTCCTCTGTCTCATTCTCAGTGCTTGCAGCACACCACCCAAGGCACCCACCACTGATGAGCGCGGGTGGAATGCTGGGGAAACAGAACGGTACAATAAGGTATTCATGGATAGCTGGACCAGATCACAAAGTGGAGAGACCGCTGAGCTCAATAAACAGATGGCGTCGCCTATTACGGGTGGTGGCAGTTTTGCTTACGTCGTTCCAGCGTTCTTCAATCCTACCCACAATTCGCCGATGCTCACCCTCGTCCATCGAGGAGAGTATCCACTATACGACCTCACCGTCAGGATTGTTGATATGGCTACATTTGATAAAATGGTACGGCAAAACAATTCGTACTCCGACAAGCTGAGGGAAGAAGTTCAGTTGAGTATCAGCAATATTGCGCCGAATCAGACAAGAATGCTCAAAACCGTTCAGCTCGGCAGTGACCCACTTAGGTGGAACCTTTTCTTTAGTGCTCGAAACGGGTTCTTCACCGAGTTACTTCGAGTACGACGGGTTCGCAATGAATGGAAAACCGCTCTGAAAGTAATAAGAACCTCTGCGCCCAGCAAAGAGCAGACGCTGCTTGAGAAGATTGATTTGGGTTATCCTCTCAGTAAAGATGGTCAAGTCGATTGGTGATGTGGCCGCAGGTGTCTCAGGCCGTCACGACCGGAAGCGCATCCCAATCGGTGGTATAGGCGGGTGAGCGCCGGTGAAACTGCGCCTTCCATGTCTTGGTGATACCGCCTGAGGCATAGTGAAGGGTACCCGCTCCCCGCCGTTGAGGATGCCACCGGAGAGACGATACAATTTTCTCTACCATGGCGTTCTCGCTCTCTCCGTTGATCCGCTTCGGTACCTCCACCTCGACCTACGAAGGCTGGCAAGGCCAGGTCTACACACGGCAGTACACGAAGAGCGCGTTTGCGCGGGAATGTCTGGGGGAATATTGCCAGTATCAGTACCAGGGTGAGCCGCTGTTCAGGACCATAGGGAACGATGCGACGTTCTACCGACCGCCCACAGCCAACCAACTCCAACGCTATCTGAGCCAGATTCCCGAAGACTTTGAGATGTGCTTCAAAGTGTGGGAAGAGATCACCATTCCGACCTATGCGAAGCAGGCCCGCTATGGCACGAGAGCGGGACAGCCCAATCCTCGGTTCCTCGACGCGAAACTCTTCAATGACTTCGTGCTGACACTCTATCGCGAGGCGAAGTTTGAGCCGCATACCGGCCCGTTCTTGTTCGAGTTTCAGCGCCACGGGATGTCCACCGACAAATTCTGTTCACGGCTCGATCAGTTTTTCCTGCGCATCCCGCGTGATTTTCGGTATGCGGTTGAGGTTCGTAACCCCGGACTCCTCGATGCGCGCTATCATGGGGTGCTGTCTCGGCATGGGGTCGCGCATGTCTATAATCATTGGTCCCATATGCCGCCCCTCGCGGAACAACACCGGCAGATGCAAGGGTTCACCGTCCCGTTCACGGTGCTGCGACTCTTGACGCCGTTAAAGATGTCCTATGAGGCCGCCAAGAAGCGAGCGGAGCCTTATTCCAAGATCGTAGACGAACTCCCGCAGATACGACGAGAGACCGTGCAGTTGGTGAGACAGGCCGTCAACGAAGGCCGCCGCGCCTACGTGTTGGTCAACAATCGTGCTGAGGGAAATGCGCCGCTGACCGTGCAAGCGCTCTCAGAGATGCTACGCGACTAGGTCACCTTTTCAATTGCTCAGTGAACGATCTTCCTCTCGTCCCACCTTCTCCCTAATCCTGATCCGCAATCGGTTTGATCGTGATGCCCTTCACCATTGCGAGGCTTGAATTCCTACGGCAGTGTATAGGTCAACTCCGGCCAATGTGCACTTCCGTGGATCCGTCCCGCTTTCTGTTGCTCAATATAGATACCGGCGACGAATGGCGTCGTCCCCGAAATACCCTTGAATCCTCCCCTTCCCCAGGCCCATGTCATCTCGCCTTTGCATTCGCCTCTTGTTCCAACACATCGTATCTCAACATACGCGAGGTCCTTGTCTTCATGGGCCCTGATGATGCAGACACCGGTCTTCGGTCCCTCTTGATTCTCACTGATATGGAGAATCGCCTGACAATCCATTTTGCCCTTATGGATCTGCGCCGGTGCCGAGCCGACTGGAAGATGCTTCACGAGAATGGTCCCGGTAATCGTGCCTCTAAAGATTCTGTCCCCATCACCCAGATCATCGATGACGCCTTGTCCCGTCCAACTCACGGTCGCGTGGCCCGCTTGGATGGTTGTTGCCTCGGCTCCGCAGAAGAGTCCTATACTCATGATGAGGAGGATGGCTGTCGAGATGATGGATTGTCTGAATCGCATGACTACTCCCTTCATAATATATACGGCGCCGTCGGTCCCAGGTGTAAGGGAGAAAGAGAGCGCCGGTGAGTGAATGTCTATCCGCCGGACCGTGACGTTGCTGAGTTTCTTCGCCTGTGCACCCCATTTCTTAGGGGGACAAGATTCGTCAGCGTGCTATCTAATGGCGTGTTTATGGTCTCCGCTCTCCAAGGTTTACAAAAATCGGCCAGGACTCAGGATTGGTGATGGCCGATGGTAATGGCCCCCTCTCCTGTAGTTCAATGACGAAAGAGCCCCATGCGTGTCACAATCTAGTCCTATCCACCACACCGGAAGAGGCGTCATTTTCGCGTAAGCGGGCAAAGGCCTGGTCACGTCTGCAAGTTGTTCAGACTCTGCTCAGAGAGGTTGCAGGGGACCCAATTGCGGTAGGAATTACTGCCTCAACGTTACCTCCTCTTACCCGATGCTGAAAAATGGCATAGAATGCCGGCACCTTGACTACTTCACCTGTAGGAAGTGTGTGTACGGTGTGAATAGAGCTCTTGCCGGTGCCAAGAAGTGTAAATCGATCTGGTGAAAACAATATTTCTAAGACATTTTCATTCAACAT
Organism: Nitrospiraceae bacterium; assembly: GCA_036004925.1. GTDB lineage: Bacteria > Nitrospirota > Nitrospiria > Nitrospirales > Nitrospiraceae > Palsa-1315. The sequence goes on along the minus strand of DASYRC010000015.1, from coordinate 80,221 downwards.
GCCTGGTGTAATCTGATGCTGGAACACCCGGGCCAGACCGGGAGGCGGCCCATACTGTGTAATCAGTTGGGCAAAGTAGGGTTCAGCAGCTGATGACAGTTCGATTAGGTACAATACCCCGTTCAATCCCAGTAACCGCTCAATACTCTGTATCGCCGTCGCATGATCTGCGGGCGACAGTTGATGCAGCACCGCACGCACATAAAGATTCGCATCACCAATTTCCTCATGGAGGGCTTCGGCAGCAGCGGGGCAAAGCACATCAAGCACACGATACGAAATGTTGGCGGCAGCATTTTTCGTCCGGGCAATATCAATTGCGGCGGGTGAAATTTCGGTGCCCATCACCGTGGGAAAATGATCCGCCAGAAAGCGCGTTTGTGTTCCGTTGCCACATCCCAGGTCAATGATTGGGAGCTGTGGATGGGTATAACCCTGGAACAACACCAAATCTTGCTGGGCCGCATGAGCAGGATTGGCATCCCAGAAGATTTCGCCAGGTGCTCCAGTCGAGGTGCTCCAAAAACTCTCCCAGGATGTCAGATACCGGTTCTTTAAGATCATCGAGATTCTCCTTTAATGGTTATTCGGCATTACACGCCTGTGTTAATAGATATTTCCTTTTCACCGTCACCCCGTAACATGGCAACTCCTGTTCCAAAGAACCTGTCCCGTCTCAACAAAGTACCCAAGTGTTGACAAACAGTGACAATCTCGCTCAGCCGAGTCGAAGAAATTGAGATGAATGCGATGACTGTGACGACAAGAAACTGCCGGTATCTCGGCAGATGCCGGATGATCGGCTGTTAGCCGCCAGAAAACAGGAAAGGCCGAGGGGATGACTCGGTGCCGTGGCTTCTTTATATCGCCATAATTCCCGATTCTAGTTTTCTGTATTGATATTTTGAAGAGACGGGTCTGAACGCCTATGTGCTCGTGCTGAGGGGAATGCGCCGTTGACGGTACAGGGACTGTCCGAGATGCTACGCGACTAAGGCGTCGTTTCGAACGCTCAGTGAACGATCTTCCTCTCGTCCCACCTTCTCCCTAATGCTGATCCGCACACCTAGCCGTCGGAGCAGCTTTTCGTCTGGTCATTAGGAGGGAGAAGGGGCGATGAAGCTGCCCCGTGGCGCGGATCCTGAAATGCTGGACCGCTGAAGCCGAATCACCCATTCAGACCCAAACACAAGTACATCCACTGTGGAAAGGAGTTCAGTGAGAACGGTTAGGGGGCGGTGGGACTCGCTGCTGGCGGCACAGCTACTTGTTGAGAACAGCGTTCGATGATGGGCCACACTTGATAAGCCAGCACCTCGCCATCTGGAACGCCTTCTCGCATTTCCACCGAGGTAGTTTTTTGGTCATGCGCAATGAAGCGCAGTTCAATGCCAGCCACCTGTCGCCTCGTAATCGCATCGGACACCCGTATGGCGGTGATGTAGAACTCCAGCTTGTCGGGGCGGGTGATGAGGCGAAACTCATAGGGAGATTCCATCGCTTCCATGGCCCGGTGCACGCAGCCCGAGAGATCCGCCGCTACAGCTGGAAAGTCCGCCACCTTGTCGGGCTGGGCCTGACGAACATCGGCCAGGCTCGACACACAGGCCGAGAGCAGGCACGTCAGGCCAATGACAGCAAGACGTTTCAACAGCACACATCCATGTTGGAGGTAATATGCCAGAGCCGGTGCGAAAAGAAGGGCCTTACTTCCATAGAATTATGTCTTCTCTTTTACCAAGGCATGCGCCAGCATCAGTTTTCCTTCTTGCCAGTTCCGTGCATCCATCTCCAGCACACGTTCTGCCACCTTGTGTAGCATGGTCAACTCCTGTTCGAGTTGCTCGGCTTTGATCCTCCATGCGGTATCGTCGTCTCCGTGCATACTCTTCAGTCGGTCTACTTCGGCTTGGAGTTGGGCAATAGCCGCATTGCGTTCCGCTAGTGGCGTCTGGTCTCCTGCGACGGTCGGTTCGCAGGGGGCCCTCTCCGCAGGGGGATCGACAAGACGGATCGGCGTGCGGTCCGCCTGACTAGACGAGACAGGGGTAGCCGGGATGCGGGCCTGGAGCCACCAGAGCGCGAGGACATTCAAACCGATGATGACGGCACACAACCAAATGATGAGCACGATCGGTCGGTACAGCGGGTGCATATCCACTCTCCTTTACTTTCGTCCTTTGAGTCATTGGACCATCCTCATTCATCCAGCGGCTCTCCCCTTCCCCTTCGGCAGGAGGCCCTTCCGTTTCACGGTGATTATGGCGGAGGCTTCAGCGGCCCCGCCCATTCGCCTGGGAATTCTTGTAAGCCAATTCCCCTTATTAATAGCTGTCCATCGTCTTTATAGTCTTTATAGATAAAAAATCTCGGCTTCTCCTTCGATTTCCCGATACCAGAACCATCCCGGCACAGTCGGCTTCTGAGTCGTCCAGGTCAACATGGGCTACTTCCCCTTCGGCGACTTCCCATTCCGCTCCAACTCCTGACTGACCGGTCAGTTCGTACCAGTCACTTCGCTTTCTGCAAGGTCAGCATATTCTCCCTCCGCACCTAATCCTTCATATGAGGTTCGTCGATTGTGCGTCATGGTTTAATCACGAGATGGCCGCGGCGATTCTGCTGATAGCACGACTCAGACTGGTCGTGACAGAACGGCCGCTCTTTGCCATAGGACACGACGGCTAGGCGATCACCTTTGACCCCCAATTCCATTAAATAATTCCGCACCGCTTTGGCCCGCTTCTCGGCGAGTACGAAGTTATAGGTCGAACTTCCGCGTTCGTCGCAATGGCCTTCCACTTTTACTTGCGTCCTGCCATGCGTACGTAGCCAATCAGCATCTCGGGTCAGGAACTGTCGGCCTTCCTCCTTGATCGCCCAGCTATCATACTCAAAGAACACATCCTGAAGGCCGGCGGCAGCCGTAGCGGTTTGTTCGGCTCGAGTCTCGTCCAGCCGCCGTCTGGCTTCTGAGGGGTCGGCTCTGGCGAGCAACGGATTGGGATTGATCCGTTCCGTCCCGTCCGAAGACACATCGTTTGCAACCGAAGCGGGTGACCTGCCACCCCCCGATTGCAAGGATTTCGTCGCACATCCAGCGACCAATAACGTCACACCGCTGATAGCACAACAACAGATGATACGAGCTAAATTCATGCGTTTCTCCTCGGTGAATCTGTGACTTCCTCCTCGGCAGCCGCCGCCTTCAGAAGGAGCGCGTTAGGGAAACAGGATGCCCGACACTAAGACGACACGTGTGATGAAAAAATAGCTTAGTATGCTGAGAATGAGCGCCGTCACCACGCATTTCAAAAGCAAAGTATGTGCGAGCTTCATTTTGTCCGAGGGCCCCTGAGCGGTATGGGAACGATCAAAGCCCTCGCTCATGACGCAGTCGTCGTGTACCGTTGCGTCACCGGCCCTGGTTGTTGATGGAAGCTCAAAGTCTTCCTTGGCAGCCCACTTTAACCACCTCATGAGAGTCTCCCATGTCATTCTTAAAGATCATGCATATGCCCTTCTCGAGAAGACCTCTCGGTCCACTTGACCAGAACGTTGCTGAATGCCATTCCCTTTCTCGTCGCCGTCATTGGTTTAGGTAGCGGGGTTGGGCCACCCCGGTTGATACACCGATGCAGGGTCTTGTGACTCGTCTTGTCGATAGCCCACCCAGCGGCTTACTTATTCGTCCTGTATACGGCTGACGAATCGAGGGGATTTAGGTAGTGGGAGGATCGGTTTGGGACGGGCTGGATGTGTAACGATCTCTTGCGTAGGGTGTGCACATTCTGTATCCATTACTCGACATTGCGACACCTACTCCCGATTACGCTGAGAATATGATTTATATAATCTTCAGGAGGAGAGGTTGTCAATCACATCCGAACCCACACGCCTCGTATTATTACTTCATGTGCAAGTTGACGAATTAAGCAGACTTGCTGAGCAGGCCAGCAGGTCTTACGGGTTCTACCCGGATATTACGGACGGTAGAGATAAGAGTCGCTCCGCCTGTTGCTGCATGTCGAGTCTCCGTCGCTGTCTCGGATTGTGAGATCGCTCAATGTAGTCAAAGATATCAGCCCGGGCTTCGGCTCGTCTCCGGTAGCGCTGGCGATTCACCCGTTCCCGTTTGAGTACCCCAAAGAAGCTCTCGGCCGCCGCGTGGTCGGCACAGCTGCCCACCGCAGTCATGCTGCAGATCACGTGGTGCGTCGCCAGGAACTGTTGGTATTCCTCCGAGGTAAATTGGCAGCCTCGATCTGAGTGCAGAATGACTGGGGTCTGTGCCGGTCGCTGCCACAAGGCCATCAGCACGGCTTGGACCACCAACTGGCGATCCTGCCGTGGACTCATCGACCAGCCCACGACCAGGCCTGAATACACATCCAGCACGATGCACAGGTACAACCAGTGTTCAGCCGTGCGAATGTAGGTGATGTCCGTGACCCATTTGGTATTGGGAGCCGCTGCGTTGAAGTCCCGGTCCAGATGATTCTGAGTCCCACTGAGGCGGGTCCCTGAGGGCTTCTTCCGCCACTGCCGCCGCTGCGGCACGCCCTGGAGTCCGGCCCGGCGCATCAGGTGCGCCACTCGGTGGCGACCACACCGCTCTCCGGCGTAGCGCAGGTCTTCCCACATGCGCGGACTGCCCACGACGCGGTCATGCTCGGCATACCACATATGAATCCGTGCGAGTAACCGGGCATTCTCCTGGGCTCGTGCACTCGGCGACCGGATCACCCAGCCGTAGTACCCGCTGGGCGACACCCGCACACACCGGCACATCAGTCGGATGGGAAACGCGGTGCAGCTTCGTTGGATCATCCGATACTTCATCGCGACGCGCTCGCGAAGCACGCTGCCGCTTCTCGCAGAAAATCTCGCTCCTTCGTGACTCGGGCTAACTCCCGCCGCACGAGGGCCAGTTCCTCGTCCCGCGGTCGGCCATTCCCCCGAAACGTCTGGTGCTGCTCTTGGCGCAACTCCCGCCGCCACCGCCCCAGGACCGTCACCCCAATCCCCAGTTCCGCGGCAATCTGGCTGACGCTCACGCCGGGAGACTCCAGCATCGCCACCGCTTCACGCTTGTACTCCGCTGAAAACCTCCGCCGTTGTGCCATGACACCCCTCCTGGCTCATAATGAGCCGTAATCAGGTGTCCGTAAAAGCGGGGCAGAACCCCCTTGGCTGGAGTGGGCCTGAGTGAGTCTGAATAGGCTGGAGTAGGAGAGTGGAAACGCTTTCCGAAACCGCTAGTCACTGGGAATCCATAAGTTTCCGCCGAGTGGTTTGTTCACGTTTAACCCGAGCGAGAGACCTCCAGATCCCACGAATGTCTTTACTAGCCCCCTCGTCTGCTGCGAGAAGTTCTACCGCCTGAGTCTTGCTAATCCCTTGCTCCTTCATCAATTCCTTCACTCGCTCGTAGCGACGGTAATCCCGTGCTTTGTCTGAGGGCCGCCCCAGTCGCATGGCGATCCGAACCTTTTTGAATGCTTCCCAGAAATCCCGATCGGCTGATCGATTCTTTTTGCTGTAATACAGCTCCCATTGGACTTGGTTCAGTATCCACTCAAATCCCGTCGGCCTGTCTAGGAGTGGTGGACATGTGAGCAAGAGGCGAAGCAAATAGGATAGCCAGACCACGCGCGGCTGGTCTTTAATGGTCTCCATATACGCTTGAGCCACTTTCCCGAACCGTTCTCTTTTGGCAGCAGCGCCGGGCAACCAGAACTCCAATGCCAACCCGTCAGCGAGCTCGATGATCCCCGCCTCCGACAAAGTTTTGGACTTTTTCTTCTTCCGCTGTTCCCACTGGCCAATACCCCTGGGGGGTTGTGGCCACTAGTTCCGCATACCGGATTTGTCGTATCTGTCGTCCTATGACGGCTTATTTATCTCTACGGCGCATCCTACCATGCTAGACGAAAAACCTTATTGGGATATCAAAGCCCTCTAGGGACCTCAGCAGCGAGCTGGATGCCCCTCATTGCTTGGCAACAACGCGTTCCAGAAACGGGAGGAGCCTATGGGCAAGCTGATCGCGTCTTCACAGATACTGCTAGCGGATGACACAACCGTTCTGTGGTATCGACTGCAACCGGATCGAGCGCCACGCCATGTGACAAGCCTCCCGTTCCGTCAGTTCGACCTCAAGCGGATTTGTCAACGCTGCGGGCCCGGCCGGTATGTGGTCTACCTCAAGCACAATGGGCGTATGATCCGAGGGTGGACGTTTCAGGTCAAGCTAGTTTCTGTCATCAAGCCAAGATGGGTGGTCACTTGGCGTTGATCCTGGACGAGCTGAAGATGCTCAGGGTAGCTGAGGACCACCTGATGCAGGGGGTGAGTGTGCGGCTGAAGCGGGTTCGAAGATGAGGACAGGCCAGAAGGAAAGAAGCCCTCTGACGCGTTCTGCCGCATCCAACGACAACGAGGGTGGCCAGACCGGGCAAGGACGAGCTCTGATGAGCCCGTTTTGGGACATACGCCAACTCTCGGCCTATCTAAACGTGAAGCCCTCGACGCTCTACGCCTGGGTCGCGCAGCGCAAGATTCCCTGTCGCAAGATTCACAGGCTCGTACGCTTTGATCCGAACGAGATCGACCGGTGGCTCGCCTCCTTTGTTACTGCCCCGCCCTCCCCTGCCAGGATCGGTCGACAGCGAAGGGACCGCTCCTGCGTCGAACAGCTCATTGCGAGGGCCAAACGTGAGGTCTATACTCCCGCCCACGGGGGAACCAGACCGAAATCAAGCCTCATCGGAAAGGAGGAGCGTGATGGGGCTCGTAAAGCGTAACCGTGTCTGGTGGATGAGTTTTATGTATCAGGGGCGACAGGTTCGCCGTACGACGAGTACGACGGACAAACGACTGGCAGAATCAATCCTCTACAAGGTGAAAGTGCAAATTGCTGAAGGGCGGTTCTTTGAGACGCGTGAGGAACAGGAACGTACGTTTGGAGACATGATGGATCGGTATCTCACAGAGCGTGCGGTTCTGAAGGCTCCGAAGAGCCACCAGCGAGATCGTCAGGCCTTGCACCATCTCCTCCCTGTGTTTGGAGAGATGGTGCTCGCCGAGATCACGCCGAAGTTGCTGGCGGGCTACAAGACGCAACGGCGAATAGAGAACGCGGCTCCTGCCACGATCAACAAGGAGCTACAGCTCGTACGCCACGCGTTCAACGTGGCGCTGCGCGAATGGGAATGGTGCCGGGAGAACCCGATGCACCGAGTCTCGATGGAGCCAGTGCGGAATGAAGTGGACCGTTGGCTGACCGCCAACGAAGAGGAACGCCTCGTGGCCTCGTCCTCGCCCTGGCTCCGAGAGATGATCGGGTTCGCGCTGAATACCGGTATGCGTCAAGGAGAGATCCTCGACCTGCAATGGCAGGACGTGGATTTTGCGCGAGGAGTCCTGATGGTGATGCAGAGTAAGAACGGAACGCGCCGCACGATCCCCTTGAATGCGACCATGTACGAGCTGCTGGCGGCCAAACAAGCGACGACGAAAGCCTCACGCGGTCCCGTGTTCACAACCCCTCGCGGGAATGAACTTCAAGTGCGCTACCTGGCTCGGGAGTTTTGCGAGGCGCGCGATCGGGCAGGCATTCCAGACTTCCGCTTTCACGACATGCGGCACACGTTCGCTACGCGCTTAGTGCAACGTGGAGTGGATTTGTACAAGGTACAACGTCTGCTCGGTCACAAGACCAGCCTGATGACGCAACGCTATGCGCATCATTCGCCGGAGAGTTTAAGAGAGGGAGTGAACGTCTTGGATGATCCTCAACCGCAGCGAGTTAGCACAAATTTAGCACAAGGGGCGATTTTGAGCGGTGTTGCGAGAGCACGAACGCTCGGAAGTGATTGATTGTGAATGGTGAGCCGGCTGGGACTCGAACCCAGGACCCTCGCCTTAAAAGGGCGATGCTCTACCAACTGAGCTACCGGCTCACCGAGCGGAGAGCGCGGATTCTACCACCGACGCTCGGCCTGTGCCTAGGCCGGAGGATAAGAAGACCGTTATTTGGTTTATGTGGTTTGTCTTATTTGTTTGGTTGAACAAGACTAACCAGATGAACCAAACAAACCAGATCAACCTGTCCGCTAGTCTCGTGCGGTTACCGGCTAGACGGGAAACTCATCGCTTACCGCGGGCGTGGGTGATCTTGAGTGGGTTGCGAAGAATAATGGTTTCACTACGCTTCGATCCGGTTGAGATCATATCGATGGGACACTCGGAGAGATCCTCAAGGTACTGGAGATAGCGCTTAGCTTCTACGGGAAGCTGTTTATACGTCGTCGCGCCTGTAGTAGAGCCAGGCCATCCCTTGAACGTCTTGTACACCGGCTCACAGTCGGTCAACGCTTGAAGATCGGCCGGCATGTCTCGATAGAGTTTTCCCTGATACCGATAGCCGGTGCAGACTTTGAGTTCCTTGCAGCCGTCAAGCACGTCCAGTTTCGTGACGGCCAGTGACGTGAGTCCATTCACTTTGGTGGCGTATCGCACAACGACGCCGTCAAACCAGCCGCAGCGGCGCGCACGTCCCGTCGTCGATCCGAATTCTTTCCCTCGTGCTTGGAGCCCTTCTCCCACCGCATCGGTCAATTCCGTGGGGAACGGCCCGCTGCCGACCCGCGTGGTGTAGGCTTTGGCGACCCCGAGCACCGCGTCAATCTTCGTCGGTCCCACGCCCGTTCCCGTTGAGGCGCCGCCAGCCGTTGAACTGGAGGAGGTGACGTAGGGATAGGTGCCAAAGTCCACATCCAAGTGTGTCCCTTGCGCCCCTTCGAACAAAACGGTCTTCCCTCCCTCGATCATCTTATTGACAAGCATGGCGGTATCGACGATATGGCTCTTCAGCCGATCGGCATAGCCCATGTACTGCCGGAACACTTTGTCGACATCGAAACGTTCCAGCTTGTACAGTTGCTCGAGAAACCAATTGATCTCGACCACGTTTTCTTCGAGTTTGGTTCGAAACGCCTTCGGATTGAGCAGATCCCCCATTCTGATACCGATCCGCGCCATCTTATCGGCATAGGACGGGCCAATCCCTCGCCCCGTCGTTCCAATTCGGCGAGAGCCCTTCGACTGTTCAGACGCTTTATCGATGGCCTTGTGATACGGCAGGATTAAATGGGCGCGTTGACTCACGATAAAATTCTTTCCAATCTTCACGCCTTGAGTCTGGAGATGGTCCAGCTCTTCGATCAACGAGGCTGGATCCACGACGACCCCGTTCCCAATCACACAGAGCGTCCCTCGATAGAGGATGCCTGAGGGGATGAGGTGAAACACGAAGGTGCCCCGCTCATTAATCACGGTGTGCCCAGCGTTGGACCCTCCCTGGTAGCGAACCACCGCATCAACGTCGCTGGCTAAGATATCCACGATCTTACCCTTGCCTTCGTCGCCCCACTGTGCCCCGATCACAACGAGATTTCCCATCGCCTGACATACCCCCAAAAAAAAGAGCCCTGGCTGGACTCATGGCCAGGGCCGGAGCGTTATGGTAGGAGCGCCTCTAATGATTGTCAAGAACCGTAATGGTCAGTTTATTCTTAGTTCTATTATCTCCTCTCATCTTCAAGGGGAAGTCCAAACCGTCTTTGATTGCGCACGTCGAACGAGGGGAGTTTTCGACTGCGCGTTCCGCGAACACAAGAGACTGATAGGCTCGCCCAGTCCCATTTTCTTGACTGTCGCGGGAGGGCCGTGTTAGCATAATCGCGGTTTCACAAGGAATTTCGCGTATTTCCAAGTCAATCAACTTGGGGCTGTAGCGCAGTTGGGAGCGCGCGTGAATGGCATTCACGAGGTCGCCGGTTCAATCCCGGCCAGCTCCACCAAATCTCAACACTAGGCAGGAGGCGAGCGGCAAAGGGTGAAAGGGGCTGGAGTTAAGAGCAATTTTGGGATTTGGCTCCTGGTCTCACGCCGAACTGGTCTCTTTAATTCCTCGCCTCTGCCTCGGGCCGCTAGCCACTAGCCTGTCTGAAAATACATGCTCCAAATCGAGTCGGTCAGTAAGCAATATTCCACAAAGATTCTGCTTGAGCATGCGACGGCGCATCTTCGCCCCGGTTCACGCGTCGGCTTGGTGGGACCCAACGGCGCAGGCAAGACCACTCTCTTCCGGATGATCCTCGAGGAGGATTCGCCGGACAAGGGAACTATCCGCAAGCGTCCTCGTCTTCGCATTGGCTACCTCCCGCAGGAACTCGAAACGATTACGGGCAAGACCGTGTTGGACGCCGCCCATCGCGATCTGTATCCCGAACATGAAGCGGAACGCATCCTGATGGGATTGGGATTTACGGTGTTCGATTTCGACCGTCTGATCGAAAAGCTGTCCGGTGGCTATCGGATGCGCGTCGCCTTGGCGCATCTACTGCTGTCCAACCCTGACGTACTGCTGCTCGACGAGCCGACCAACCACTTGGATAAACCGACGCAATGCTGGTTCGAGCAATTCCTCTTGAACTCGGAGATGACCCTGTTGATCATCAGTCACGACACGGCGTTTCTCGATCGTGTGGTCACCCATATCTGGGACCTCCGGCACCATCGGATCGAAGAATATCGCGGCAACTATTCCTCGTTCAAAAAGATCCGCGCAGAGCGAGACAGTCAACGAGCGGCTGCCGCGGGGCGGCAGGCGAAAGAAGTCGCCAGAGTCCAAACATTTGTGGACCGGTTCCGCTACCAAGCGAACAAGGCCAGCCAAGTCCAATCGCGCATCAAGCAGCTTGAGAAGGTCAAGATGATCGAGATCCAGCGAGATCCCAAGCGGGTCAAATTCAAATTTCCCCTCCCCGCAGCGAGCGGCCGGCAAGTCCTGGAGCTCCAGAACGTGGCAAAGCGCTATGGGGGAAAAGTGGTCTATGAGAAAGTCGATTGTTCGATCGAACGTGGTCAGCGCGTTGCGCTTGTGGGAGAAAACGGTGCCGGGAAGAGCACCCTGCTCAAGATGCTGGCCGGAGCGTTGGCTTTCGAGAAAGGTACCAGGACAGTCGGCCACGGTGTCACCCTGCACTATTTCGCCCAACATCAGGCAGAGACTCTGAACCCCGAACATACCGTTCTCGATTCCCTCTCCGAGATCTCCAGCCAAGCAGAGACGAACTTCCTCCGCGGAATTGCCGGTGCCTTCCTGTTCTCCGGTGACGATCAAAAGAAACCGATCAAGGCGCTGAGCGGAGGGGAACGCAATCGCGTCGCGCTCGCACGGATGTTGGTCGAACCAGCCAATACTCTGCTGCTTGATGAGCCGACCAACCATCTCGACCCGGCTTCGGTCGATATGCTCACCGATGCCCTGTCGGAGTTCCCCGGTACGATCGTCTTCATTTCCCACGACCCCACCTTTTTAACTAGAATATCGACGCGCGTCATTGAAATCGAAGATGGCAAGGCCCGAAGCTTCTCCGGCGATTATGAGTACTATCTGTGGAAAAAAACGCAGGAAGTCGAATCCATCAAGGAATCGAGTGATGAGCTTAAGGGAACGGATCGGGGGAAGACTGCCGCGCCGACCAGGGCGATGGCCTCGCACGTTCAGCCCAAGCCCTCAGCTGGAAATCGCCGCGATTTGAACAAGACTCAGGCCCGTCTGGAAAAGCAGGTCGCACGGGCCGAAACCGAGATCGCCGAATACGAAACCAAGATCAAAGGGCGGGATCTCGAACTGGCCGACCCCGCACTCTACAAAGATGAATCCACTAAGTGGAGCGTTCTGCACCTGGAACTTGACGGGTGGAAGAAGGATCTTGTGCGGCTCACCGCCCGCTGGGAAACGCTCTCGGCTGAACTGGAAGACGTCAAACAAAGGCTAACGGCATTCGCCTAACAGACGGCTGGAAAAACTATTCAGACACGCCAGGACTTCACTGGTCCGCACGTCTGGAACAGCAGGAAGTTCAAAAAGGCCAGACTTCTCACCCGCCCAACCCTGGCGCGACCAAGACGCGCCTTGTCCCAAGCAAGGTCGCAGCTCCGAGACTGATTCTCGTTTCACGGTTCTTGGGAGCGATGCGAGAACAACGCTCGATGAAAGGTGCGTATTGGCGCGCCGGGGGTGGGCGGGTTAAAATAAGGGGGGGTTCAACATCCTGCTAGATGGAGGAATTAACCGTTTCTTCTAGGTAGTAATACAACCAGCGGTTTTTCTCTTTCGTGACAAGCTCGTCCCAGACCACGCCGATCAGAAACCCCTTCTCCCATGGCTTCACCCAGGCGACTCTCCCGTCGAGCTTTTCCATCTGTTCCGCGCGATCCGAATCGAGAAACGCCAACGACACGGTTACCAGCTGGGCCATCGCCAACTTCTCTTTCGTGTGCAACCCTGCGCCGACTCTATTGACGTTATCTAACACGGCCGTAATCGCCTTGGCTCCGCTCTTCGGTGAAATCAGCGCGGAACCGACCAAGGTCGCCCGAACAAACTTGCGCCGTTCGTTCGTGGCGGCGATCGATGCAGTTGATTTCAGATTCTGCCGTTTCACAAGCCTAAGTATAACCGATTAGAAATCTTTGTCCACCACCCTATGTGGAGCCCCTGATTAGATATCTTTGGGCCGATAGTAGCGACGCCCCTTGAGCGATTCCGGGAGATGCTCCTGCTGCGCCTTGGCCTGGGGATCGTCGTGGACATAGCGATACCCCTTTCCATACCCAAGGCCCTTCATCATAGAGGTCACGGCATTCCGTAAATGGAGCGGAACCCCTAGATTTCCATGGGTTTTTGCGTCTTCCATGGCCTCAAGAAGTCCGATATAGGAGGCATTATCTTTTTGCCTGGTCGCCAGATAGGTCGTCCCCTGGGCCAAATTGATCTGCGCCTCGGGAAGCCCCACAAACTGCACGACCTGAGCGACCGCAGCCGCGACTACCAGCCCCATCGGATCGGCATTCCCCACGTCCTCGGAAGCAAAAATAACCAAGCGACGGGCGATAAATTTCGGGTCCTCCCCCCCTTCCAACATGCGGGCGAGCCAGTAAAGGGCGCCGTTCGGATCAGAATCGCGCAGGCTCTTAATGTAGGCAGAGATGACGTTGTAATGCTCTTCGCCGGATTTGTCGTACCGGATTGATTTCTTCATCAACGCAGCTTCCAGCGCCGCTCCATCGATCAGTCTCGTGCCATCAGCTCCAGCCGGTTGCTGTTTGACCACAAAATCCATGGCCGTCAGGAGCGCCCTCGCATCGCCGTTGCCATACGCAATCAGTCGTTGTTTGGCATCGGGTGACAGGCGGGCATTCCACTTCCCTAACCCGATCGCAGGGTCCACGAGCGCCCGGTCAAGAATATGCCCCAGGGCCTCATCTGAAAGGGGCTTGAGTACAACGACCATGGACCGAGACAGGAGCGGTGAAATTACTTCAAATGAGGGATTCTCCGTGGTCGCGCCGACCAAGATAACCGTTCCCCGCTCGACATGAGGCAGAAAAGCATCCTGCTGCGCTTTGTTGAAGCGATGGATTTCGTCGACGAAGAGAATGGTCCGTTGACCGTTGATCGCCAGGCGTTGCTCTGCTGTCTTGATAATGGCCCGCAGCTCGGGAACACCCCCTGTGACCGCCGAGAAGGGCACGAACTGCGCTTTGGTATGGCGCGCGATAAGATGCGCCAACGTCGTCTTGCCTGACCCGGGCGGACCCCAGAAGATGACGGAGGAGAGTTGATCTGCCTCGATCGCCCGCCGCAACGGCCGATCCGTAGCAGTGATGTCGTCTTGCCCGACGAAGTCCGTAAACTCTCGCGGCCGCAGACGTTCGGCCAACGGACCCTCAACGGATTTCTCTCCCTCGCGCGCGCCAAACAAATCGGAAGTCTGATCGCGTGAAATAGTCATCCGAGTCCTCAACAACGGTGTGAATTGTATACGCCGATGGGCATGATCGCAAACGGCCTCTTGACCTTGAGCAGCCTATCCGATATTAATCGTTCTACTGCGGCGAACGATGGCCAGGAATCTACTTTGTCCTCGGCCCCGAAAAATTCTCAACGTATTCCGTATTCCAGCAAATACGCCTCCGGTATTCGCGGCCTGCGGCCGTTCATCTGCCTACCCCTCCATCGCCTCGTGACGAATGGCAATGTCGGACAGGCTCTTATTAGCCAATTTTACGAACAACAGCAAGAGGGAACATTGTGCACACCCAAGTAAGTGATGTCATCGGCGCCTACAACGGTAGACCGATAGGGTCCTTGTGAGGTGGCCCTCGGATCCTCGCCCCGGCCAGCCCCGGCACGCCGAGACGCGCAACTCCCGCAGACAAGGCCGCAGCGAGCCAAAGCCCGAGACGAATTATGGGGAATCAAAACGCAGGAATCACGGGGATAGTGCGTACCTGCAGGACGTTCAACAAGTTCATCCAGCAAGGCCGCAGCGAGCGAAGGCCCGAGGCGTGCCCCTGGGGTACGTTGAGGACCTGAACGATGCGAGAAGAACGATGCTCGGGAACTTTTTCAACTAATCGGAGTCGCCGACGCTGCCCCGGTGAATCAGCTTAAGAAACTCCAGCCTGGTTTGCGGCTGACTGCGGAAGGCGCCCAACATCGAGCTGGTGACGGCCACAGTGTTCTGCTTTTCGACGCCCCGCATCATCATGCAGAGATGTCGCGCCTCCATGACGACACCCACTCCGTGCGCATTGAGCTTCGATTTCAGGGTTTCGGCGATCTGGACGGTCAGCCGTTCTTGGACTTGCAGCCGGCGCGCAAAGATATCCACAATGCGCGGAATCTTGCTGAGACCCACCACTTTCTTATTCGGCAAGTAACCTACATGGACTCTGCCGTAGAAGGGCAGCAGGTGATGCTCGCACATGCTGAAAAAATCGATGTCCTTCACGATGACCATCTCGTCGTACTCGATCGGGAAGAGCGCGCCGTTTAAGAGCTGATCGATGTCGCGGTTATACCCTTGGGTCATGAAGGCAAGGGCCTTGGCCATTCGCTCGGGAGTCTTGAGGAGCCCGTTTCGGCCTGGATTTTCGCCGAGGGCCAGCAGCATCTCTGTGACCAGGGATGGCAGCGCATCCAGATTCGCCGGTCTGCCGTTCCCGCTGACGTCTTTGACCTGATGCTGGCCCATCGGCCTGCTTCCCTGCTTAACCATGCCGCCCCTCTCTGACCACCGGGGCCTGACTCATCGACCCCGCATACTCGAAGTAGTTGTCGCGTGTTTCAATCAGCCCGACCTTTTCCAGTTGCCCGGCGGGGAGGCACTTCACTAACAGATCCCAAATCAGCAGCACCAGATTTTCTCCTGTCGTGGTGCAATCGGCGAACTCAGGATCTTGATTGAGATCGTGATGGTCGAATCGCGTGACCACCTTGTCAGCCACAGCCCGATCCAGCCGATCAAGGTCAACGCCTCCACCAGTCGTGGTCGGAACCGTGCTCTTCACAGTCACCAACACGACATAGTTATGGCCGTGCCCATTGGGATTATTGCACTTTCCAAATGCAGCCAGGTTTTCTTCTTGAGACAGATGATCCGTGTGCAGCCGGTGTGCCGCGCAGAACCGATATCGCCTCGTGACGCTCGCCTGTGCCATCGTGGATTCAGCTCACATACAGCGCAAAAATAGAAAAGCCAAGACCGGCCGCCTATTCGGACAATCCTGGCTTCCCCTGTCATTCATTCAACTGGCCAGCTCGCGCCACTCCAGCACAAATTCCTTAGGCGCTGAAAGAGCTGCCGCAACCACAAGTGGTCTTGGCTTGTGGATTCTTAATCGAGAACCCGGACCCTTGGAGGCTGTCCACGTAATCGACTTCGGCTCCTTGAAGGAGCGGAGCGCTCTGCGAATCCATGATGACCTTGACGTCACCCTTTTCTACCACGGTGTCGTCATCGCCCATCTTCGACTCGAAGGCCATCCCGTATTGATACCCATGGCACCCGCCACCCTTGACATAGACCCGCAGGCCGACAATATCCTTCTCTTCCACCATCAAATCCTTGATCTTTTGTTCCGCCACTGCCGTAATCGTCAGCATTATGATCCTCCTCGTGTGACCAAGCCGTCGCTTCGAAGACCTGCCTGGAATGGTTTAGTGTAACATCTCTTTACTGGATTTCAATACCCTGAGACCCCGACTGCGGCATTGTGGGCGCAACCCACTTGCCCTCTGGCACCCGAACAACCACATCTCCGAGCACTTTGGCCTGGCATCCAAGACGATGCCACGGCTCACTGAGGGCTTCCCGATCGAGGAGATCTTGCTCATCAAAGTCAATCTCCGACAGGTTCTCGGCACCGACCTGCACTTCGACCCGACAGGTGGTGCAGGAGGCATTCCCACCACAATCGTGGTTCAACACAAACCCCAGAATCTTCGACGCCTCCAACAACGAAGTATTGACCTCAACCTCTCCGCTCTTGGCCTCAGGATGGAGAAACGTCACGCGTGGCACCGCGAATCCCCCTCAATGCACCATGGCACCGGCCGCTACTGGCTGATAGGGACAGCGCTGCAATCGGATATGTTCCTCAAACTCGTGACGGAACAATTTCATGCTGCTCTGAACCAACACGGCGGCCCCGGTCACCAGCGTGCAATAGCCCGTTCCCTTCACAAATCCACAGACCTGGAGGAGACTATCCATATCTTTCTCCGTCCCCTCTCCCTCCTCAATCTTGGTCATGAGCGCGGCGAGATTGATGGTCCCCATTCGACAAGGTGGGCACTGCCCACAACTCTCGGCCTTGAAGAAATTGGAGAACTTGAGCGTCAGGGCCACCATGCACGTCGCATCATCGACCACGATCACACCGGCCGACCCAAGGCCCGTGCCGGCTTTCTTCAACGAATCGAAATCCATCGTCAAGTCGAGTTGATCAGCGGTGATCATCGAGAACGCTGGTCCACCAGGGAACACCGCCTTGATCTTGCGCCCGCCTGGCACTCCCCCCCCACACTTGTTCACGAGTTCCCGGATTGTAGTACCCATCGGCATCTCGTACACGCCGGGCCGATTCACGGCACCGCTCAGGGAGAACATCATCGTGCCCGGACACTTTTCTGTGCCGACCTGCGTAAACCAAGCCACGCCTTTCAGAAGGATCCGCGGAATGTTGCACAAAGTTTCGACATTGTTGACCAGCGTCGGCTTCCCGTAGAGGCCGAAGTCCGTCGGGTAGAAAGGCGGCTTCTGTCTCGGCATCGCCGGACGCCCTTGCATGGATTCGAGCATCGCTGTTTCTTCACCGGCCACGTAACTCCCGTGGCCTTCAAAGACTTGTAAATCGAGATCCACGCCACTCCCCAGGACATTGTTGCCCAAGAACCCATGAGCCTTCGCCTGCGTCAAGGCTTTTTTCAGATTCTCCCGTTCTTCATGGTACTCATGATTCACGTATATGAAGGCGGCCTTCGCTTGCACCGCGTAGGCCGCGATGAGGCAGCCTTCGATAAGCTGGTGTGGCGCCTGCTTGAGCAAGTAACGGTCTTTAAACGTCCCTGGCTCATGTTCGCCTGCGTTGCAAACGAAATAGTGTTCCTTCATCCTATGATTGAGGACCTTTTCCCACTTGATGCCGGTGGGAAAGCCTGCACCCCCTCGCCCACGGAGCCCGGCTTTCTTCAGTTCATTGACGATATCGTTCCCGCTCAACTCTTTGACGCACTTCTTCCAGGCCTCGTACCCCCCGATCTTCCGGTAGGCATCGATATCCCAGGGAGCGCCATCAAGCGTTTGGAGAACTCGTGGTTCAGTCGCAGCCGTCATGCGCCCTTCCTTAACCGTTTGGCTCAACGAAACGAATGGATCGATACTATAAGGTGCCTGGCCGGTATTCGTCAAGGCAATGTCGCGATAATAGGCCTGAATCTCAACGACTTAGGGCCACCGCCCTATACGAAACTGGGCATATGGGCTATCTGAACAGATCGCAGAAGTGCTAACCCGCATGATTCATGAAGGTTCGTCGCAAAAGCGTGCAGACGCGAAGCAAGACAGGCACTCGGAGACGTGAAGCCCTGAGGCATACTCGTGCCGTATGTCGAAGGGCTGAACGGCGAGACTGCCCGTCACAGCCGCGTATCCGCGCTTGCAGCAGAAGCTTCATGAAACATGCGGGTTAAGGTCAGAAGCAGGGAAGGTGAACCGACTTGCCGACGGAATTTTCCGCCGGCAGTCGTACACCGCCTTACTTGAGGTGGCTGCCGGCTCCCATGAATAACAACATGGGAATCGACAACATAAAGTTGACCCGAGAAGCAAGGAGCGCGGTTCGACCCCACTGGGCCATTTCCGCAGGTGCAGGGGTCCCCTGGGCTGCTGCCGTCACCGCCGCAATAATCCTCCTTTGGTTCGGCCAAATAACCGCGTGGACATTGGCCATCATGATGATGCCCAATAACCCGCCGATTCCCAGCGCGATCGCACCGGTTCCACCTCTTTGATACAGGTAGAGGTACAACACAATCCCCGCAAGCACCGTGACCGTCGCGCCATGACGGAACCAATTCAGCGCGGCGGGCATCAACTTGGGAATCACGATGTTCTTGGTGGGGCCATCCAGGCTTTTCAAGAACGCCGCATTGATCAGGTTGAAGAAATACAACAGCCCGATCCAGGTGATCCCAGCTAAGAAATGGGTCCAGCGTAATAGCAAACCGAACCAATCGGCATCACCGACCGGCATGCCGACCATAGCGAGATAACCCATGATCAACATCACAGCGAGCCCAAATCCTACGCCCATCGTCTGCATCGGACTCTCAAGAAATTTCATAGTATCTCCTCGCTCAGTGTATTGCTAAGTCGTTGCCTGAACCGTAGGCCCCCCCTGCTTTTCAAGTGAGCCTCCTATCACGATCGTGCGTTACGCCATTAATCGATCGACTGCTGCGCAAAGTTCGCGTACCGCGCTGGCAGAGATCGCCAACGCAGCCCCCTCCTCCGCCGTCAGCTCATATTCGACCACCTGTTCCGCCCCACCTCGACCCAGTCGGACCGGCACACCCACGACGACATCCATTAATCCATACTCGCCCTCGCAGAGCACCGCACAAGGCAACACCCGCTTCTGGTCCTTCACAATCGCCTCGATCATATCGACGGCCGAGGCCGACGGGGCATAAAACGCGCTGCCCGTTTTCAACAGGCCTACGATTTCGGCGCCCCCCTCGCGTGTCCGCTTCACAATCGCCTCCAACCGGTCCTTCGACATCAACTCCAAAACCGGCTTCCCCTTCACCGTCGTGTACCGCAACAGCGGCACCATCGTATCACCATGCCCACCCAATACCATCGCAGCCACTTCGGGACCCGGCACACTCAATTCAGCGGCGATGAAGGCACGCATGCGGGCGGAGTCGAGCACTCCCGCCATACCCAAGACCCGCGACTTCGCCAATCCGCTCGCACGGCACGCGACATGAACCATGGCATCCAGCGGGTTGGTGACGAGGATCAGAATGACGTTCGGCGAGCGCGACACCAGCTCCGACACGACCGATTTCACGATCTTCGCGTTCGTGGTCAACAACTCGTCACGGCTCATCCCCGGCTTGCGAGGAATTCCTGACGTGATCACCGCCACCGAAGAGCCGGCCGTTTCATCGTAACCGTTGGTGCCCACCACGCGGGTGCTATAGCCGCAGACTGGCCCGGCCTGGGTGATATCGAGGGCCTTGCCCTGCGGGACGTCCTTGACAATATCGACAAGCACTACCTCGTACTCGTCCTTCTCGGCCAGCCGCTGGGCTATCGTGCCGCCGACATTCCCCGCGCCCACCACCGTAATCTTCGGTCTCCCCATCATCTCACCTCGTGAAGCGTGAAGCGTGAAGCGTGAAACGCAAGATTCCCTTACGTCTCACCTTTCACCTCTCACGTGTGTTCGTGCTCGGTCCAGCCCGCGACTTTGAAATTGATCGTGCAGACGAAATTGTCCCCGTCATAGAAATTTACTTTGATTTTCTTCTTGCCATAGGTTTTTGCCAGAAAGGCGTCCGGATCGTCGATCAATTCCTGAAATCCTCCTGCCGGATATTCGCCGAGCTCGTGGAATACCACGATCATCCCCACTTTGACTTCTTGAAGAATCTTGGCCCAACAACGGGGATAGACTTCCCAAAACTTAGCCTCGATCAGGTCCTTCGTTGGCTCCTGGCGATCCTCCCCCGGCTTAATGGGCTGTGCAAACTTCGCCAACCGACGGACATAGGGATACTGATGTCCCGTAAACAGCTTGTGCAGCCAGGGCGGCACAGTCGGTCTCTCAGATGAATTCGACACTGACTCTCCACACCCCTTACGCCTTACCCTTCACGCCTCACGTCTTCTATGTCGTGAGCCGTTGATAGATCCGCGGCAATCGCTTCGGCAAAGCCTCGAGATGATCGATGACGGCAAACTGCACGTCCCCGTACATTCTCCGGACATAGCCATCGGCCTCCCGATCAATTGTGATGCAAAATGGATGCACCCCCCGCTGACGCGCCTCCCGTAAAGAAGCTTTGGTGTCTTCCAGCGAATACTCGTCTTTATAGGCGTCATCGAGCGGTCGCCCGTCACTGATGAGGACGAGCAGTCGCGTCCGCGCTTCTCGCGTCAGCAATTTGGCAGTGGCATGGCGAATGGCCGCCCCATCGCGGTTTTGGCACATGGGAGCCAATCCGCCCAATCGCTGCGCCGCCTTTCCGCCCAACTGATCGTCAAAATCCTTGATCACAAGAAAATCCACTTGCCCGCGGCCTTGGCCCGAATAACCGTAGAGCGCATATTGGTCTCCGACCGCCTCCAGCGCTTCACACAAGAGCACCAGACCCTCTTTCTCCAGATCAATTACTCGACGGCCGTCGTCCAACTGACGACTGGTTGACCCGCTCACGTCGACTAGAAACGCGGCCGCGACATCCCGTTCTTTTCTCTCCCGCCTGACGTAGATCCGATCCGACAGATCTGCCCCAGCCGCCCGCTCGGTGCACATACGGACCGCCGCATCCACATCGAGTTCGTCGCCGTCGGCTTGGCCCGGCACACGCCGCAACCCCGGTGGCCTTAGACTTTCGAAAAATCGTCGAAGGGCCGAGACTTCACTCCCGTGCGCGTTCAATGTGGCGCCCACGATGTCACCGCTCCCCTCCTCCGCGGCACGCTCGACGACGCGACACCAGTTGAGGCGATAGTCATCGATCCCCTGATCCCATTCTGGATAGCGCACGGCACGATCGCCCGGCCCGGCATGATCGACCGACGCAGGCTGCTCGACCTTCAAGGCCAGGAGTTCTTCCATATGGGGAGGCAACTGCCGCCCCCTGGCAAGCCTGTCACTCTCAGTCGCCGTGCGCATTCCCTCTTGATTCCGTTGACCCTGTTCTGACGACTCCTGTGCTCCGCCGGCGACGCTCGCCATTCGTTCGATGTCCTTTGACTGTTTCTGATCGTCCGATGCGCATTCATTCTGGTCCTGCTGACGAATGAACTCAGGATTCATCGCCCCACGATATACCCAGTTGGTGACGGGACGATAGTCCTCACCCGTTTGTTCGGAAGCTGAGGGGCCCACCCCCAGCTCTTCTGACGGGTCATCGGTCTGATCAGCCTGGATCATCGCTCCCTTCGGCGCCAACAGCTCTTCGAGTCGCACGTAAAGCGCATGGGCTACGCGCACTGCCTCTTCTGCCGTCGCCGTTGGAGCCAGAATTGCCTGGCACATCGGCCAGAGTACGGCGATCTCGTCCTTGATGGCTTCGTGAATTGCGACAGGCTGCAACGCGGCGGTCGACAACTGGAGTAGTTGATCGACAACGAGTTCTTTGGCGGTCAGCCCGTGCGTCAGCGACCGCGTCGTGACTGCCTCCCGCGCGAATCCTTGTAGCTCGCGCTGGAGTCCCGGGTACTCCCGTTGAAGCAGAAATTCCACCCGTGCATCCTCCACGAGCATCCACAGGTCCTGGATCAGTCCCGGATGAGGATACAGACGGAATAGTGCCGCCAAGGTGTCCGGCGCAGCCTGTTTCACCAGGCCATATTTATGACGCAGGGCCAGGACCAAGTCTGCGAACGGCTCAAGGGTCAGCCGGTATGTCCCAAACTCCACGTGCCCCGCTTCGTGGGCCGCCATCACCAGATACAAACGTGTATTCTCCTCGGCAGTGGGGTAGCGACGGAGGAGCGCCGGCAGTGAGATGGAGCGCCCGTCCTGGCTCACCATGGCCCGCGCAGATGTCTCCTGGCTCAGCGAATCGGGGAGCGCCTCAATCCTCAGATCCGTTCCACAGAGCCCTTGCACGAAGAGCTTCACGGTTCGGGCCACTTGCCGAAGCGGCACACCGCTTAAGGCCGCTTCCACCGACGTCAACGCCTTTTGCGATTCCAGAGCAAAATAGGCCCTGGCTCCTTCGACACTGTAGGCTAAGACTTCCATCCCTGCTGTGAACCAGGCCTCGAAGCGAGCCGTAGCCTCGGCAGACTCGCCGATCACGCTCACCAATTCAGGCGCGCGGCGCAAATAGGCCATCGCCGTGTCCGCGTCACGCTCTGCCACCAAGGATCCGTATTGCAATATTTTTAGCCGCCATCCCTCATTCGGCACGGCACGCAACAGACGTGGCGATTCAGATAAGCAGGCTATGCCAGCCCCGGCATCACGTTCAGCCAGCAACGACCCGACTGTGACGACCTTGGCCCTGACCGACTGGTCTTCGAGATCGCCCAGGATGAGCGGACTGGTGCGAAGGAATTCGATGGTTGCAAAATAGTCCGTCTTGCCGAAACTATTCTGGGAGATCAGTTTTAACCCGAATGTCGCCCAGGCTCTGGTGTCCTGGATCGGCAACACGCGGCCGACCGCCGGAATTTGGCGGATGTATTCCAGCGCGACAACAAAATCGACCTGCGTCAGCTCGAACCCGATCTCTAGCCAGGCCCCCAGCTGATCTGACGAGATGACCGCCACCACCTCCGGCGAGACACGGAGAAACTCCAGCGCGACGTTCGCATTCTGCTCGGCCAGTTCCAGGGTGGTTTTTAGCACCAATGATCGAACCGATGGTGACTCGATCAGACCCAGCACCAGCGGACTCTCTTTGAAAAACTTCATACCGATCGCACCGGACGATTCGGCCAGCGCAATCCCCAAATCCAGCCAAGCCACGGCATCGCTGAGCCGATCCCGTTGTTGCAAATCGGGGAACGATTCAATCGCGGCGCGAGCGACCTTCGGCGAGACCTCAATCAATTCATCGAGCAACAGCAAGACACCTTCCACCTGATTCGGTTTCGCGGCGGCTTCGACGAGGCGGGAGACCAGATGCTGGGCCGTAGCCGGCCCCAGCTCTTCCGCCAGCTTGGCAATCAATTGCTTATGAGTGTCTGGTATATCCATCCTTGATCCTATCCTACGGAATTTGCATGAAGTGTTTGCCCGTATTATTCATGCCGGTTCGTGGCGAAATCGCTGAGCCGCGTCGCGAGACCGGCGCGTGAAGCCCTGAGGACCCGATGCGTACTCGTGCAGTACGGTGAAGGTCCGAGGGACGAGCCCGCAGGCCGAAGGTCCGTCGTAGCAGCGAATCGACGATTGCAGCAGAAGCAGTCATGAATGATGCGGGATAGATTGTAAAGGACGCCCTAGCGCTTGTAAACTACGCCCCTGCGGTGCGGGCATGGGGCGAGATGCACGAGGCTAGAGGTTCGAAGTCACCATCCTCCCCCACGTGCCTCATGCCCCTAGCCTAGTAAGGAGTTGTGATGGCTGAGCCCAAGCAAGAGAATCTCGACAAAATGTGGAAGTATGCAAAGGGATTCGCGGAGAAAAGCGGGACGACCATGCATCCCACTCCCACAGTCACCGAAGCCGTGGTCAAAGGTCTCGCGATGCATATGGACGAGCTAGGCAAACCCCTTTGCCCCTGTAACTTCTACAAGAATAAACAAGCAGAAGCCAAACTCCGCCGCTGGATGTGCGCCTGCGATGAAATGCAGATCTACAAATACTGCCACTGCCTGTTATTTGTGCGGGAAGACGGCATGCCGATCACGGAATATCTCCCAGAAGGCCACGAAGGCCGAGAGGTCTACGGCAACGTCTCAGACCCGACTCCCGACAAAGGCCGCGCTCTCAAACACAAAGCCGCTGTCGCACCGATACTCTTGGGCGAAACACCGCCATCGTCCTCACCTGCCTCTTGACTACCATGCCACTGCGCGGTCGACTCCTGTGCGGGATAGTCATCACACTCCTGCTGGAAGGCCTGTGGTCCAACCGGGCTGGGGCCACCGAGCCAGGCAACTTGTCCCCGGCCATGGCACCACAGCTTCCGGGCCTGAACGAAAAAGACTTACTCCCTTACAAGCAGAAGGGGCGAGGTACTCTGGCTGGACAGGCGTTTCTTAGTTCGCCATCTGGAAAAGCCATCACGCAAGCCGGCGCTCAGGTATATCTCATCCCTATCACCCCATACACACGCCATTGGTTTGACCACACAATCAGAACTACATCCTGTTCAGCGACAGGTAATCCTACCTCCGCTGAAGGCACCGCAGCGGCACGTCCTCCGACTGACTGCGCGCACGAGGGGCTGACTCGGCTCCAGACGGATAAGCGGTTGGCTCCCTATCTCCGCATGACCAGAGCCAACCCCACAGGACATTTTTGGTTTACCAAGATTCCTGCCGGGCGTTACTACATCGTCAGCCTGATCGAAGAGGAATCGGGAGCCCACGACGACGAACGGCTAGAGGGCCTGGCTTGGCTGATTATCGATCTAGACGCAGGTGAAAAAGTCGGAAATCTCGTGGTGACCGACTGCAAAACCAGCCTTTGCTAAGCCTCTTCAATCCTCGAGCATGTCTGCATTTTTTCTCCCTCATTTCTCAAACATAGCATGCCAAGTTTTCCCCCCACCCATAGCAAGCAGCCACGCCTTTTCTTCATCCTGATCCCTGGGACTGGGTGGCGGGGTAGTTTCACCTGCGCACATCTACCGGCCACCTCCCTTCCTCAATCTCCTCCCGCCATCTCTCTATGGGATGGAGGGGGGAGACCTCTACTGGCGCGTCGAACGAGCACCTTCTTAGTATTTAATCTTTTTATCCTGTCACGCTCTCAGGTCTCGCAGCCAGGGCAATCCCGACTGCGGCCGTCGAACGAGCACTGTTTCATCGTGCGCGTTCCGGGAGCAAAGGGATGCCCTGGCTGCGAGACCCTCCCCTTACTGCCACCCCGTCACCTCATACCCCTTCTCAATCAAACACCGCACCACCGCATCGGCGTAAGGAGGGTCCGGCTCAAGCGGCCTGTAGGCACCGCCCACTGAGCCGATGATCACTCCGAGCGCGCCTCCGACTGCTGCCCCAATCGCCACGCCCGTGAGACCACCGATGGTCCCGCTCGACGCGCCGACCGCAGCGCCACCAATCAGACCCAGCCCAGCTCCTGCGGCCACATTACCACTTCGAGGGCCGGTGCCCGGCTTTAACCCAGCCGCATCGGCCTTCTGCTGACAAGCGGCAACATCAAGCTTCGCTGCCTCCCGCCCCTGCAGCTGGAACTTCGCATTCGACCGCAACATCGGCTCCGGCCCCGCACAGGCTACGAGACCATAGGCCACAGTCGCAATGATGAGACACTGCCACATCGATCCCCTTCTCATGCATCCCTTCTTTCTATTCTCTGGGGCGGGTGAGTGGATGCTCCACTGCGCGCGTCGAACGAGGCCTTCCGAGGCGCATGTTCCGCGAGCACAGAACACCACCCATCTGCCCCCATCCCCTACTGCCATCCCGTCACCTCATACCCCTTCTCTTGTAGACATCGATCCACGAAATTCGAATAGGCCTGATTCGGTTGGGAGGGGCCGACGACGGCGTAAAATAGGCCCGTGAGCAGTCCCCATACCGCACCGCTCGCCGCGCCGATCATCGAGCCCCTTCCGGCGGCGCCGGAAATGGCACCACCAACGGCGCCGCTCGCCGCGCCGACTCCAGCCCCCACTGCGGTGCCGGTAGCCACACGACCGGCCTTCCCACTGCCTTCCTCAGCCCCTGCCGCTTCTGCCAACTGCCGACAAGCTTCAATATCCTGTGCCGCAACCTCTTTTCCCACCGATTGCAACCGATTGCATATGCGCATTGGGATACAGAACAGGATGTGCCGTCGAACAGCCGGCGAGCAACAGCGATCCCCCGATGATAGACAGATCTCTGTGCCTCATGACATCGCCGGTCCCTTCTGATGTCTAACCCTCATTATTCATGAGCGCTTCTGTTGCAATCGACGATCCGCTGCTACGACGTTCGGTCGGCGAGCTCGCCCCTCGGACCTTCACCGTACTGCACGAGTACGCATCGGGTCCTCACGGCTCCACGCGCCGGTTTCGCGACGAACCGTCATGAATAATGCGGGTTAAGGTTCAACCGAGCCATCACCAGTTGCACAGTGGCCCCTTTGATGAGGACACGTTTGTGCCGTCCGCCTGCACCAGAATGAATCCGCACCGACGTAGAAGGAATTGATAAGTGGAGGGCTAAAAACCGGATCAATTCATCATTGGCTGCGCCATCGGATGGTGGAGCGGCCACTCTGATTTTGATCGCGTCGCCGTGAATGCCCACACACTCTGTGGTGGAAGCTTTAGGTTGGACGTGAACGGAGAGGATCACTCCGTCTTTGGTGTCCTGCACAATCAGCGAGTTCATCCGCGGCGGAGACCCACAGCCATGGGATCAGAAAACGGCCTTCACCAATTCCAGAATGCTGCGCTGCATATCGGGATCGTCGGTGATCGGGCGAGCAATCGCGACATCACAAGCTCGGTCAGTGGCCACGCCTTGCCGAATGAGTGTCCCGGCATAGATCAGCAATCTGGTGCTGACCCCTTCTTCCAAACCATGACTCTTGAGGTTCCGCACCTTCCCGCCGAGTTTGACCAAGCTGGCCGCAAGGTCACGGCTGACCCCTGCTTCCCGCTCCACCACGGCGGTTTCGACGTCAGGCGCCGGATAGTCGAACTCAATCGCCATGAAGCGTTGCTTCGTGCTTTGCTTCAAATCCTTGAGCACGCTCTGGTAACCGGGGTTATAGGAGATCACGAGGAGGAAGTCGTCGGCCGCTTCGAGAATCTGGCCTTTCTTTTCGATCGGCAGGAAGCGGCGATCGTCGCTTAGGGGATGGATGATGACCGTCGTGTCCTTCCGCGCTTCGACGATTTCGTCCAAATAGACGATCGCGCCATGCTTCACGCCAAGCGTCAGCGGCCCATCGACCCAGACCGTCTCTTGCCCCTTGAGCAGATACCGCCCCACTAAATCAGAGGCTGTGAGATCTTCGTGGCAGGCCACCGTGATCAAGGGACGACCAAGCCGGTAGGCCATATGCTGGACGAATCGGGTCTTGCCGCACCCTGTTGGTCCTTTGAGCATGACCGGCATCTTGCTGTTCGCCGCGATCGTGAACAAACCGATCTCGCCACGGACCTCCGCGTAGAATGGTTCTCGCTCGATCCGATACTGTCCGACGTCGACTTCGCGTCCTTGCTGCATCGCTGTGTCTTTCTCGTCTATCTCGTGTATTTGGTTTATCCAGTTCGGTGCAGGCACGATAAACGGAACGGAGGCTGAAGATCAAGCGATTTGGCTGGAATGACCGAATGCAGGCTGGCAGGATGCTGAAAAAGTCCGCCTGCTTCGTTCTCGAATCGTTCAAACCCTCAACGTTGAGCAGAATTTTCTCGGATGTCGGAAGCACTGGAGCGGCTTTTCCGTTCGCCAAGATCCATTTTATGGGCGAACGGCCCACACAAATTGCGGTCTGTACCTCCTCGGGCCTTCACGCGCTGCGGCCTTGCTGGACGGCCCTTTTGAGCATCCTGTGGAGGTGTGATCTTCATATCCAAGACGTGCAGGCCACCGAAGTTCTGCTATGCCGAAATGGTTTTTCCGCAGCCTGCTAGGCGGCTTTCTCACCGGTCAGAACTTCGCGCACTTTTTGCGCCAGCACGTGGGGTGAAAAAGGCTTCGGCAGGAACCCGGTCTGGCGGCTCACGCCGCCTTGGTCAAACACCGGATGGTCCGGATACCCCGACATGTAGAGCACTTTGATCCCTGGTCGAACAGTCAGGATCTTCTCCGCGACTTCAGGCCCGCTCATCTGTGGCATGACGACATCCGTCAACAACAGATGGATGGGCCCCACGTATTTTGCGCTGGTGAGGAGCGCTTCGATGCCATGGCGCGCCTCCAGCACCGTATAGCCATGGAGCCGCAACGTCTCGTGCACGAGACCGCGTACGCTCGGCTCGTCCTCAACCAAGAGGATCGTTTCGCGGCCACGTGCCGGATCGATCGCTTCAACACCCGCCGCCGTCCCCGGTACTTCTTGTTCGACCCGTGGGAAGTAGATCCGGAAAGTTGTGCCTCGACCAGGGACACTCTCCACGGTGATGCTTCCCCCGCTCTGCTTGACGATGCCATAGACGGTCGAGAGTCCCAATCCCGTCCCTTTCCCTTTCTCCTTTGTCGTAAAGAACGGCTCGAATAGATGCGACCTGGTCTCAGCATCCATCCCATGGCCGGTATCACAAACCGCTAGCAACACATAGTATCCCGGTGCCACCCCCACGGCATCCAGGCGCACCTCTTCCCCTATCGTCACATTCCTGGTTTCGATCGTCAGGCGCCCGCCCTTAGGCATCGCATCATGCGCATTGACCACCAAGTTCATGATGACCTGCTCGATCTGTCCGGGATCCGCCTTGATGGCGCCGGCCGAAGAATCGAGTTCGGCGTTGAGTTCGACAATATCTTCACCGATGAGACGTCGCAACATGCCGTCCATATTGGCGACGAGAGCATTGAGATCTAGAACTTTCGCCGCGATGAACTGCCGGCGGCTGAATGCCAGCAATTGACGGGTCAGCCCGGAGGCCCGGTCCGCCGCCTTCTTCACCTCCTCCATGTCCTTCCGCATGTCATCGGCGGGCCCGAGGCGGCCCAGGAGCAACTCGCTGTACCCTCGAATCACCGTGAGGAGATTATTGAAATCGTGCGCCATGCCGCCAGCCAATCGTCCCACCGCCTCCATCTTCTGCGCCTGTCGCAATTGCGCCTCTGTTTCGCGTAACACCCCTTCCGTTCTAGCCCGTTCGCCAAATTGGCCGATCTTGAGACCGATGTCTTCCACCATCCTCAACAACTCGTCATCGGGCTGCCTCACTTGACGGCTGAAAAGTTCGATGACGCCCTCAATTTCATTCCCTACTAGAATAGGAAATCCAAGCGCCCCGTGGAATCCAACTTGTCGAGCCTGCGCTCCACGAGTGAAGTCAGCATCCATCGTGACGTCCGTCACCCAAGCCGACTTGCCACTGGTCCAAATACATCCAGGCAAGCCCTCGCCGCGTGTAAACACACGCTGCCAAGTGTCCAGGGTAAACGGATCGGCCTGCACGGACGGCGCCTTCCACTGATCAAGACAGCGCAGCATCCCAGTCGCCTTATCCACCCGCCAAAACACGCCCAGATCCCATTCCAGGCTCTCCCCTATTGCCTGGATGATTTTCGGAATGGCCTCTTCCAGGGTCGTCGCCTCTGCGAGGATTCGGGTCACCGCATACTGAGAAGCGAGACGCCCTTCAGCCCGGCGGCGGTCGGTGATGTCCCTGATAAAGGCGCTGAAGATGTATGCATCCCCGATTTTCGCCGGTGACACCGCAAGCTCAACGGGAACCTCCCGCCCGTCCCTGTGTTGGGCGACAATTTCAATCCGGCGGTTCAAGATCGCTCCAGCCCCTGTTCGAAGAAATTCGCGGATACCATGTTCGTGCGCCTGACGATCCCGCTCAGGAATGATGGTCTTGGAAAGGGCCTGTCCCAACGCCTCCTCGCGGGACCATCCGAAAATAGCCGTGGCCCGCGCATTCCAATCGGTCACAATCCCGGTCGAATCGATGGTGATCACCCCGTCAAGCGCGGTATCGACGATGGCCCGATTTCGCTCCTGACTCTGGAGCAACGCAGCTTCAGCCGCTTTCGCCCAGGCACTTTCCTGTTGTGCCTGTCGATGTTCTGCGCGCAAGCGTGCCGTGGCCCAGAACAATAACCCCAGCATGGGAAGCCAGACCACCCCGCCGGCGATCCCGACTTTCCACAAGAAGGCATGAATAGGGGCCAGGATCTCCTGTCGCTCCATTCGCACCAGGACCGACCAGCCCAGCCCAGCAAATTCTCCAAAGCCCCTGGTCTGCGCATAGCCAGTCACCACCTGGACATGCCGGCGCAGATGCTCTTCCTCGATAAACCCCGGCGCACCGGTTTCGCTCAGCAGCACCGAAGGGAACCCGAGTTCTTTGAGATTGATGGCCTCCTTGTGGGGCAGATCCGAGTCGACAAACACCCTGCCCTGCCGCGTCAATATTTGGTACTCGACTCGCCCGCCCGCTCCTGGCCGAGCTTCAAGTGAGCGAATGGTCCTAGTGGTGACTTCCTCTAAAAATGGGACCCCCACCCGCGAAGTCACGACGCCCAGGAACGTGCCTTTAGAGTCGAGCATCGGGGCCGTAAACGCGATCGTATCGACGCCACTCTCCGTTTCCTGCCCCGCAACGTCGGCAATGTCGAGTCTTTGCGTCGCACGCGCAGCGATAAACGATGCGGCACGGCTATAGTCGCCTCCTACCAGCGAGGGTTCCGTCGCCGCCACGACCGTACCCTGAACGTCCGTGACCGCTAACGACAGGTAGACCGGGGCATACTCCTTCTTCATCCACTTCAGGTACTCGGAGAGAAATTTTGAATCGGAGGCTCTCAATGCCAAGGCTCGGGCCATCATGAGGGCGTCGCCTTGGCGTTCGAACAACATCCGGTCAAGTTTCTCGGCAATTTCCGCCGCAGCCAGCGTGAGTTCTCCTCCCGTCGCCTCCACGAAGCGATATTCGACGAACCGAATCAGACCGATGCCGGCTAGGACCGCGATTACTGTCATGGCGATAAGGAGATGGGGCAACCACCGATAGCGGCGCAGATCGAGGAATGATAAGGCCATTGAGGTCTTCATGATTCACGCGCTGGGGAGGCAACGAAGTTGGGAATCAGCAGGGCGGGATGATAGGCTTGTTTCGATGTGCGCAATCCGGGAAGACCTGCATCATCCATTGCATTTATGTATTCGGCCCCTTCCGCCACAGCCGTTCGACAGGTCTCCCGAAATAGATACTGGGCTAGACCTGGAAGAGCCCGATCCGTCACCTCTAAGAGGACACAGAATGTTGCGCTCGTCAACCAATAGCCAAAGGTATACGCGCACAGTCGACCGTGGGTCCTAACGACCCTTCCCGTGACTCGCAGGGCCGACGCCTGCGACCAGATGATTTCATGAGCCGGCACCGCATCGGCCAACAGCATTACCCCGAACGCCTCGATCCCTCCCGCTTGCTTCTGCCGTGACCAATTCTCTAGGAGGGCACGACAGTCCTGACGGTCCTTAACCTGATAGGAGTCCATCTCAAAGGACTGCTCTCGTTCAAATCGATTGCACAATGCGCGTTGAGATTTATACCGATCGCCTGCCAAAGCTGCGAGGTCCGTTGCGCGATACAGATAGTCCGGTTCCTTGGGCGTCAACCGATATCCCATCCGCTCCAACTCTGGTCCCAACTGAGAGGGTACGTTTTCGACTCGGCTGACTGGCGAGTCACCGTTCCAGCGCCGCAGCAACCCCATCGCGTCCGACAGAGGCACGTCGATCGAGCCGGCTCCGACCGGAGGCAGGGGCATGAACCAGCCGTCCGGCGATTGCGCGAAAAGACAAAAGGTTCCCTCAAGCTCCATCCACCAATAGGACAGTAACCCATTCCATATGTAGTGGAAGACCGGCGAATAGGCTGCGAGCGGCTGATCGTGGCACGGCCCCAACCGATCCAACGCCGTCGTCATGCGCGGAATATCGTCCAGCATAAACCGGTGCAGCGGCGAAGCCCCCCACTGACCAACCACGGCTTCGGTGAGGCGCGGAAGAGGGGCGAGCACGACCAAGTCCTCTTGAAACCGTCCGATTAGGCGAGGGTGCGCGACAACCTGGTCACAGATGTCTGGTTGATCGAGCAAGGCCATTACCCGATCAGCATGACGCTGGATCTCCCCCGGAATCTCCCCTCGCATAAACGGGCATTTCGTATCCCACCCCAACAATACCTGGCCGTGCGACTCATCCCACATCAAGGCCAACGGATAGAGCTGACAATCGAGCGGACGCTGCTGATAGATGCGGCAGGTTGAGGTCGCTGCGTCGAATGCCGGGCAGAGATACCTGTCTCCATGGGGCTCGGAAATCAGCATCACCTGTGACCCTCGCCGATTGGGAAAGGCCGTTTCCTCAACACCTCCAGCCAGGGCCCGGGTGATTTCGTTCTCGGTAAAATACGGACGGAGGGCGCTATCGGGGTCCGGGAACCGACAACAGACATCGCACTGGAGACAGGTGCGGCTCGGCACGAGTTGTGGCAGCGCGATCGGTGGTGTCACGAAAGCACCCACCAGTTTATCGGTGTATACGGACATAGAAGGATTCCAATTGATGTGCGGCTCATACTAGCACCATTCTGCAGGAGCACCCAAGGGGATGTCACTTTTTCATCGGTTCCCCTCTCAGCACAAGCCATAATATTTCCCGTCTACCTGCCGCCCCTTCCCTCACTGATCTTCTCGCCCCTTGTACGGCCCTAAAGCCCGTGTTACAGTTCTTTGGCCTCGCTTGAGGGGCGCTCATTGATACGGATACTGCCTCTGTCTGACTTGGCTACCTCCGACCTCCTTCACCGCTGCGCAATCATCCGTGACCAGCTGAGCCAAGCTGGGCTCTTTCCATCTCTGCCCGGGCAGGTTTCGGCGTCAGGAATCGGCACCGCCACGACGACCTGGCGAATTGCCACCACACCGTTCCTTCTCAAGAAAGACCAGCTGGATTTTTTCCACCAACTCGGCCCACAGCTCTTATCCTTTCATCGAGCCCTGAACCGCCTCTATATCGACAGTGTACGCGGCCTCCAACCAACCTGGATAGCGGGATACCTTGACCAAGGAAAACCTGAAGGTCTGCTCACGTACAGCCGGATGAAACGGTTTCGTGACCAGCTTCCCGCGGTCATCCGACCGGACATCATCCCTACCCAGGACGGCATGGTGATCACCGAGCTCGACTCAGTCCCCGGAGGAATCGGTATGACCGCATGCCTATCAGCGCTCTATGCCGATAGGGAAACTGGCAGTCTCTCACTCGTTGGAGGCATCGAGGGGATGGTTCGGGGGTTTGCGGCCATGTTGAGAAGCCAACTCGCCCAGCATACAGGATGCGTCGCGATTCTGATGTCGGAGGAGGCCAAAGACTATCGGCCTGAAATGACGTGGCTCGCGGCCCAGCTCCGAGCAATCGATCTCGAGGCCTACTGCGTGGAACCTCGTCACATTCGATTCACTGAAGAAGGCCTTCGGATCGCCGGCGAGGGAATGGACCAGCCGATCGCCTTGATTTATCGCTTCTATGAGTTGTTTGACCTCCTGAACATTCCCAAATCCGAACTCGTCCAATATGCGATCAAGAAGGACTGGGTCACCGTCACGCCCCCGTACAAGCCGGCGCTGGAAGAGAAGCTCGCCTTTGCCCTCCTCCATCACCCAGCCTTGCAACCCTTCTGGGAGCAGGCACTGGAGCGAGATGTCTTCCTGCACCTGACCACCATCATGCCACGTACGTGGATTCTCGACCCTGCGCCGATCCCTCCGTCTGCTACAATTCCTGGTTTGGCGATCGGCGGACGTGCCGTGATGAACTGGCGCGATCTGGCCACGGCTACCCAGAAAGAGCGGCACTTCGTGATCAAGCCTTCGGGATTTTCCGAACTCGCCTGGGGCAGCCGAGGCGTATCGGTTGGACACGATATGCCGCAGGGAGAATGGGCCGGCGCCATCGACAAGGCCCTGAACGACTTTCCCCAAACACCCTATATCCTGCAGGAATTTCACAAAGGCCGTCTGTATGACGTCGACTATTTCGATCCGGTGACCGGTGAGATGAACCGGATGTCCGGTCGCGTCAGGCTCTCTCCCTACTACTTCGTGAGTGGCGAAAAGACCGAGCTGGCTGGTATCCTGGCTACCATCTGCCCCGCGGATAAGAAAGTGATCCACGGGATGAAAGACGCCGTCATGGTGCCCTGTGCCGTCGCTGGACAGTGATCCATGTTGAATGTTGAATGAATCGGCAGAGTATCGTCCGGACAATTAACCATTCAACATTGAACATTCACCATTCATATTTATGGCAATCACCCTCTATCACGTGGCCTGGTGTCCCGACTGTGAGGAGGTGCGCCAGAAACTGGCGGACCTCCACGTCGAATACGAGCACGTCGTCGTGCCCGACTTTCGCCCGATGCGCAAAGTGGTCCAAGAAGTCTCAGGACAGTACTATGTTCCTGTCCTCAAGGATGGGGACATGGTGTTGACGGAAACCGACGACATCCTCAATCACCTGGACAAGACGTACGGTCAGGAACGGATCGCCGGCAGCTAATCGCACCGACAGGCGTGCTGATCCACTCGACAGCAAAGGAGACCGGCATGGAAGCATGGAGACGCATACTCGCTGACAGCATTGTGAAGCCAAAAGACTTGGCGGATCGGCTCGGTCTCGACGCGAAAGAAATCGAAGCCATCGTGGGCGACTATCCGATGAGGATTACCCCCACCGTGATGGCGACAATGAAAGAAAAGGGCGACGCCATTTGGAAACAAGTGGTCCCGGACATCGCTGAGATGGACGACTTCGAAGCGGAGGCTGATCCGCTCGAGGAAGACCTCATGAGTCCGGTCCCGCATCTTGTCCATCGCTATCCGGACCGTGTCCTATTGATGGTGACGAACCAGTGCCCGATTTATTGTCGGTTCTGCACGAGAAAACGGCTGGTCGGAAAACCAGGATTCATCAAGAAAGGCGAACTCGACCAGGCCATCGCCTACTTGCGCGAGCATAGCGAAGTGCGCGACGTCATTCTCTCCGGCGGCGACCCCTTGCTCCTGCCGGATCATTTGTTAGAGCGGATACTCAAGGCCCTGCGTACCATCCCACATTTGGAACTGATTCGCCTCGGCTCCCGGGTGCCGGGCACGTTGCCGGAACGGATCACAGCGGAACTTTGCGCGATCGTGAAAAAATACCACCCTGTGTATATGAATCTGCATTTCAATCACCCGGACGAGCTGACTCCGGAAGTCAAAGCGGCCTGCGGGATGTTGGCCGATGCCGGCGTGCCACTCGGCGCGCAAACCGTGCTGCTCAAAGGCGTCAACGACGATCCGGACATCATGAAACGATTGATGCATCAGCTCCTGCTCGCTCGCATCAAACCCTATTATCTCTATCAAGCCGACCTGACCAAGGGTACGAATCACTTCCGCACCACGGTCGAGACGGGGCTGAATATCATTAAGTCGTTGCAGGGCCACACAAGCGGGATGGCGGTCCCGCATTTCGTGATCGATGCGCCAGGCGGGGGCGGCAAAATTCCCTTGCTCCCCGGAGACTACATGGTGCACATGGATGCCGCGGGGGTCCTCTTGAAGAACTATGAGAACAAGGCATTCCACTATCCACAACCGCAACAGGAATCCGCCCGGGAGCTGCCGATGGTCAGCGCAGCGCCTTCACTGGGATCGTGCAGTAACGGAAAGCTCGACATCCTGTGAGCACCCGCACCACTCAGGGCATTTTGCCCTACCAACAGATTAAGCAGCTGATCGCGAGCCGTGCCATTCACGCTGATGTGCCGATCGAAGACCGGCAGATCCAGCCGGCCAGTCTCGATCTGCGCCTCGGACGCAAGGCCTATCGGTTGATCAGCAGCTTCCTGCCGGAGTTGTCCGAGATCACGAGCCGGCTCAACGTCCTGGACTTCTATCAGTCCGACCTAGTGATGTACGAGATGGACCTAACCGAGGGGGCTATTCTCGAAAAAGGCCACGTCTATTTAGTGCCGCTGCTGGAACGTCTGGCCTTACCCGGGACCCTCCGGGCGCGGACCAATCCCAAGAGTACGACTGGGCGGCTGGACGTCTTTACCCGCGTCGTGACGGATCTCAACACCGGATTCGATGAAATCCGAGCCGGCTATGCCGGGCCTCTCTATCTGGAAATCGTCCCACGCTCGTTCGCCATCAAGGTACAGACCGGGTACTCCCTCAATCAAATTCGCTTCGTGCGCGGTGACGCAACCGTGTCAGACCGGTCGCTTCAGACACTCCACAAGCGAGAGGCCTTGCTCTACCACAATCTTCCCACGAAGCACGCGCTGGATACCCGTGATCTCCGTACAGATCGCGGCCTGTTTCTCCGCATCGATCTGAAGGGAGACGACCGAAACAGCGCGCCGATTATCGGCTATCGGGCAAAGAAGAACAGTCATGTCATCGATCTCTCAAAGGTCGGCCACTATGCGGCGCTCGATTTTTGGGAACCCCTGTACCGCCACCGCCAGGATAGTCTCCTCTTGGAACCGGAGGAGTTTTACATTCTCGCGTCGAAAGAACGGATTCGCGTTCCCGCCCGCTACGCGGCCGAAATGGTCGCCTTCGAAGCAGCCTGTGGCGAGTTACGGACTCACTATGCCGGATTTTTTGATCCGGGATTTGGGTACGGCCGCGGCGAGCTGCACGGCACCCAAGTGGTCCTGGAGGTCCGCCCCCATGACGTGCCATTCCTGATCCATGATGGACAAACATTTTTTAAGGTTGTATACGACAGGATGCTCGCACGCCCCAGTCAGCTCTATGGCACGGCTCTCGGATCCTCGTATCAGCGCCAAAGTCTTACCTTGAGCAAACATTTTAAGGTGTAGCCCGCATTAGTCATGAACACTTCTGCTGCAATCGCCGATCCGCTGCTGCGACAAGCGTCCGGCCGGCGGGCTCGCCTCTCGGACCCTCACCCTACTGCACGAGTACGCATCGGGTCCTCAGGGCTCCGCGCGCTGGGCTCACGACGGGGCTCGGCGACTTCGCGACACACTGTCATGAATAATGCGGGCTGCAGGATACTGAAACGGTCGCTCTTCTCACCCTTCCAACCCCAACGGCTACTGCACCCGCCCGAGCTGAGTCTGCCAAGGCAACCTTGTTGCCCAGGGACGCGCCGTTTTTCATGCAGTGTGCTCGATACACGTGACGCGTATCTGATTATTCGCGCAAATCTCGCGAGACTTGCGAGAAAAGCGGGACGACTCGGAAGTTTCATCTTCGTGAGTCGCGCCTGTCGCGCACGTCTTGCTTATCTCGTTCACGATTCACGAACGACGAACGACGAGACCGGCCTGCGTGAGCACCCAGAGTAACGTGCATCCACACAAATCGTGCATCAACACGTAAACCCCTTTAGGAACCAGCTGACCATGCCGCCAGAACCACCACACGAGCCGGTGCGCCGCGAGCCAGATGACGGCTCCCGGGGCGATAATCAGATGCGAGTCGCCGGGATGATCGTCGGCACCGCTCTCATTTTCATCGGCTTCCTCGATGTGTTCCTTTCGATCAGCGGGGGATTCGAGATCGACGTCATTCCCTTCTTGATTTATTTCGGTGGGGTTGCCGTATGGGCGAATGCGGTCGTCGAAAACACGACTCTCCGCTACAGCGTCATCGCTGGCGCCCTCCTGCTCGCAGGTGTCTTCTACCACTATGGGGAAGTCCTCTTCTGGCACAAGCAAGTGTTGTTTTGGTCCACTGTGATTGTCGTCATGTACTTTATGTTCAACGAACCGAAGAAACCCACCTAAAAAAATAGGATGCTCAAAACGTCCACCGGCGTCTATGGACCGTGGCGCGTGAAGTGCGAGACGTGCGAGAAAGGCGCGATCCGGAGTTCGAAGTTCGGGGTTCGAAGTTCCGAATATCTCGAACTTCGGACCTCAACCTCTCACTCCTCTCGCTTGTCCCGCCTGTCTCGCTCGGCTATCCCGAAGGAGCGTTCTCCTGTTGTGCCACACATGTGGACCATCGAACGGCTCCTGTGCCAACATAGTTTTCCGCAACCTTCTAGCGTGTCATGGCGATGCCGATTTCCGTCATCATCCCCACACTGAACGAAGAACTGACAATCATGGCTACACTAGCGCACACTGCCGCGCTCGGCTTCGATGAACTCATCGTGGTGGATGGAGGGAGCCTCGATCAGACCCCTGAGCTGGTCGAGTCATACAGGCGAAGGACTCAGTCCCCGGCACAGAGCCCCGTACGACTGGTGACCGCTCCCCGTGGACGCGCCCGGCAGATGAATGAAGGCGCAAAAGCCAGCGGCGGAGAGATCCTTCTCTTTCTCCATGCCGACACGCAACTTCCAGGCGATGCCAAAACGATGATCGACACGACACTGGCCGATCAACGGATGGTGGGCGGACGGTTCGATGTCCGATTCGATCGCCCATCGACGTGGGGAAGCATCATCAGCAGGATGATGAACTGGCGATCGAGACTGAGCGGCATCGCCACCGGCGACCAGGCCCTGTTCGTGCGTCGTCCTATCTTCGAACAGATGGGAGGCTTCGCCGACATGCCGATGATGGAGGATATCGATTTCTCCCGCAGACTCAAACAAAAGGGCGCGACCGCGTCCCTCACCGCGACCGTGACCACTTCCTTCCGTCGCTGGGAGCGACATGGACCGTTGCGGACGCTCCTCTTGATGTGGGTCCTGCGATTCCTGTACTGGATCGGTGTCAGTCCATCGCATTTAGTTGAATGGTACAAAGCCGTCCGATAGATCGCAAGGGGTGAAGGGTGGCGAGCTTAAAAAGTAGACCATCACAGGTCGCAAGGCCGGCATCCTCTCCATCGCCTGACGCCTCACGCCAGACACCTCACGCTGCTCTAGTGATCTTCGCCAAGGCTCCGATTCCTGGCGAGGTGAATACGCGGCTCTGCCCGCCGCTGACACCCGACGAGGCGGCCACCCTGCACGGCAGTTTCGTCCTCGACATGCTGGAACGGACCAAACTCGCTGTTGCAACACTTCAGCTCCCGTTCCATCGGTACCTGGCCTGTGCTCCTTCCTCTGATCTTGTGTTCTTCAAAATTATGGAAGAACGACAGGGCGTCCGCCTGTTGGATCAAGTAGGAGAGGATCTGGGGCAGCGGATACACCGCACCTGTATCGACTTATTCGCCAAAGGTTACAAGCAGGTGATCATCGTGGGGACCGATGTCCCGACCTTGCCTCTCTCTGTGTATCAAGAGGCGTTCGCGATGCTCGACTCCTCGGACGTGGTCCTTGGGCCAGCCCTGGATGGCGGGTACTACCTCATTGGCCTCAAGCAGCCGGCAGAAAAACTCTTTACCGGGGTACCCTGGTCCACCGACCAAGTCCTCGCCGTCACACAACAGCAGGCCAAGACACTGGGGTTATCTGTCGGGCTCACCACTGCATGGCGCGACATGGATACAATCGCAGACTTGCGGGCGCTCATCACAGAGTGCCGAGAGGACAATAAGAAGCCCAAACAAGACCGGATCTTCTCCATGCGAACAGCCGGCACATTGCAGCTGCTCGCAACCAGACTCAAGACTCGATAAGTTACACGATCGGCTACACCGACCACGGAAAGGATGAACGATGGCAGAGCGAGTGGCACTCATCACAGGCGGGGCCAAAGGCATCGGACGGGGAATCGCGCTCGACCTGGCGGCGCAACAGTGGTCGGTCGCCATCTGCTACCGCACGAGCGAAGCGGAGGCAACTGCTACAGCCGACGCGATCACAAGTCGTGGAGGCCGTGCGCTCTCGATTCGCTGTAACGTGTCGGACCCCCAGGCAGCCAAAGACCTCGTGGCCCAAGTCGAACAGCAGTGGGGACGGATCGATACGCTGATCAACGGTGCAGGACCGTACCATCGCGTGAACCTGTTCGAGGAAACGGCGGCAGGCTGGAACGAGATGTTCAACGGCAACCTGCATCCCATTTTCTATCTCGCCCAGGCAGTCGCACCTGGCATGAAAGGACGCAAATCCGGTCGCATCATCAATTTCAGCATGGCCAACGCCGATCAGATGATTTCTCAACCGGACGTCACGGCCCATTACATCGCCAAGGCCGGCGTCTTGATTCTGACCCGCACACTGGCCAAATTGCTGGCGCCCCACGGCATTACCGTCAATGCGATCTCGCCCGGCTTCATCGATTCAGGCAGTGCGCCGCCGGAAGAACTCGCCGGCATGACGAAACGCATCCCCGCCGGATACATTGGGACGGTAGGCGACACCGTGGCTGCTGTACGGTATCTCCTAAGCGACGAGGCCCGCTACGTGAACGGCGCGAATATCCAGATCAGCGGGGCATGGGGGGTGTAACGGGTAGCCTGAGTGCCCTTCTTGCTCGCAGAACGCGCACACTCAGAAGTATGCTCGTTCGATGCGCGCAGTCAAAGGGCACTTCAGGCCACCCTCTGGGTGGAGTAAGAAGGAGGAATGAGGAGGCTCGATGGTCTTGTCTCTGTGCTCGCGCAACGCGCGGCCTCGGAACATGTGGCGCAAATACGTGCGGAGCTTTCTTTGCTCCAGGAGCGCGCGCCCTCCGAAGGGCCTCGCTCGACGGCCGCAGTCAAAAGCTCCGCACGCCCTTGCATGACTGACTATTGAACTGGAGAAGAGGGTGGGACGACTCCGGGCATGGAAGATCAAAGCGACCAAGCGCCCTCTATATAATGGAGGCGACCCGATATAGGATTCGGAGGAAATGCCATGAAGTCAGAACAAGAACGGATAGCGCACTGTCGGTTTGTGCAGGCCCTCCAGCGCGAACATCTTACCTGTGCCCAGCCTGGATGCGGCGGACCGATGAACATCACCGACCTCACCTTCCATCTCGCCCGTATCAAGACCTACGAAGCCGAGTGCAAACGGTGTCATACGAAGGAGCAGATTACCGGCAAAGAACAGACAACCCCACCGTGGGACGGCGCCTCGATCACCATGATGGCCGAGGTGCATCTCCTCCACGATCAACCCAGCTGTCCCTTCGACGACACCCCCATCACCTTTACGTCCATGCCGAATCCCCGACGCAAAGCCCGCTACCGCCTCTCCTGCTTCTACTGCGGCAGACATGCCGAAATAAACTGGCCGCCGCCTGAGGCCAAACGATGAAAGGTTATGGCATCTCCGCAACAGTTCTCGCAGTACCAGTTGCGCTTTTGTCTTTAACTTGCCCGGCTTTCGGTGGCACGATTGACCGGCCCGACGCAATTACGCTCCTATTAGAAGCAAGAACTGCTGCTGCGTCTGTTAAAGAACCAATCGAAAGATCATATGCGCTAGAGAGCATCATTCTCTCCCAGATCTATTTGGATCCGTCCGGTGCGCGAGAGTCGCTTAAGATGTTTCCAGACATGTCGAACAAGCCCAACCATCTTGTCTCTCTCGCATCTGTCTACGCCAAAGCTGGCAACATCAAAGACACCGAGGAAATATATGCCGAGATTAAGAAGGGAGATAGTTCTGATCGACAGGTGAAACTCGCGAGCACCAATGCTTTGGGGCATGTCGCCGTGGCCTACGCAAATGCGGGAAAACTGAAGGAAGCATTTCAAATTCTCGCTCAGCTTAAGGAACAGTTTAAAGGCGAACCTCTTGGGATATTTAGTGAGGCAACCGCCCGTATCGCTGAGGCACAAGCCAAGCTTGGCGATGTTGCGGGTGCGGTAGAGACGGCGAAATCAATAGCTGGCGACAACCCTTATCCACTCATGAGTATCATTGGTGGACGTGTGCGGGCAAATGATCTGCCAGGAGCCGTGAAGATGGCCTCCGGTCTAGAAGACAGGCTTCAGCAGTATGCTAAATGGGGCATTGTTATTGCCCAGGGAGAGTTGGATGATCTGAAAGGTGCACAAACCACCGCCAGCACCATCAAGCCTGGTCATGCGAAAGCGTACGCTCTTCTTGAACTCGCTAC
This sequence comes from Nitrospiraceae bacterium, assembly GCA_036004925.1. Classification (GTDB taxonomy): domain Bacteria; phylum Nitrospirota; class Nitrospiria; order Nitrospirales; family Nitrospiraceae; genus Palsa-1315. The sequence continues at coordinate 38,247 of DASYRC010000015.1, read as the reverse complement.
TCAGTACATTAAGAAAGGCGACAGGTCGACAGCTCTACTCCTCCTGCAGGAAGGAACTACAGCCGCAGCCTCAACTGTTAACGGTTTAGCGCGAGCCGACATCTTGTGGCGCCTTGCCGCCACAATGTTCAACGCTGGCGACACAAATCGTGCGCTCGAAATAGCCAAATCAATAGAAACGGATGCCCATAGGCGATTTGCGATTAACGATATAGTGAAAGCTCAAGCCGAACAGGGGAACTTCAAAGAAGCTTTTGACACCGCTCTGCTGTTAAAGAACGTGGGTGAAGCCGATGACTGCGGAACAGACGCCTATGCCCGGGCCATCGCAGGAATCCTTGCACAATTAACAAAATCAGGCCGAGCGAAAGAAGCTCTAGAAGCCGTTCTTCGTTTCGATAACCTGAAGCCTCAGCACCAGTCCTTGTACGGCACGATCGCAGCAGTGCAAGCAGATAAAGGGGATATTCAGGGCGCAAGAGCCACCCTTTCCTACGCTGAAACAGAAAAGCAGCGGATAAAAAGGAGAAAAGAAATGTCGCACCTGGTTTCCATCATGAAACAGGGAGAGGACTCAAAGGAATTGCAACAGCTTCGTGTGCTACAGCGGACCGAAGACGAGACCCATGAAGCACTTAAGGCAATTGCTCTGGCTTACGCTAGACAGGGATCTTTGGCCGAGGCTTCAAAAGTCGCCACTGATTTCGACTTTCACTACAGAGAAGACTTGTTCAAAGAGATTGGGAAAATAGCGGCAGAGGGTGGCCAGGAAACTCGTGCGATCACATGGGCACGAACACTGACCTCGCCTTCGGACAAAGCTTACGCCCTCCTCGGGATAGACTGGACACTTTCAGTCCCAAAGAACGAACCAACCTTAAAGCAGTAAAGGTCCAGGAGGTCGCTTCAGATTCAATGTGACTGAGGGCGGCTGTCATGCTCTCTCTGCGCGCATGCACCGATCACCTTCTGAGGTGAGGGGTGCGCGAGCACAAGGCATAACGGCCGCCCTCTCTTCCTCTTCCCTCCCCAAGCCGCTGAATGACAAAAATAGGAAGGGCGTCTGTCGGACTCTCGATTGCGCGCGTCCAACGAGGGCCTTCAGAGGCCGCGCGTTGCGCGAGCAGGAGAGTTTGGCAGACGCCCTTCCTGACCTTCCCGATCTTTTCGACCGTCCTATTTTCCGAATGCCTTTTTCAGCAGCGGCTCTATCTCGCCTTTGGCCGCCATCGGATCGAGGATGTCGGTATCTCCGTAAAACTGTCCGTCGATGAACACTTTGGGGAGGGTCGGCCAGTTAGTCATCTTGACGAGTGCCTCTCGCTTGGCCGGTTGAGACAGGACGTCGACGAGTTCATACGGGTATCCGTACTTATCGAAGAACTGCATCGTCTCTTTCGTGAACCCGCACATCGGCATCTGTTTAGTGCCCTTGCCATAGATCAAGATCTTGTGCGTGGCGACTTCCTTGTTAATTTCTTCTTGAATGGGATCTGCCATGGGTCGCCCTCCTAGGCTTCATCTGTTGTTTTGGCTGTGAGTTCGAGTGCATGTATCCGCCCATCTTTCAATGGGCCGTCCAACGCCTGATAGATCAGACGATGCCGATCCAGCAGATTCTTCCCTGCGAAAGCTGCCGAGATCACCACCACTTTGAGATGATCCATCGTGCCGGTCCGATCCGAGACCGTGACCGAGGCATCAGGCATCATCCGGAGTAGGTATTCCGTCAGAACATCCGGCGTAATCATGGCCTCTCCAATCGCGTGGCAATAAGAATACCTCAGCGCCAGGCCCAAAGGCAATTCAGGCCAGCCAGACCAAGCAGGATAGTCGAGTGAGACTGGCGGGACGAGTTGATCTGGTTCATCTGGTTTGTTTTGTTCATCTGGTTGGTCTTGTTCAACCAAATAAACGAGACAAACTAAACAAACCAGAGCAACCAGCCGGATTTTTCGTGTCGCGCACCATGCACCACGACGTCTGGCGCTGGTGGTGGATTTCAGCACATGATGGTGGATAACAACCACGTCTGCATACGTCACTTGCCCATAAGACTCCTCTTTGCAAGGGAATCCGAACCGTTTCCGTATGGCCATGCTGGCACGCGCATTGCGCTCCAGGTGGGACAAGAATACGTGAGCCAACCAGAGTGCAACCACATCTACCTATCATCCAAGGAGGGTGCCATGAATGAGTTCAAGTCTGGGTTTTTCGTCGGGGGAGAGGCCTGCGAGGGGCGAGTGCTCGTGGTAGACGACGAGCCTGATATTCGCAAAGTCGTGAAGATGACTCTGGAGAAATCCGGCTATGAAGTCCTTGAAGCGGAAAACGGTGAGAAGGCGATCGACGTCATCAATTCAGGCGAGAACCGGCTCCTTCTCGACGTCGTCATCTGCGACATTCGTATGCCGAAAATCAATGGAGCCGAAGCTGTCTCCTATTTCCGGAGCAACTACCCTCGCGTCCCGCTCATCGTGCTGACTGGCTTCCCGGATGCCGATATGGCGACATCCTTTCTCCGGCAAGGAGTGGTAGATTATCTTGTCAAGCCGGTCGAAGGAGAGAAACTGAGGTCAGCCGTCGCGCGAGCCATAGAACAGCGGGAACTTGCACGGCTGTGACCATGAACCTCCATCCTCCTCTGTGCCGAGGAGAGGCATGCCCCCGGTTGCTCTCCTCTGCAGTAGTGCCACAGTCTCGCCACAGGGAGACCGCCTGATGGAAAGGTCCGACCCTACCAAGGTCGCCATTCTGGGAGCGGGACGCGGCGGCCGTGCACTGTTAGATCTGCTGCACCAAATCCCGTCGATTGAGATTGTCGGCATTGCAGACCGTGATCCTGCGGCACCAGGGCTGCAACGCGCGCGTGAGCTTCAGGTTCCCGTAACCACCAATGTGCCAGACCTGATCAGCGACCATGGCGTGGGCCTGCTTTTGGATGTCACAGGCGATCCAGAGATGGAGGCATATCTGCATGCCCACAAACTTCCTACCACAGAAATCCTCAGTGGATCAGCCTCTCGGTTGCTGTGGAAATTAATTCAGCATGAATCCAAGCTGGAAGCCGAACTCCTCCATTCAGAAAAGCTTGCGGGAATCGGCTCATTTGCTGCGGGGATCGCGCATGATATCAACAATCCCTTGCAACTCATTTTGGGCTTGGCGGAAAACCTTACAGCCGAATGCGACCTGACCGCCGTCCACGAACAAGCCCAGGACATTATTGAAGCCGTCAAACAGACGAGTGCCATCTGTCGGGACCTCACCCACTACTCACGACGCGCATCCTCTCACGGGAATGTGCTGGTGTCTGTAAACGGAAAGCTGGACGAGGCGCTGAAAATCGCACGCTACGCGTCAAGTTTTCACGATATTGAGATGATCAAACATTACCAGCCCGGCGCCGCCGTAACAGGCAACCCGGATGAGTTGCTGCACGTCCTCGTCAACCTCATCACCAATGCGGTCCATGCCATGGAGCGCCGCGGCGGCACACTGACACTCGAGACCACACTCCTTGTCCGACAGGTCGACGTCCGAATCTCCGATACGGGATGCGGCATCGCCCCGGACAATATCCCCGAGATTTTCGAGCCATTTTTCACGACGAAGGCTCCCGGCAAAGGTACGGGGCTGGGACTCTATAACGTCAAAACCATCGTCAACAAAATGCACGGCACGATTGCTGTCGACAGTCACATCGATAAAGGAACGACCGTAACCTTGACCTTCCCCAACGCCGAGCCGGCCGGGCAAGGATGGCTGTCATGAATCCCGCACGTCCCGCGTCTCGCTCTGAAACAAGGTGGGGGCTCCAACCCAAACTGATTCTGTCCATGTTGCTCGTGGGGGTGGTTCCCCTCATGTTGGGGCTCGGTCTCGCCTTTTGGCAAGGCTCTCGCGAGATCCAGGTCGTCCACGGCGAAAGCTTCAAGGCCCTTGCCGAGGAGACGGCACGAAAAGTTGATCTCTTGATGTCAGATGAAGTCGGACGGACATCACAGATTGCGACAGACCCTTCGATCATCCTAGAACTTGAGCAACGGCGCGATGCCCTGCTGGACATGACGGAAGATGCACGTCGCCGGGCAGTGGACCGGCTCAAAACAGGCTGGGAGGCCAAAGACCCCGCGGCAGTCCAGGTCATCACGGGAAACAAAATAGCCGGCCTCATTCAGGACTATTTCTCAGGGGCCAAGAGCGAAGCCGATCAACTGATACCGCAAGTGGTCCGGTCTGCCACCAAGATGCTGTACATCACCGACATGGAGGGCAACCTGGTTGCCGCGTCGACCACGCAGGCTCCTTTTGCCAATAAAGAAACGGCTTGGTGGAAAGGCGCCTCCCATCGCGGGGTCGGCCAGCTCTTCATCGAAGATGTGCACTTCGACGAACGTGCACAGAGCTATGTCATTAGTATCTCGCTTCCCATTATGGATCACATCCAATATGGAGCAGTCGGCGTGCTCCATCGCGTGATCGACGCCAAAGAGTTGATCTCGCCCTCGATCTCGCCCATTCGCTTCGGCAAGACCGGACATGTGATGCTGATCGACCATCGCGGCATCGTCATGAGCTGTCCCATTCTGCCGACCGGCGTCCAAATTTCCGACGCACAACTCATTCCCCTTGTCACGCCTCTTCAGCCGGGCTGGGTCAGTGCGCCGAGCGATGGCCACGGCGGACAATCGACCTCGCTTATCGGATTCGCCCCGGTGCCGGAAATCAGCCGTGCCACCAGTAGTGATCTAGGCACAAGCTCCTGGCACACCTTCGTGTGGCAAGCCTCTGACGAACTCTTTGCCCCGATTCGCCACTTCCTCACCTGGATGGCCGTATTCAGTCTCATCGCTGTCGGATTGATGACGTCTCTCGGCTACCTTGCGGCAAATCGTATTGTCATGCCGGTGCGGCGATTACAGGCAGCGGCACAATTGATCGGGCGAGGTGAGCTTCGGCAGCCCATCGACATTCAGACCGGCGATGAGCTCCAGGATTTGGCCGACGAACTCAATCGCATGAATCGCCAATTAGAAGCGGCCTTTGCTGGCCTGACCGATCAAGTGACCATCAAAACGCAACAAGTGGAGTCCCTACTTCACTCAACGGATCAGATCCTGGATGCAGTCCCAACCCCGATCATCATGGTCAATCAAGACGAACAGGTACAGTACATCAACCGGGTCGGACGCGAGTCCTTTCAGGCCATACTTGATCCGGCCAAATCAATCCCCTTGTTCGATATACTCCCCGTCGATGCCGCTGTACGAGAGCATCTGCGAAAAGAATTCAGACGCGCGCGGAGCGGAGAAAATATCGCGACAGCATCTGGAATAGAGGACACCGCAGTCGTCAACACCGCCCGTGACCCGTTGGCCCCCGTGATGGGAACGGCGGAACGACACAACCGGCAGGAGATTCAGATTGGTCCCCGACGGTATCACTATCAGTGGTTCCACATGGCGGGGAGAAACCAGGGAGAGGACCGGATCGGCCTTGTCTTCAGGGACACGACTGACGAAAGCCGCCTCCAGGATCAGCTCATCCAGGCTGAGAAATCAGGCAGCCTCGGGACCCTCACAGCCGGAATCGGACATGAGTTGAACAATCCGCTCTTCGGAATTCTCGGACTGGGGGAAGCCATCGGAGAAGAAGCCAACCTCGACCGCGTCAGAGTCTATGCCCGCGACATCGTCCAGCATGGTCGTCGAATGGCCGCTATTATTCGAGACTTCACCGGCGTCACGACCCGCGAGACATCGGACCAACGGCAACCGGTTCACCTCGAGCGGGAACTCGATCAGGCCGTCGCGACACTCACGGGCAGCATGGACGCCTCAGGACTCGCAATCCAGAGAACCTACGCGGGAGACACTTGTGTGCTGGCCGTCCCCGACCAGCTCAGACAGGCGTTCACGAACTTGTTGATGAATGCCATTCAGGCAATGAAGGGCCGGGGCAGCTTGCGTCTCTCGACGTCCCTGACCGATACATCTGTCGTGACCACGATTGTGGATTCAGGCCCCGGCATTCCGAAACAGCATTTGTCAAAAATTTTCGATCCATTCTTTACCACGAAGGGACAGGGCGAAGGATCCGGACTCGGCCTGACCGTCGCCCGCCGGATCATCAAGAAATTTGGAGGGGACATCAGAATTGAGAGCCAGGAGGGGAACGGCACTTCGTGCATCGTGACCCTCCCGGTGATTCCTCTTCTGCCGCCCACACAGGAGGCTTCATGCCCCGAGTCAACGTCTCGCTCTACGCCGCAGCCCTCACCGTCTTCATAAGCCGCGGGAAAACTCGAGTATTACAAGATACGCTACTGCGATCTCACGGATGGTGGGGCCAGAACAGCCAGCTGGATGCTCAAAAAGGCCAGGCTTCTCACCCGGTCGACCCTGACGGTGTTACAGCCTCCCGCCCTGACTCTGCCAAAACAGACTCTTCGCCCCAGGATGCGCCTTGTCCCATGCAAGGCTGCAACCCCGCAGCTGACCATCGATTCACGTTTCACGCCTTACGCTTCACGGTTCCTGGGAGCAATGCGAGAACAAAGCCGGCGGTCTTTTCAGCATTCTGCTAATCTCCTGGCTCTGGTGTGGGCCCTATGCCCTATCCGCAAAGGAACCTTCTGGATCGCCCGGCATCCCGCCGGAGAAAGCGGCGGCCTATATCTATGCCGTCATCAAGGCCGACCGCACACTGTATACGACGGACATCGTCGATCGACTCCAGGCGAAAGGCGTCACCTCGGCGTCCGAACATTGGGAGCAGGAGAACGCGCTCATGTTGCCGGCCCAGTTTCTCCAGCATTCTGGCAAGCTGGCAGCCGAGAACGGAAGCGGGATCCGGTATCGACTGATCGGTCTCTGGCCTATTTACCGGCGTAACGCTCCGGCGAGCGACCTGGAGCGCAACGCGTTGGAGTCTCTTCGAAAGAATCCCGACCTGCCGGTTACCGGAATCGTGACCAGTGGGCGCAAACAATACTTTCAGGCAATCTACCCAGACCTCGCCGTCTCACAGGCCTGTATCGACTGCCACAACGGTCATCTGCTCAGCCCGAAACGGGACTTTAAGCTCAACGATGTGATGGGAGGGATCGCCATCACCCTTCCGCTGGAATAGGGATGTCGATGGCCGCGCGAGGCGGGTGGGACCAGCGAGACGGAGTAGAGTTCGAGATTCGAGGTCTTCTGAACTTCGAACTTCGGATTGCGCATGTCCCGCCCGTCTCGCGTAAGCGGCACATCCTCGATTACAAAAGAAACGGTCGTGAATCCGGTGGGCCAGGAGCCTGTCCGAAATTGCCTTCGTGACGAGGCGAAAGAGGTGTGGCCAGATGCGAGGCCGCAGGCCAGGAAAAACCGGAGGTGTATTCGGTGGAATACCGTGAGGATTTTTTCGGGCCGAGAATGATGCAGATGGTTACGGATCATTTGCCGCAGTAGAACGGTCGATATCGGACAGGCTCCTAGGATGGTGTGGCAGGACTTGCTGGTGTATCTGTTTCAGCGTTGTGATATTCCTCCCGATAGATCTGGATGGCGGTCATCAACAGACTCACCAGAACCGGCCCCACGAAAAGCCCGATGAGGCCGTAGAGTGCCAGCCCGCCGAGGACACTGAATACGAGGAAGAGCACAGGGATCTGGACCGCCTGTCCGATCAACCAGGGGCGAAGAAACTGATCGATCATCGACACCACGCCGATTCCCCAGCCCAACATGGCTAGAGCTTTCCAGAGCGGACCAACTAAGAGGAAGTAAAGCCCTACCGGCGCCCACACCAATGCGGTCCCACCGAATGGAAGCGGCGCAAGGATCACCGTCACCGCCGTCAGTACGACGGGAAAAGGGATTCCGAGGACCACATAGGCCAGCCCTGCCAGGAGGCCTTGAACGATCGCGGTCAGGCCTATCCCCTTCACCACGGCACGAATGGTCTGATCCATGCGATCGACGATCCGCTGCTTATGGGACGCTTCCAGTGGAATTACTTCCTGAAGGGACGCCAACCATTGCTTCCCATCCTTGAAGAGAAAAAACAGGGCAAAGAGCATGAGAAAGAAATCCGTCACCAGCAGAAAGGCGTTCTTCAGCAGATCGCCGACCTGATCGAGAAAGAAATGGGTCAGAAACGTCGCGGCCGAGAGAAGCCCCTGTTCCAGGGAATCAGGCGTCAATAACACACTGCCACTGACCCGCCGGAGGATTCCTCCGATTACCGGCCACGTGCCCAATTGCTCCGGCAGCTTATGGAGTGCCCCGCTCGAAACCCACTCGCGAATGGTCTGTTCGGCAGTACTGGCTTCACGTGCCAGTAACACCGCCATCATCGAAATCGGAATCACCACGAGAGCCAGAACCAAGAGGGTAAGACAGGAGGCCGAAACGACCTCCCGGCCACGAACGAACGATGTGAGCCTTACATGGAGTGGAAACGTGAGGTGGGCAAGGAGTGCGGCCCAGAGGACGGGGAAAAGAAACGGCCGAAACATCAGGGCGATCTGATACAGGAGCAACAGAAGGAGAACAAAGAACACGGCGGTGAAGATCTGCGGCTTCGTCATCGATTCGATACGAACAGGAGAAACCGGCAGACCTATCGGTGCGCTTCGCCGCGGGACTCTTTATCAAGCACCTCGACCTGCTTGGCCCGGTGTGCGGAGAGATCACTGACGTTGCCCAACAACTTTGGAGGCTCGTCGGCCCAGGCGGTCACCCCCATGTCCGTCATCCCTTGAAGCTTAGCACCATCTTCCATGATGAGCACCGGTGTCACGACTTCTCCGATGAGCGTCGCCGTCTTCATCAACTGAACTCGCTCAACGGCCGTCACCTTCGCCTTGATGCGACCGCTGCTGATCAGCGTGCCGGCCGAGATTGTTCCCTGCACCAGTCCATCCTCGCCAATGATGACTTGCCCCTTGGTCAGAATTTCGCCGTCGAGACGGCCATCGATCCTCACCGTCCCTTCAACGTGGATCTCGCCTTTCAACACTACCCCTTTGGCCAGAAGGGTAATGTTGTCATCTCCGGCAAAGCTATTACTTTTCATACGTCATTCTCCCTTCACACTCGATCGTTGTCGCTAGCTTACACTATTCCTCTTAGTGAGGCCTAGGAGAATCCAAAAGTATGCCGGAGCCGTTCCCATATGCCCCCTCCATGCACCTCACAATAGACGGTGGGCTCCGTGCCTTCGATAAACACCTCCGATACCTGCTCGGGACACTGAAACGTAGCTAACTGTCCAGTCTTCGGATCGATGTCGCGGGTGACCACACCAGATGGCTTCACGAATGTGGGGACATTGGGCGGAATCACCCGGCGCGCAAGATCCATCCAAATCGGTAAGGCCGCCTGCGATCCCGTGAGACGCAGAGGTCGTTCATCGTCGAATCCCACCCAGACCCCGATCACCACGTCGGACGTGTAGCCCACGAACCAGGCATCGCGATAGCCGTCGGTTGTGCCGGTTTTCCCGGCCACTGTGCCTTGAAGTCCGAGAATTTTTGCTTTGCTCGCGGTGCCTCGCTGGATGACGCCTTCGAGGAGAGACGTCAACACATAGGCCCCTTGAGGCGAGGCCGCCTGTTGCCGATCCGGTACGCTATTCCAAACAATGTCTCCCTGTCGATCCCTGGTCGATCGCACCGCAGTCGGCTTGGTAGCGATCCCTCCGTTGGCGATCGCTCCATACGCCGCTGTGATCTCCATCAACGACACCGACGAACTGCCCAAGGCCACCGACGAAAGATCATTGCCGATAGCACTCGTCACGCCAAGACGATGCAGCAGCTGCACGATCGGCCTGGTCCCCAGGGTCTTGGCCGCCTGCACCGCCGGCACATTGAGCGACTGTTCCAACGCGCTCCGCAAGCTGATAGGCCCGTGGAATTGTTTGTCGTAGTTCTGCGGAGACCAGGGACCAGTCTCCGATTCAAAGGTCACAGGCTCGTCCGACAACAAGCTCGCCGCGGTCAACTGGCCGGCTTGACCCTCACGGGCTGCTTCCAACGCCGCAAGATAGACGAAGGGTTTGAAGAGAGAGCCCGGTTGCCGCTGCGCCTGAACTGCGCGGTTGAATTGACTTCGCCTGTAGTCCCGACCTCCCACCAACGCCAATACAGACCCGGTCTTGGGATCGAGCACCACCACCGCCCCTTGCATCGATTCCAGCGAACTATTGAGATGGGGATGCGTAGCCTCTAACTTGGCCAGTCCCTTTTCCAGTGATTCGGTGGCCGCCTGCTGGATCATGGGGTCAAGCGTACTATCAATCCGCAAGCCCTCCGGCAAGGGGACCACGCCGGCCTCCTCCACCTGCCGAAGCACGGCATCGACGAAGTAGGGTGCATCGGTCAGAGCGTCTTCTGACGGAGTCGCGCGCACCGGTTGATTGACGGCACGATGCCAGGCCTCTTCCGTCAGGTGACCTGTCTCCCGGAGACGCCGTAACACGACATCACGCCGTTGCTTCGCCAGCTCAGGATGTTTCGTCGGCGCATAGCTATTGGGCCCCTTGATCAGGCCTGCGATCATCGCGATCTCTTCGACCGTCAATCCCTGAAGGGTCTTGCCGAAATAGCGATGGGCTGCCTCGCTCACCCCATAGATCGAGACGAATCCCGCCTGCCCGAGATAGATTTCATTCAGATAGCTTTCTAGGATGCTCTGCTTCGTATACTTCACCTCCAGCACCAACGCCGCCAGGGCCTCCTTGAACTTTCGTCCCATCGTCCGCTGCGGCGAGTAAAACAAATTCTTCGCCAGCTGCTGCGTGATGGTGCTGCCACCCTGCACCACACCGCCCTTCGTGAAATTGGTCCAGACCGCCCGTCCTACGGCAACTGGATCGATGCCGAAATGGGAATAGAACCGATGATCTTCGATAGTCAAGACCGTCTCGATGATCCGTGTAGGAATCTGCGTCAAGGGAATCCATTCGCGCACTTGGCGTGACTCACCACGCACACCGCTCAGAAGTTCCGGTTCCAGAAAGATGGGAAAGAGTGGGGTACCTTCAAGAGGGGACAGGACATCCGTCACTCGCCCCTGATCCAATGACAACGTCACCATGGTCGCGTCGACATGGCCCTCCGGCTGCGGATGGAGATAGATCGTCAGGGCCTCCTCGGTCAGTTGATAGTCGCCGGGAGACTGCGTTGTCTTCACTCGTCGATAGCCCAACCGTTGTAGCCGCTCAAGCAGGTGGCTGTGCACAAGCGAGAGATCGGGTTGCAGCAGGAAGGGGCCACTGTACAGACGCAGAGGGGGATGGTCATCGCTCTTGGGCAGTTCAAGAAAGGTCGCCAAATACGCACCATAGACCACAACGACGAGGCAGAGTGCGGCGACAAGGCCTCCCAGGACCATGCTCGCATATGTCACCCATCTGGTAGGTCTATTCACGATTCTGGACCCTCACCACAGCATAACTAACGAGCGGGACGAGCGGGACGAGCGAGAAGAGCTAGACGAGCGCGACGAGCAAGATAGAGGAAGGTTCAGGGTTCGAAGTTTCAGAAAATACGAACCGCCGCGCTTGGGACTATGAACCTTACGCCTCGCCTCATGCACGATGCAATTCTCTCGCCCACCATGCTCGTCGCGCCTTTCCCGCATGTCTCGCGCTTCACGCCTTATGAGTTCCGATCTGCTGAGACAGAAGTGAGCCGACAACCATCCCCGTCGCCGCCACGAGAAACCCGACCAGTTGCGGAGGCCAGATCGAATCGGACGGACCGAATAGTTCTAGCCCCATCCAAGTCACCAACCCAGCCACGAAGGCACACAAAGCCCCTTGCGTCGTCGCTCGGGACCAAAAAAGCCCGGCACTCAGCGGAACGAAAGCCGTTACCAGCGTCACCTTGTAGGCGTTTTCCACCATCTTGAAGATGCTCGCCTGCGAATTGAGCGCGAACACCAGCACCACGCCGGCGAAGCATACCAGCACCATGCGCATGGTGCGGAGGAACGTGCGGTCGCTCATATGCGGAAAGATTCCTTTGATGATGTTCTCGCTGAAGGCGACCGACGGCGCCAGCAGCGTGGCACTCGAACAGCTCATGATAGCTGAGAGCACGGCGCCGAAGAAAATAATCTGGGCGAAGACCGGCGTGTCCAGCAGAATCAGCGTCGGCAGCACCAGTTGCGGGTCTTTGTGCAGCAGTGCGCCGAACATCTGTGGGTCCACCAGGGTCGCCGAGTAGGCCAGAAACATCGGCACGAAGGCGAACAGAAAGTACAGCGTGCCGCCCAGCACAGACCCGCGCACGGCAGTCTGCTCGTTCTTGGCCGAGGTGATGCGTTGGAACACGTCCTGCTGCGGGATCGAACCCAGCATCATTGTCATCCACGCTCCGATGAAAGGAATCCAGGCATTGAAATCCGCCACGGGGAAGAAATCCAGCTTGCCGGCTGCAGCCGCGTGAGTGAGCACCGCCCCGACGCCGCCAGCGAGACCGCTGATCACGGAACCGATGTAGAGCATGCCGCCCATAATCATCGTGATCTGGACGAAGTCAAGAATCGCCACTGAGAACATGCCGCCAAACGTCGTGTAGGTCAAGACGATCGCAGCACCGATCACCATGCCCAGGGGTTGGGTCACAGCCCCATCCGTCACCACATTGAAAACCAGGCCGAGCGCCTTGATCTGCGCGGCCACCCAGCCGAGATAGGACGCGACAATGCACAACGTGCACAGCACTTCCACGGTGCGGTTGTACCGCAGCCGGTAGTAGTCACCGATGGTCAATAGATTGAGGCGATAGAGGCGCCGGGCGAAGAACAACCCGGCGAGAATCAAACACAAGCTGGAGCCGAACGGATCAGCTACGACTCCGTGCAACCCCTCCTTGACGAAGGTCGCGGAGATGCCGAAGACGGTCTCGGCGCCGAACCAGGTGGCGAACACAGTGGCAGTGACCACCGGCAGTGGCAGGCTGCGACCGGCCACCGCGAAATCCTTCGTGGTATGGACCCGCCTGGCGGCAGCCAGTCCGATCCCCATCGACAGGAGTAAATAGAGAATGACGAATCCCAGAATCATGGAGGCAGTTCAGACATACGAGTGGGCGGATTCTAGCGAGGCTTCGACAAGGGCGCAACGGCTGAGAGGATGAGGCGTATCGGAGCGGGCGAGGCATTTTCAGCCCTGGCCGCTCTAACACACTGCGGAAAAACAATGTTGGTACGCGAGAATTTTGATGGTCCGCACGTGTAACACAACAGGAGAACAGTCCCGCAGGATGCTCAAAAAGGCCAGACTTCTCACCCACCCAACCCCGGCGCGCCAAAACGCGCCGTTCCTCGGGCAAGGCCGCAGCGAGTGAAGAGCCGAGGAGGTCAATACCGCACTTCGAGTGGCCGTTCGCCCTTGCAATGGGTCTTGGCGAACGGAAAAGCTCCTACATTGCTTCCGACCTCCGAGGAACTCCTATTCAACGTTGAGGGTCTGAACGATGCGAGAACGCCGCTGGCGGACTTTTTCAGCATCCTGCTGCGCCCCCCTGTTCCCTTGGTTAATTGCGTGGTAGGCTAATCACAGTTGGTATCAAGAGGGATGCCTATGAACGATCACAACTTCCATCATCGAGAAGCCTCTCGGAAGACAGGGCTATGGCCACAGTTCCTCATCGGAGCGATCGGAATAGGAATGGTGTTGGCTGGACTGCCGGCCCATGCGAGCGAGTCGCAGACACTGTGGGAATGTTCGAGTTATACCGGCGACGCCCGCACCCGTTGCTTGGAGGCCTTCGCCGAGTCGCAGCGCGACCAGATCGCAACACTCCAAGGAAAGTTGCAAGCCCAACAAGAGAAAGTCAATCACTTAAAGGATCAGCTCGACCGCCAGACCTCTACGAGTGCCGACCTGCAACGTCAGCTGGCACAACCACCCGCTATCGTACACACGGTCCCTCCACTCTACGCCTATCCCTCTGTGGGATTCGGGTTCTACTTGGGTCGCCCCTGGATCTACGGGCCGCCATTCTTTTACAGCCCGTACATCTACGGCCCACGCTACTATGGACCGCGCCACCGGGGCCACCGTTGGTGAACAGGCCTTACCCCGCATAAAGGAGAGCGTGACTGGCTGGACAGGCGAGACGAGGTGGAAATCCCAATCTGTCCACGTCGCGCCTTTCTCGCATGTTTCGCGCTTCACGCGCGACCGTCTGTGACGCTGGCGGATTTTTTCAGCATCCTGCCAAGCATAATTGTCTTGAGCCCTACCGCGACATGGCATACCCTAGGCAGGTCCAGGACTGGTGCTATTAGGATTGTTGCAGTCACACATAAAAGAAAGGACAGCTCATGCGCTTCGTTGTCTCCTGTTTGGTGACCGTGCTCTGCCTTGGGACCACTATGGCATTCGCTGCGGTCCCAGAGCCCACGACCGATGAACAAAAAACCCTCTATGCCTTGGGATTAGCCATCAGCCAATCACTCGGCTCCTTCAGCCTGAGCGAATCTGAACTTGATCTCGTGAAGTCTGGCATGGCCGATGGGGTCCTCAAGAAGGCCCCCAAAGTAGACCTCCAGACATTCGGCCCGAAGATTCAACAACTGCAACAGGCCCGCGCCTCGGTCGTCGCAGAAGCGGAGAAGAAAGTGGGAGCCGCGTTCCTCGCGAAGGCCGCAGCAGAATCCGGCGCCAAGAAAACCGAGTCCGGCGCAATCCTCACGACCATCAAGGAAGGGAAAGGCCCGACACCAAAAATCACGGATACGGTGAAGGTGCACTATCACGGAACCCTGACCGACGGAACGGTGTTCGATAGTTCCGTTAAGCGGGGCGAGCCGGCCACGTTTGGATTGAATCAGGTTATCAAATGTTGGACGGAAGGGGTGCAGCAGATGAAAGTCGGCAGCAAGAGCAAGTTGGTCTGCCCATCCAATATCGCCTATGGCGACAAAGGCGCCCCCCCCACGATCAAGCCCGGCGCGACCTTAGTGTTCGAAGTCGAACTCCTTGAGATCGTGACCAAGTAGCCCCGCACTCTAGGAGCCTGTCCGACATTGACCTTTCTGCTACGGCGAATGATCCGAGACCATCTGCGTCGTTCTCGGCCCGAAAAAATCCTCAATGTATTCCAGCCAATACACCTCCGGTTTTTCCGGGCCTGCGACCTCACATCTGGCTGCAACTCCTTCGCCTCGTGACGAAGGCAATGTCGGACAGGCTCCTAGTCCTCACAAGGTCGAGCGGGAGAATATCCCGCTCGACCTTGCTTGGCCACTCATATAAATGGATGGTTTGTCGGGGAGCACGATGAGGGGAACTCTCCTCTGAGATGAACCCAAGCAGCCAAAATTGTCTTGATCCCCATCGCGACATCGCATAACTTACACAACTTCAAGCCTTGTGCTATCGAGTCCGTCGCAGTCACACATAAAGAAAGGACAGCTCATGCGCTTCGTTGTCTCCTGTTTGGTGACCGTGCTCTGCCTTGGGGCTACTGCGGCATTCGCTGCGGCCCCAGAACCCACGACCGATGAACAAAAAACCCTCTATGCCTTGGGATTAGCCATCAACCAATCGCTCGGAAATTTCACCTTGAGCGAGGCTGAATTTGAGATCGTGAAATCCGGCATCACCGATGGGTTCTTTAAACGGCCCAAAGTGGATCTCCAGACATTTGGCCTGAAGATTTCAGAACTGCAACAGGCCCGCGCCTCGGTCGTCGCAGAAGCCGAGAAGAAAGTGGGGGCCGCGTTCCTCGCAAAAGTTGCGGCAGAATCCGGTGCCAAGAAAACCGAGTCCGGCGCAATCCTCACGATCATCAAGGAAGGGAACGGTGCGACCCCGAAAGTCACGGATACAGTGAAGGTGCACTATCTCGGAACCCTGATCGACGGAACGGTGTTCGATGGTTCCGCCAAGCAGGGCGAGCCGGCCACACTCAGAATGAATGAAATGAGCAAGTGTTGGCTGGAAGGGATGCAGCAGATGAAAGTCGGCAGTAAGAGCAAGTTGATCTGCCCATCGAGTCTCGCCTATCGCGACAAAGGCCTGCCCCCCCTGATCAAGCCCGGCGCAACGTTAGTGTTCGAGATCGAACTCCTTGAGATCGTCGCCAAATAGGGGCGCGCTGTAGCCCGAGCTAGGTCGAGCGGGACAGTATCCCGCTCGACCTAGGAGCCTGAACGTATAATCCGACGCTTCCAGATAAAGTACAGGACCGGAATGACGATCAGCGTAAGGATGGTCGAGCTGACCATGCCGCCGATCATCGGCGCAGCAATTCGTTTCATGACGTCGGCGCCCGTGCCAGAGGTCCACATAATGGGGAGCAACCCGCCCATAATCGCGGCGACCGTCATCATCTTCGGTCGTACCCGCTGGACTGCGCCTTCCAGTATGGCTTCTATTAGGTCGTGTGCCGTTGTCACGCGGCCTTCGCGTACCCGCCGCTCATAGGCCTCGTCGAGATAGACGAGCATGACCACGCCCGTTTCCGCCGCCACGCCGGCCAGGGCGATGATGCCCACCCAGACCGCCACGCTCAAGTTGTAGCCCAGATAGTCGAGATACCAGATGGCCCCGATCGCGGCGAAGGGCACGGACAGGAGCACGATGAGGGATTTCGCCAGCGAGCCGAAGTTGAGATAGAGCAGCAAGAGAATGATCCCGATGGTGACGGGAACGACCAGTTTTAATCGCTCTTCGGCCCGCACCAGATGCTCGTATTGGCCAGTCCAGATCAGCTGGTAGCCTGGGGGTAATGTCACTCGGTCTCGGACCGCGCGTTGGGCGTCTTGGACATAGCCGCGCAGATCTCGTCCACTGACCGCGACCGAGACCAGACCGGCCAGCGCTCCGGCCTCATCCGCAATCGACGGCGGCCCCTGGGTGATGACCATCTCTACGATTTGTCCGAGTGGAATCTGCGCCCCGCTCGGTGTGGGAATCAGCACCCGTTTGAGTCGGTCAGGGTCATCGCGCAGTTCGCGCTTGTAGCGGACATTGACCGGATACCGTTCACGGCCTTCGACCGTGGTCGTCACGGTTTCTCCACCAATAGCCGAGGTGATGACCGCTTGCACATCCCCTACCGTGAGACCGTAGCGAGCCGCCTCACGCCGGTTCACGGTCAGATCCAGGTAATACCCTTCATTCAGCCGTTCGGCAAAGGCGCTTTTCGTGCCCGGCACGTTTGCCAAGACTTGCTCGATCTCCAAGCCGATTTTCTCTATTGTCTTCAGATCCGGTCCCAATACTTTGATACCGACCGGGCTGCGCACGCCGGTCGTGATCATCTCGGTGCGCGTCTGAATCGGCATCCACCAGATGTTCGGAAATCCAGGAATGCGCAGCTTGGCATCCATCTCATCCAATAGCCGGTCCCAGGTCATGCCAGGCCGCCATTGCGCTTCCGGTTTGAGGGTGACCGTGATCTCGGCCATGCCGACAAAGGCCGGATCGGTGGCCGTCGGGGCCTTCCCCATCTTGCCGAACACTCGTTCTACTTCCGGAAAGGTCGCGAGCAATTGATCTTGGACCTGCAAGACCTTGGCCGATTCAGGAATCGAGAGGCCGGGGACGGTGGTCGGCATGTAGAGAATGGTGCCCTCATTCAGCGGCGGCATGAATTCCGCGCCGAGGCGGAAAAAGATCGGCGCCGTGAATCCCACGACCACCACCGCCAGTCCGAGCGTCAGCCACCGGACGCGCAACGCGCCCGAGAGGATAGGCCGATACAGTGTGATCAGCAACCAGTTCAACGGATTCTTGGCTTCCGCCCTGATGCGCCCTCGGATCAGGAGGACCATTAGCACAGGAGCCAAGGTCACCGAAAGCGCGGTGGCGAACAACATCGAGAAGGTCTTGGTGTAGGCCAACGGCGTGAACAGCCGCCCCTCCTGCGATTCCAGCGCGAAGATCGGCAGGAATGACACGGCGATTACCAGCAGCGAGAAGAACAAGGGACGGCCGACTTCTTTGGCCGCCGCGATAATGGTCTCGATCCGGTCTGCATGCGGTGCCTGTTCCAACCGCTTATGCGCGTTCTCGACCATGACGATGGCCGCGTCCACCATCGCCCCGATGGCAATCGCGATCCCGCCGAGCGACATGATGCTGGACGTGATGTGCAAGTACGCCATCGGGATGAAGGCGAGCAGCACGGCCACGGGCAGGATGAGAATCGCCACCAGAGCGCTGCGCAGGTGAAACAGAAAGACGACCGCGACCAAGCTGACGATGACGCTTTCCTCCACGAGCTTCTCGCGCAGTACGGCGATGGCCCGATGAATGAGGTCAGACCGGTCATAGGTGGGCACGATGTGGACGCCCTTCGGCAGAGCCGGCGTGATCTCGTCCAGCTTTGCTTTGATCCGCTCGATCACGGCGAGCGCGTTCTCTCCGGCCCGCATGATCACGATGCCGCCGACCGTCTGGCCCTTGCCGTCCAACTCGGCAAGGCCCCGCCGCTGGTCCGGCCCGATGTGGACATGGGCAATGTCCCGGATCAAGATGGGCGTGCCACGACCATCCGTCCCGACGGGGATCAGCTCAATATCCTCAACCGAGCGCAGATAGCCTCTCCCTCGAATCACGTATTCCGTACCGGCCATCTCTAAGACACGGCCACTCACCTCCGCATTGCTGTTCCGGACCGCTTCGATGATCGTCGTGATCGGTAACCGGTAGGCGGCCAACGTGTTCGGGTCCACGTCGATTTGATATTGCTTGACGAACCCGCCGACCGCCGACACTTCTGCTACGCCAGGTACACTCTCTAGTTGGTAGCGCAGGTACCAGTCCTGGAGGCTGCGGAGCTGTGCCAGGTCGTGCGCGCCAGACTCATCGACTAGCGCATACTGATACACCCACCCGACGCCGGTCGCGTCAGGACCGAGCGTCGGTGCGACTCCAGATGGCAACTTCCCGGTCAGCTTCTGCAGGTATTCCAGCACACGACTCCTTGCCCAGTACAAGTCCGTCCGGTCTTCGAAGATCACGTACACATAAGAGACCCCGTATTCTGAAACTCCACGGACTCGTTTAACTCTCGGCCCTGCAAGTAGTGTCGTGACAATCGGATACGTGACCTGGTCTTCAATCAACGTGGGGCTACGCCCCTGCCACTCGGTGTAGATGATCACCTGGACATCGGACAGATCTGGAATCGCATCCAGCGGAACCTGAAATCCCGCCCACAGGCCCCCGATTGCCAATAGCACCACACACAGGATGACCAGGATCGGATTGCGGGCGCTTCCTTCAATGAGTCGCGCGATCATGTTGGATTACATGCCTCCCCCGCCGACCGAGAACTGATACTTTTCAGCGAGAAGCGGTTGCCCTGGTATTGTCACGTTGACCGTCACCACCCAAGTGCCGCCCATGCCGAACAGAACCGTACCTTCGTAGAGCCCCTCCTTGGTGTGGCGAGCCGTCACCTTATAATCAGTCATGCCCGGCATCGGCATCGTATAGACGAACACGACTTGCGCATTGGTCACTGGCTTGCCGGCCTGATCCGTCAGCGTGAGCTTGAGCAGCACATTACCGGCCTTGGGTTTCTCCGGCACCGTATTCAACATCAGAGCGAGGCCAGCCACCTGACGAGCTTCAGCGACCACGATCTCTTTTGTGCCGCCCATGCCTTGCATTCCCTTCATATTCCCCATCTGCATGCCCGGCATGTTTTCCATACCCTTCATGCGTTGCATTCCCTCCATACCTTTCATTCCTTCCTTCCCCATGCCTTTCATCTCGCCCATGTCCATCCCTTCCATCTTGCCCTCGTGCGCGCCACGCATCTGCCAATCGCCCATCCCGATCCGGCCCATCATGGCCTGCATGCTCGACGCTGAGGTCAACTTGCTCTCCGCATCCAACAGGAAATTGGCCGAGGTCACGATGCGATCTCCTTCTTTGAGTCCTTCCAGCACTTCCACGTCATCCTGGCTCCTGCGACCAAGCTTGACTGGATACGGCGCGTAGGTTCCTTCGCCACGATCCAGGAACACGAGTTGGCGAAGTCCTGTGTCCAGCACGGCTTCCTTGGGAACAACCAATGTCCTCGCTGCATCCGTCTGCAAGGTGACGGTGCCGAACATGCCTGGCTTCAGCCTGAGTCCGGCATTCGGCAAGTCCACCCGCACCCGCACGGTGCGGGCCTCGGCATTCAGTGTGGGGTAGACGTACGAGACCGTGCCCCGAAATGTTTCCCCTGGATAGGCGGCGAACGTGACGGAAGCCGGTTGGTTGAGTGTCACCGCTGCGACCTCGGACTCATAGATGTCGGCAGAGATCCAGACTGTGGAGAGATCCGCCACCTCATACAGTGTCGTGCCTGGTTCCACATATTTCCCAGGCACAGCCTCGCGCTTCAGGACGATCCCGGAGGACGGGGCATAGACCGTGAGCACCGGCTCCGCTTGACCTCGACGTTCCAGCGTGGCCATTTGCAGAGCGGTCACGTCCCACAATCGCAGGCGTTCCCGCGTACTGGCCACGAGGGACGCCGCGTTGGCTTTGACTTCAGCGAGCGGACTGGTAGCCAGTTGGCCCTGCGTTTTCACGGCGAGGAGATACTCGTCTTGCGTGGCCAGGAGGTCCGGTGAGTAGAGGGTGAAAAGGGGGTCGCCTTTGCGTACAGAGCGACCGATCGAATCGACAAAGACCTCTCGCACCCACCCGGAGGTTTTCAATGTGACCTGCGTGAAGCCACGTTCGTCGTAGCCGACTGTCCCGACCGCGCGAATCTCCTGCCCTAATACCGCGACGCCGGCTGGTGCGCTTCGGACCCCGATTAACTGTCTCATCACAGCCGGAATCACCACCGCCCCGGACGGCGCGGCGGCCATGCCTGGCATGCCCTGCATGGGCTTCTCCTTCATATCCATCTGTTTCATGTCTCCCATTTCACCCGCTTGCCCTGGGGCCGCCAAGACGACCCCTGTTCCCATCTCACCCGCCCGCCCTGGGGGTGCCAAGACACCCCCTGTTCCCATGGTCATGCCGGCCATGTCGCCCTTCATCTTGTGAGCGGTGAAAAAGCCGACGGCGACTCCGGCGATCACACCAATCACCACGGCGCCTATCACGAAACTGTTCCTGTAGGTCTGCTGGCTCATGTGCTCCTCCTTGACGATTGCATTAGCTCTGTCGATCGAGAGGGATGCCGACGACCTGCTCGAGTTCAGCCAGTCGATGCTGGCGGTCCACGAGGGCCGTGAAATACTCAAGCTGAAATCCTCGCCAGGCCCGCTGCGCGTCAATCAGATCCAGAAACCCTGCTTTGCCCGCACGATACCCGACACGCGCCGCGTCCAGGCTCTGCTCGGCCTGTGGCAAGATGGTGGTGCGATACAACGTGGCCATCTGGTCAGTCGCCTTGAGCTTGGCCAGGAGGTCGTTGATCTGAAACCGGGTCAGGTTTTCTAAGGTATATTGCTGCGCCTGCGCGACCGCGACCGCTGCCGCGGCCTCCTGCACGCCCGCGTCGTACTTCGGCTTGGTCCAAAACGCGAACGGGATACTCATCGCCACGTAGGCGCCGAATCCGTCGTTGGCCTGAAAGTTCTGAAAGCGCTGAAACGCCACGTTGAAGTCCGGGTAGTACTGCCGCTGAGCCAGCGCGCGGGACTGCTCGGTCCGCTGCACATCCAGCCCGGCGGCTTTGAGCTCCGGCCTGTCGTTCAGCGCGAGACGGTACAGATCGTCGATGGGCTTTTCGAGTGGCCGTTGAGAGGGTTCTTGCGCCATGCCCAAGGGTGATGCAGGATCCCGATCAATCAGCGTATTCAGCATCGCCTCTTCGGTTTCCCGACGCTGTTCCAGAACGGGAAGATGTTGGAACAGCAGGGACAGCTCGACCTGGGCCTTGAGGACGTCGGCCTGGCTTCCTTTGCCTGCACGGAATTTCGCGTTCGCAATCGCCACAAACTGTCTGAGCAGCTCCACCTGTTCATGATGAATCTGGACCGCCTTCTGCGCGAAGAAAAGATCGTAGTAGGCCTGCTTGAGGCGAACGACCAGTTCCCGCTCCTTCGCGCGAACCGTTTGCTCGGTCATCTCGGCCGAACGGCTTGCTACGTCGCCTTTGAGCGCGAGTTTGCCGGGAAAGGGGAGATTCTGCGAGAGACCGAAGATACTGTTGTCCGCTTGCGTGGCCTTGAAGGGCTGCGGGATGTTCCACAACTGGACGGACAGGATCGGGTCATCCAAGGACCGCGCCGGCGTAATCCGATTCGTGGCAGCTTCCCATTGCTTGCGTGCCGCCATCAGCTCGGGATTCCGAGCCAAGACCATTTGGATCAATTCCGGCAGCACCAGCGTGCTGCGCGGCACAGAGTCGGTGCCCTGTGCCCGCGACAGTCCGCTGCCGAAGAACATCACCAGCACTGACGCGACCATCACACACTGACGTTGTCTATTCCGTCTCATAGCCATGACCTCCCAGAGTTCCCACACGTTCGACGCCTGTCTGCGCTTTGGTCGTACGGGCCAAGAGCACTAGACGATAGGCCGGACGCTGACACCGAGCGTCGAACGGCACACGTGATGGCACAGGAGCGATTTAGCGGTATGGGAGAGGAAGATCAGATGCGAAGCACGGAAAGCTTGAGCAGGAGATCCTCGTGAGGGCCGACTGTGGGATCATCGGACAAGCGGCTGCTGTCTGAGGCGCGCAGGACAAGAAGCGCTAACGAGGCAGTGTCTTCTGGACAGAGGGCCTGACTGTCACTGTGGAGGGAAAGCTGATTGGCAGAGTGCACGCCGAACGTCTTAAACGCATCGCAGTACTGAGAGACCGGTTGTTCATCTGGAGTCGAACAGGTATTGTCCATTGCACCAACCGTGTCGACATTCACCGGCATTAGGCAGGCATGGGCATTGAAGGTCACCACGAACAAGAGCACGACGAGTGTGCAGGCTAGAACCGAAGGGGAGCGATGAGCATGTACTCGCATCGCGGCAGTCTATCCCGCTCCCTCACGGCTGTCAACAATGCACCGCGTACAGGATCGGATGAATGATGTTGTCGTCGCGCTCGGACGAGTTCGGACTTGTTCATGAGCGTCGCGATGAGACAGGTGAGACCGACGCCTGCCGTGATGGCTCGCAGGTGAGAACGACGCAGCATCTGCACGGGAAGAGGTTGAGCAGGCCGAACGAGCACGACCACGCTGGGCGAGAGGATCAAGCCTTGCAGTCATCGCAGTCATGGTTGAAGAAGAATGGAGTGCACGTCATCGATACGCGCGGCGCCTGAACGGTCGCTCGGGCCGTATCGGTGGCCTCAGCGCCCTGCAAAGGCTTCTCGCAACGGGACCTGCCCAGCACTCGATACGCGGACAATCCGAGCGCGCACATGATGAGACAGGGAACGACACTTAGGACGATGGACGCAAGGCCGAGCGCCAACAATCAATGCCATCGGGGAACACGACGCCCGCGACGGCGAGGACAGTCAGCACTACGACCCATCCCCGCCGACTCAACATTACGTTGCGAACCCTATCCCTGACTTCACGGCACCGTCATGAATATTTTCGAGGGGCTGCCATCCGCGGTGATCTCATAGATCGCGACCGGCTGGGAACGGGGCCCAGGCATGCCGGGCAGGTTAGCCGGCATACTCGACATACCCGGAATGGAAATGCCGACAATCTTCGGTCGCTCCGCCAGTAGCTTGCGGATCGCATCAACTGGTACGTGGCCGATTACGACATAGCCACCGATGAATGAGGTATGACAGCCTTCCAGAGCGTCGGACACGCCGGCCTTTTGGTTGATCGAGTGCAGATCGGGTACCGGTTTGACCTCCACCTTGAAACCCTGCTCCTCGAGATATTTCGCATGAGCCCCGCAGCAGGTGCATTGCAGATTCTTGTAGAGCGTGACACTCGTCGGCGCGGCGAAAGCCTGGGTGGACAGGAGCGCCACCAGCAGCACCCCCAGCAGCGCGGTGCTGCGTCGAAACTTGAGCATTGTGTTGCGCATGTCGATCCTCCTTGTACGATGTGGTAACTCGTCAGCTGACACGGATCACGGCCATCATGCCGCTCTCCTAGTGATCGGTCACATGACAATGTAGCATCCAGTCGCCCGGATTGTCTGCGACCAAGGCGAGATCCGCAGTTTCATTGGGCTCCACCAACACAGTGTCATGCCAGGTGCGTCGCGAGGGCGTGAACAACAAGATCCGGGTCATCCAGCGGCGCGGTGACGGCCTACGCGACGAAGAGTACCTGCGCCTCAAAGTCCTCACCTGCATGCTCGACCCGATATGAAATCAGGCCGAAATCACCCACTCGGAAAGGAGAAGCCCAACTTTTTAAAGCCCCTTACTTGCCTCATACAATAGATAAGTATAATGAACCAGACTATTAACAGAAATCCGCCTCCAAATGGGAGAAAAAACAGGCGCTCGGCCAGGCGGAAGGCGCCTGCGTTCCCATAAAATGGCAATGTCAGGGCGATCGTCAGCCACCCAAAGGGATACAACAACCCCAAACAGGTCAGACCCATCAGAACCTTTTTGGACCGGTCCGAAAGATCCATGTTGATCAGAATCAGGCATAAGACGAAGACCACCAAGGCCAATCCATGGGAATGGAGATGGAAGGTGTGAACCCGGGCCAGGACCTCCGTTCCCACCTTTTCGAGGATCGCCCGATCAATATCTTCGACCCCGGTCAATCCATGAACATCCGCATGGGCCATGGCCTGCGTTCGGGCCAGATCCTTGATCGGCTGGGGATACCCTCCCAGCAATGTTCCCGCCACCTCGCCGAATCCAAATAACAGCAGACAGCTTAAGATCACCCACGGTGAAGGTAGTTTGAGCATCGTTCCTCCGTTCTTTTTATTGCCGGACGGCTTCAGCCACCAAGACGGTCCTGCTACTTCTGGTGCGAACCCGCAGGCATTGCGGGAGGCCGATCCAGGTGAACGGCGTCCACAATCCCGCTCACCAGCTCTTTTTGCAGGGCCGCGAATTCCTCCGGTTGCCCATCCTCCAGCCGGTACAGCATCCTGTCCAGCATGCGATCCAGGCGCTGTGCTTCAACCTGATTCTTTTCAGCCAGTGTTGGCTCCAGAAAATAAGAGAAATAGTTTCTCCCTAACCAGAAGATGGTCTGCTGGGTCTGAGGGCTGGCTGATGCCTTGCCAAAGGAGGCTTGAAGGACCGTAAATTTTTCCAGCATCAGAAGAAAAGCCAGTTCCTGAATCACATTTTCAAGAACAGGGACGTTGCTCTTCGTCAAGGCGTCACCCAATGATGCCCCGAGTTGGGTCCCGAACCGCTGATCCACTTGGCGAGCCGTGTTTTTCAGGCCAACCCCCTGCATTACCATCCCCATCCCCATGTCATGAGAAAAATCCTCATACACCATCCGAATCACCTGGACGGCCTCCTGGTGTTTTCCATGTTCAATCTGGTCCAGGGCCTGTTTCATATGGATCATGAGGGGCGTCACCTCGCCCACGATCTCGTGGGCGCGGGCTATAATGCCATACCCGAATAGGAAAACGAGAGACGCCCATACCAGCAAAATCGAAAATCTGACGGTCTCCTTCTTCATGGGGTTCCTCCATAGGCCTCTGCTCAAAACAGCTTCGAAAGACCGATCTTCACACCGATGTCTGGCGAGTTGCCATTGAGGCCAAAGGGCAGCGCCACCTTAATGGCCAGGTTCTGGAGTGCAAAAAATGTTTCGGTCTGAATGACCGTAATCACTTCAGGCGCAATAGTCAGTTGGGTGTTTCCTGAAACCTCGGTACTGCCGTTCAACTCGGCCAGCACCATTAACCGGTCCGGGATGGCCCTGAACATCGGCGCCACATTGTAAAACCAGGTCGTATGATTGACCGCCTCATCCGTTCCACTTGTGACATCAAGTTCTCTCCCCGTCACATGCTCATAGGCCCCATTGAGATGGACCACGAATCGCGGATGCAGGTTCTTTGAAAAGATCAGTTCCCCCTTGATCCCGTGTTCATTCCCTTTCAGTCCGATTGAAGGCGAGTAGTCCACCTCGAAGGCCGCATCCGGCAGAAGCTCGGTCTCATCCAGGAAGCGGTGTTTGACTCCCACCCCGATCTCTTCAATCCCGCTTTCTCTCGGAGAGCCAGTGCGCTCCTCACGGAGCAGGATCTCACCTTCCAGATTGAGCTGTGTCCTTTCCCCAAGGCCGATTTCGAATTCGATCGGTAAAAGGTGGGTGGTCTTCGTTGTGCCGTTCTCCTCCCTTGAATACTCATAAATGACCTGTCCGAACATCCGGCCGCGGGGAGGGGTAGCGGCAATCTCGGTGCCAAGCGGCTCCAGAATATGCGCCGCAAAGAGCTGATCGGTAAAAACCACTGACGACACAAGACACAAAGCCATTATGATTCGTTTCATTGCATCCTCCCTATCAGGCGCAAGTTATAGAGACGGGCATCGGCGCCGTAAGTCGAGAAAAGGCGCCTCATGCCCTTCATCCCGACAAAAGGTAGAGATCCAATCTCATCAGATCAGGGAGAAGGGAGGAGGCCGGACACGCAAGACAAGGGGAATGGATCTGCTGAAGGATGGTCCGGGGGAAACGATAACGCTTTCCGAAGAGGGGGCAATCCGTTGAATGGGACGTGGATCCTCGGACTGGAGAGCGGTCGATGCCGCGCACATCCAGGTACAGATTAAGGAGGCGTGCTGCGCCGCGTGGCTGGCTGTGTGCCCATGCTGCAATGCATGCCCCCCGGCCTCGATCATCATGAGGCCTGATATGAAGAGAGAGAACAGGGTCAAAAGGAGGGCTGTTGACTTGATCAGTGTTTTCGGTTTCATCATAGAAAAGTTCGTTTCTATTTCTCTGACACCGCCTGCGAACTCACTGGACTCCAGGCAGAGAATGATGGGAAAGCCCATCTTTCCCGACCAGCACATCATGGTGTCACTTGTATACCTTTGGGCTTCGACTGTACGGTTCCACGGTGTTTATGGCACCGATTGGATGATCTTCTCCACATTGGTAATACCACCTTCTGCGTCACTGTCCTAAGTACCAACCAATCCCATTCTGCTGTAAAAAGCCGGTAATCCTCGTGATGGTATTGGCGTAAATCATGACACCCACGACGACCAGCACCACCCCGCTCACCGTGGAGACGCCCCATAAATACAGACGCGCCTGTTTGAAATAGGTGAGGAACCGATCCACCCCCAGGGCCGTAAGAAATAACGGCAGCCCCAATCCCACCGAATAGCTCGTCAGCAACAGCACCCCGTTCAGCATTGAGTCGGTGGTGCTGGCATACAACAAGATGGTCCCGAGCACCGGGCCGACGCAAGGCGTCCACCCGGCGGCAAACGCCACACCGATCACGAATGATCCCACATACCCGACCGGCCGATTTCTGAATTGGAACCGGTGCTCCATTTTCAGAAAACTGATGTTCAAGATCCCCAATAAATAGAGGCCAAAGATGACGATCAGGATCCCGCCGATCCGCCGAATGGAATCTTGATAGGTAATCAAGACCTGTCCGATCAAGCTGGCCGAGGCGCCGAAGGCCACAAAGACTGCGGAAAATCCGGCGATAAACAACAGGGCGTTGACGACAATGGTTTTTTTGAACTTCGACCGCACCGTCGAGTCGGTGAGTTGTTCGATGGACAGCCCGGTGATGTACGAAATGTAGGAAGGAACCAGCGGGAGCACGCAGGGCGAGACGAACGACAGCAACCCAGCCGAAAAGGCCGCCACAAGAGAAATATGTGTGACCGATTGAGACATGAGCTAGGATTTTATCAACATCTGCACGAGCTGTTGCGCTTCGGACGCTCCCCAGTCACGCGCGCCGAAGATCTGGTGGCGGACAACCCCCTGTCGATCAACCAGGAAGGTCATCGGGATGCTCCGTGCGCCATACAGCAATCCCACACGAATATCGGGATCGTGGAGGATGGGAAACGTCAGATGATACTCTTGCTGAAACGGCCTGGTGACCGCCACGCCTTGCGCGTCGATGGATACGGCGAGGATCTCAAAATCCTTCCGCACAAACGTGTGATAGAGCCGCTCCATCGACGGCATCTCCTTCCGGCAAGGACCGCACCAGGTGGCCCAAAAATTCAGCAGCACCACTTTGCCCCGAAAATCCGAAAGCGTCACGAGACGGTCATTCAAATCCCGGAGCTGGAAGTCCGGCGCCGGCTCACCCAGCTTGACGCCGTTGCGCCCAGCGAACGACAGTATATCCGGTGGCACCGCACCGCCCAAGCTTGGAACCACGACCATCAGACAGACGGCCGCTCCAGCAATCGCGAGCCTCATCATCTCTTCCTCGCTCCGCGTTCCGATTGCTGAGCGTCCGCCGCCTTGGGAGTGACGTTGAGCCACTTGGTCAGGACTTGCAGGCGGTCGAGTCTCATCCAGTCACGCGGCCCGCTGACAATCTCGCGGATGACGCTCAGGCCGCCGGCCATCGCAAACGCCGCAGAGCTGGTTAGCGTGTTCGACATATGGATATAAATCCAGTAGCTGTTGAGTGCCGGCAGGAGAGGTTCTGCCGTCTGATACCGGTAGGGCAGCAACGAGACCGCGCCCATCGCAATAAACCCGATTCCTACCACGAACGCGCCGACCGCGTCTTGGGCACCTGTTCCTGGTTCTGCGAGCCCTACCATAGCTGGGAGCGTGGTACGGTGGAGAATACCATCGGTCTCGTCAGAAGGTTCTTTCCCAAGAAGACGGAATTTGCCATGAATCCAAGACCGAGATTTTCTCGGTTGAGCGCTGGCTCAATAACCGGCCGAGGAAATGCCTCGGATTCAAAACACCAGCGGAAGTCATCAAGGGCGCAGGGGTTGCACTTGCTAGTTGAATGCGGGATTAGTGCTTTGCCAACTTTCGCCCGCGTTTGAACTTCGATAGATTATGCCGTCTTCACTAGAAGCAGTAAGTTCTTGGGAATTTTCAGGATTGATGGCAATGGTAGTAATCTTGATACCATTAAGACCGTCGAGTTTTTTCCAGTTTTGCCCAGCGTCACTTGTTTTCCAAGCCCCAGCTTGTGTGCCAGCATACATAACAGTTAAATCATTATGAAGCGTAGCGAGCGTATAAACTGTTGTGTTGTCAAAAACTTTCGTTGTTTTTGTCCAGCCGCAAAAACAACTAAAAGATTGGAAAACGCCATCGGACGTTCCCGCCAAAAGGAGACCCCAATTATCCCCACCCATAGATTTATCCATCGAAGTTTGTACTGCCATGTATTCAAATGATCTTACCCCGGGATTCCCGGGTCCATCATCCATACGCTTCCAAGAAACGCCACTGTCTTTACTTTTGAACACACCATTATCAACAGAGTAAGCAAAAAGTAAATCAGGCCTACGTTGATTAATCGCCAAACCATGAATATCCGTACCCTTTATCCCCTCATCAGAACGCATCCAGGTAATACCACCATCAATGCTTTTTATGACACCTAGATCATGTCCTCCGGCAAAAATTATTTTCCGGTTTCGGGGGTCAACAACAAGACTCATCCAATCATCAGCATTGACGCTTCCTTTCACCGAAACCTTTTGCCAAGCTTTGCCGCCATCGTTACTCTTGAATAGCCCGCCATGTGTCCCTAAAAGTAGATTGCCTTCGGGGTCGTAGGTAATAGCATGGACATGTTGAGCTCCGGGTATCACAGAATTACTAGAACCGCCCTCATCACTATGAGACATAACGGTTTTCTTAGCCGAGGTATCTGCCTGAGTGTTAGTAGATATATTACTCACGCCCAAGAAATAGCCGACCAATACGGCACCAATAATAAAAACTGGAATTAATAGTTTCTTATTCATAAGGTGACTCTCCGCAGATTGGAGTGGGTGAATGAGTGAGCTTCCCTCTGTTTTTCGTCTTCCATCGAGCAGGTTTCATGCTACCAGTTCTTCATCTTATGGTTTCACTGATATTTGACCAGCGTGATGAGTCCGCCTTCCATGTGCTCCGCGTTGTGGCAGTGGAAAAACCACGTCCCAGGATTGTCCGCCACGAACTCGATGTCGTAGCTATCCATGTGTCGCAACGTGAGTGTGTCGCGCACCATCGGCGTGATGGGCCGTCCGTCGTATTGCAGCACGGCGAAACTGTGGCCGTGCAGGTGCATCGGATGGTCTTCCATGCTCATGTTGAACAGCCGCACACGCACACGGTCGCCCTGTTTCACAACTAATGGGTTGGTGTTGGGATACGACTTGCCATTGATCGTCCAGGTGTTCTCGTCATCCCCACCCATCATCCCGCCCATCATCATGCCGCCGCTCAGTGTCAACTGAAACTGTTTGTCGGGGCGCTTCGTTTCGCCTGCTGCCTGCCGCTGGCTGAGAATGGTATCCGGCCAGACTCTGAACCTGCGTGTGTTGCGTGTATCCGCACTCTCCCGGCTATCGTCGGCTGCACCCTCATAACGCACGAGCGTCTTCAAGCCGCGCTCGGCGTGGCCGGGGCGCACACAATGCAATGCCCACGCGCCGGGGTTGTTCACAGTCACTTCCACGTCGTAACGCTCGCCCGTGCCGATCTCGATCGCGTCCACTTCACGCGGCGGCAAGAGTGGGTTGCCGTCAACATGCGTAATCTTCATCGTGTGACCTTCCAGGCGGATGACGTGCTTCTGTATCGCGCTCGCGTTGATGAAGCGCAGCCGCACGCGCTCGCCCTGGCGCACAAGCAAGGGCGGCGCGGCAGGGGACGCTTTACCATTCACAGTGAATATCACGTTCGGGTCGTCGGGCGTGCTCATCATGTCGTCGCTCATCATGTTGCCCATGCCGCCGTTCGGTTGGTTGTGGTCGGGGTGCAGCGCGTCGGCCGACCACTCGCCGAACGTGATGGTGTAATCGCGGTCGTAGCGCGTGCTTACATCTCGCGGCTCGATGATAAACGGCGCGTAGAGGCCGAGCTGCAGTTGCTTGTGTTCGGCGAAGTGCGCGTGATACCAGCGCGTGCCAGCGGGCGTGGCGATGAATTCGTAGGTGAACGTGCCGCCCGGTCGCACCGGCGGCTGGCTGATGTCCGGCACTCCATCCATGCTAGTCGGCACGTTGACGCCGTGCCAGTGAATGGTGGTCGGCTCAGGCAGGTTGTTGGTGAAGATGACGCGTACAAGGTCGCCTTCGCGCACGCGCAGTTCGGGCCCAGGCACCTGGTTGTTGTAAGCCCAGGCAGTCGTCGGTTGGCCTTTCACAAACTGATACGTCATGGCGCTGGCAGTCAGGCGGAACTCGCGCATCTGTCCGCCGGCGCGCGGTGTGAGCGCAGCGCGCGTCGGTGCGGCGGTCACGGTCATCGCAGGTGCGGCGCGCGCCACATCCAGCAGCGCGCATGACACGCCGAATAGTTGTACGCCTACGAACAACAGCGCGATGAGCAACGGTGTCTTAACTTTCATAAGACTCCTCTTTGCAAACTTAAAGACTCTTCACGTGCGCCGACGGCGAGGGTTTTTAAGCGCGCTTCAATCTGTGGGTTATCAGCAAGCGGCCTGGTCTCTTCCGCCGCTGCGAGACATGGAACGAGAAGAATGATCACCAAGAGCCATCTCATTGGTTCTGCAACTCCCTGACCAGGGGCAAGATCTTTCCTTGCACGGTGTCCTCGCGCAACGGGCCAATCTGCTTGTAGCGGATGACCCCCGCCTTATCGATCACATAGGTTTCCGGCACCCCGTAGACACCGAAATTAATGCCGACGCGCCCCGACTCATCCACGGCGATGACCGGATAGGGATTGCCCCACTGTTTCAACCACGTCAGTGCGTCTTCCCTTCGATCCTTATAGTCCATGCCGTAGATGGGCACCGCCCCGGATTGTGCGAGGTGCATGAGGACAGGATGCTCTTCTTTGCAGGCTTCGCACCACGACGCCCAGAAGTTGAGCAGCCAGACCTTGCCCCTCATCTCGTTCGGTGAAAAGGTTTTCTCCTGATCATAGAGCTGCGGAAGCGAAAAATCAGGCGCCGGCTTCCCGACCAATGGAGACGGCAATTCACGCGGGTTGAGCGTCAGCCCGACCGCAAGAAAACCGACCACGACGACGAAGAGCCCGAACGGGATGAGAAATCGGTTCATGAGACTGGTTGCACGCCTAAGAACAACAGCGCGATGAGCAACGGTGTCTTAA
The DNA here is from genome assembly GCA_036004925.1 of Nitrospiraceae bacterium. Taxonomy (GTDB): domain Bacteria; phylum Nitrospirota; class Nitrospiria; order Nitrospirales; family Nitrospiraceae; genus Palsa-1315. The sequence continues at coordinate 6,100 of DASYRC010000015.1, read as the reverse complement.
CTTTCATGAGAATCCTCTTTGCAAACTTAGAGACTCCTAACGTGCTCCGATTGTTTCTCACCTAGTAGTGCAGATGCTTCCAAAGCACGCACCCGCTCTTGCATTGTCTGCAATTGCTCTTGCAGCTCGGTAATCTGCGCGTCTTTGTCGGCGGCAGGTTGTGTGGGCGATGTCATGTTCATGCCACACATACCTTGCCCGTTCGAGCGCCCCATAAACCACATCATCAACGCCATGCCGATGGGACAGGCAAGTACTGCGATGGTAGGCAGATAGCTCCATAGAGATTCCATGTGAATTCCTCCTTCGTGATGCGCAGCACAGAGTCGGTATCCTGTGCCCGCGACAGTCCGCTGCTGAAGAACATCACTAGCACTGACGTTGTCTATTCCGTCTCATAGAAATGACCTCCTAGACTTCCCACACGTAATGGCACAGGAGCGATTACAAGGTATGGGCGGGGAAGATCAGATGCGAAGTACGGAAATCTTGATCAGGAGATCCTGAGGAGGACCGACTGTGGGGTGATCGGACAAGCGGCTGCTGGGTGAGGTGAGGATGATAAGATGTGCTGACGAGGCAGCGTCTTCAGAACAGATCGTCTGACAGTCACGGTTGAGGGGGAGCTTATCGGCAGACTGCACGTCGAGCGTCCTAAACGCAGCACAGTACTGATTGACAGGTTGCTCATCTGGAATCGAACAGCCATTGCCCATTGCAGCGGCAGTGACACCATTCACCGGCAGGAGGCAGGCATAGGCATTGAAGCTCAACGCGATAAAGAGAACGAAGAGTATGCCGGCTAGACCCGAAGGGGAGCGATGAGAACGTACTCGCATTTTGTCAGTCTATCCGCCGCTATCCCAGGTGTCAACAGTGCGCATCATACACTTTTGACCCCATATTCTCAGATAAACTGATCCAGCTAAACCCTACCGTGGCACTCACACCGACTAGCCTGAACGTTGAAGTCTCACTCATCAGAAATTCCCATGAGATCGATATTATATGGTGCGTTAATTCCTCACCACGGTTCGTGAGCCTGTTCTCATCGACGGCATCGGAACCCTGTCAGGGGGGGATATGCCCTTCCCCCTGCTCAACCGAGGGGTTCACCCCACTTTAGTACAGGAGGTCAAAAACAGACCATATACTGAAGCTACTGATCGTGGCCGGGTTTCCGTCAGCCTGATAAGGTTGTAGCACAAGCTTCGGCGCGATGGTCTCCGCGAACTCCGCCATGACGTGCTTGAGATTGGCCTCCAGCTGAATTTCCTTCTTTGATTGTTCCTCTGGAGGATACTCAGCCAGCATTTTCCCCGGCACTTTAATCGCCAACTCATCTTCGCTCCACACCACACCTCGACAGTTCCGTATCTGTACCGCCTCCAGATGAACCCGCACCGGTCGAAAGGCCCAACCGAACACGTACCCACCGCCGTACCAAATCGGCACATCTGTCGCCACATCTAGGAAAAAAAATGGCACGACAATAGCTGGGTTCCAACCACTAGCAAATCCTACAAGGAGTAGTTCAGTCGTGGCATGGATGGCCAGGCCGGTCACCCAATATTGCCAGCGCACTTGGCCGTAGTCGTGAATGAGTCCTGTGATGACCACATCCGTCCCGCTTTGGGAGGCAAGGGCATCAATCTGTTCTGCAGTCAACGGTGTACCAGCGGGAGCCAGGTCCGCCAACATGCGGCGAGTTTCGTCGAATGGAACAACGACCAATCCGCGCTGATGAGCCAGTTGCTCGGTTAGGAACTGTTGGGCTTTTATTTGGAGTTCATCGACTAACTGAGCGATGATCACAGGCTCAAATTCCGGTGATGGATCGTCAGAGAAGGAATGAATGTGTGTACTCTTGGGGAGCGGGCTCTCAAGGATCACGGGGCCAACCACAACCTTGAGGGGCGCGTCGCTGGGAGCCGAGGCATGTCCACTCAAGCTGCTGCATCCCCCGAGAAGAACGCACAGGCTCATCACCGTCGCGGGCAGCCTACCAATCGCGTTTCTCGTGTTGTCGTACATCTCGGGCATCCTTTCAGCAACCACGGCTCTTTCAAAGCCAATGGCTAACTCGGCGACAGCGGCGTGGTTGAATGCGGCTGTGTTAAACAGACATGGTCACAAGCCACGCCCCTCAGAGGGTTCTAAGAGGACGTTGTGTCAGAGACGTGTTACAGACTGAGAGGAGGATGGAAGGGCAAGAACGGTGGCACGAGTGGAGACGTTATAGGGACACCAGGCCCAATGAAGGAAACCGGATGGGAAGGCTGGGATGCACCAGAAAGAATTGAGACGAACACCATATGGCATGGGCACTCGTGATGTGCAAGTGCTCCAGGTCCCGTGGCGACACCAGTGATCTGAGGCGTATCGCGAACGCTACCAGCCAGAGAGGCAATCCGCCAGTCCTCCAGACAACTGAGTCCTGTGAGCTGCACACCAAGGAGCAGGATCAACCCGAGCAAAAGCAGTTGGCTGGCGTGTCGAGGTATCATCGAGAATGACTTTAACTCATTGCAATGCGTCTGATGGCCTGTTCCAATACCTGTTTATTGTAGCACGCCTAGGATAGTAGAAAATCAAGGAACTGTGTTCGGGAAACATAAGGTTCAGAAACAACCTATAAAGAACCGGCTTATCCCATCAAGTCTCTCTTCCGTTCATCAAACTCATGCTTGTTAATCTCGCCGTGCGCATATCGCTTCTTAAGTATCTCCAGTGCCGAATCTTCACGCTTGATCACAGTCTCTCCAGTGAACCATCTAATAAGAAAGACGGCACCTGCGATCAGCAGACCCCAGAACAAAATCATACCGAACAGGCCAATCCCCATCATGGGCATCCATCCACAATTCGTGAATCGGTCCATCATCTTATAGGTCTCTTTGTCTTAGAGTCCCCCCTTGTCCTGCTCCACCACCGTTTTGACGCTAAATCGTTTGTTTTTGAGCCTTCCGTTAAATCCTATAAAGACCTAGCAATTGTCGCTACTTTAGAGTGGAGATGCAAAGGGGATTATGGCCACGTGCCTTTCACAAGGAAGGAAGTACGCAATTCAGTAACAGCGTAAAAGGAAAGCGAAAGATCTCATGATGTTCCGTTCTGAAAGCGGATCGGAAACCAATTCGTTCGGGGTCTTCGCCGATCTAAGCGGGATGCTTCTTGAACGTTTCCCAGGAAAGAACGCGCTCCACATAAGAGTCCTTGGTATGTCTCAGAAAGTTCTTTTCATTTGTAACGAAAAGTCGCCCCTCTTCCAGTAAAAGCAATTGCATGGCGTCATACAAATCGTTTGGGTCTTTTTTCTCTCCCCAATTGATCGTCTTGATGGGGATGAGTGTCACATGAGCCTGAAACATTCTGCCTGGTCCCATGGTAAAGCTTTCCCAAAATCGATTTCGTTCATCCGGCAGAAGATCACTCATTGTTGTTCGGCCATTGCTCGGACGATAAAGCAAAAAAAGCAGCCAACTTCTGGAACCAGGGCGTTAATTGATCGATATTGTCTCTTCTAGTCAGACTGCTTGGCTGGTAGCCGTCCAGGTCCTTCATCATGTTTCTCATAGAGAGGTCGTCTATCTGCGTGAGCTGAAGATAGTGCCTGGGATTCAAGACCCACCTAGGCACTCCGGTAGAGGCGGGAGTTTGAATGCCCATACCGGTTATATCGCCCTCAGTTTCTGCCTTCGCAATGACATCAACTGCAATTGCCGTTTGCCGGACATTAGGAACCCAGGCCGGATGTAAATAATGGAGCAGTTTTGCTCTCTCTAGGAAGGCCATTTCTGGCGATGGCAAAACTTCTGGCTCGCAAAGCCGCCTGATCTTTCGGAACGCACTTCTCACCATGCCGAATGGATGATCTCTCTTCTTCGTTGGCCCCTGAGCGAGTTGCGATAGCAACTCAAGGTAGTTTGTTATTGAATATCGAAAGCGAAATCCCAGCACAGTATTGAGGCGCTGTAATATCCGCTCTTCGGACGCGGACATGTTGAGCCAGATATGGGTATCAAGAATAACCTCAGGGGGTGCGTTGGGGGCGAACTCGACAAAGTAATTTTCCTCCTTAGTCCTGATATCTTTTTCGCGTCGGACGGTCAACATCGTTGTACTACCAGCATTCGGCACTGTAATGGCTTTGTGAATCAACTATCGAACAGGGATGGAGCCTATCGCCACTTGCGCGCACTCGTCAAACTCATAAAGTCATTGAGATTCCTCAGATGAGTGCAGGTCACCCTCGATGGTCTCGGCATCTGAATCGAACTTAAAATCCCATGCGCACACCTGCAAACAACATTACGCGAGTGGTTATTCCTCCCGGTTTTATCCCGTGAAAACCCCTCAATAACCCGGTTTCTAACCTGGTTTTTCTAACCCTCCAGAACTGCTACATGTGAGATGCAACGGACTAAGTCATCCATCATAACGAAGGTGGGAGCCAACCCAATTGGAAACTGAGCAGAAGCTCGGAGATCGACGTGTTATCTGAAGACGCCGGCCAGGCATGGAGAGGCATCAAAAACCTTGGAGCAGAATCTGGGGATGTCATCTCGATTTTCTGCGGGTGTCGGCGTATCCTCTCGTGAGGGTCAAAAGGAAATGATTAATGCGTTAAACCTGGGTCCAAAGAATGCACCCTATGTCAATAAATCTACTCTGGAGCTAAGGCCAGAGACTATCAAAAATGGAAGTATACCCCGTTGATCCTTAGACTATTGTTTCTAGTCATACCGCTTCTCCTGACGGCTGGCTGCGCGACAATGGAAAGCGACGTGGAAAGGGACACTAGGGCGTACATCGATCGAGGGGATGTCTATTCCGCCAAAGGCCAATATGACCAAGCCATCGCCGAGTACACAAAGGCAGCGGAAATAATCCCAAGACGTGCTGCGATCTACAATAATCGGGGACTTGCCTATACGCAGAAAGGCCAATATGACCAAGCCATCTCTGATTATAATAAGGCACTAGAGATAAACCCAAAGTTTGCTAATTCTTACTTCAATCGAGGGCATGTCTACTATGAGAAGGCCCAATATGATCAGGCTATAGCTGATTACAGCAAGGCTCTGGATTTACACCCAAAGTGGGCTGCTGTCTACGAAGATCGGGGGGGTGCCTATTACTATAAAGACCAATATGACCAAGCTATCGCTGATTACAACGAAGCACTAAAAATAAACCCGCGATCTTCTTTGGCTTACGAGAATCGGGGGAAGGTTTATACTGTTAAAGGTCAATATGACCAAGCCATCTCCGATTACGACAAGGCTATGGAGATAAACCCAACGGGTCCTGCCTACGCCAATCGGGCAGCCGTTTATTTTTTAAATAAAGAATACGACAAGGCCTGGGATGATGTTTACAACGCTCAGGGGTTAGGTGACAAATTCGAGCCCAAATTTCTCAACGATCTTCGCAAAGCCTCGGGAAGGGACAAATAGTGTCTTTGTGACCGTGCGGTTCGCGTATCTACGCCGCAACAAAAACGCGTGTACTCTTGTCCTGCTGCGAGTCGCGAAGGCCGCTCGTGCCGGCGCCGTCAGGCTCGTCCAATTCGCGGGCTTCATCACGTTGCTGGCTGGCCCATGCGGCACCTCCCTTCGCTGATTATGCACGTAAGGTGTCCACAAAATCAGGGGAAGACCAAAGTTGCCTACGGCGATATCGAGCACGGGAGTCTGACCGTCTGCAGTAGATACACGCGAGGCGGTATCGGTGCTGGATAGGCCTGAGGGGGCATGTGTCGCAGGACCGCGGGCGCAAACGGCGTGAGGCAGGTCAAAAGAGTCCCCACTCGATGGACGACAAACGATTGTAGCCTAGCATGCGTGCGTCGGAGGCACACTTACAATTCTACATGACGCATACGGAGGGCATTGGAGATGACGGACACAGAACTGAAGGTCATGGCGGCACTGGCGATCATGGGGCTCAATAGTATCCCCCAGACCGGATAGAGCACGCCGGCCGCGATCGGCACCCCGATCACGTTATAGAGAAAGGCAAACAAGAGATTTTGTCGAATATTCCGCATTGTGGCTTGACTCAGCCTCCGCGCGCGGAGCAGCCCGCGCAGATCCCC
>DASYRC010000014.1:0-144688 GCA_036004925.1 Nitrospiraceae bacterium | reverse complement strand
CAGGTCGGCTTGTTTCACCGTCGCGATCGAGACACACTGCATGGTGGGCCGACTCACCGCTTCGCAGATCGCTTCCGCATCGCGACGATCATGCTTGTTGGTCTTGAGGTAGGGCTTGACATACTTAGGGTGCATCAGCTTAACGGTATGCCCGAGCGGTGCACACGCCCGCCCCCAGTGCTGCGCACTCCCGCACGCCTCCATCCCGATCACACAGGGCGGCAGACTCGCCACCGCGTGTAACAACTGATCGCGCTTGACGCGTCGGCTGAGCACCGCGCGCCCTCGCGCATCCACCCCGTGCAACTGAAACACGTGCTTCGCCACATCAATCCCCACTGTCGTGATGTGCATAACAGCCCCTCCTTTCTTTCTGACGATGCGTGTGCGTGGTGCGCTCACCAACACCCATCTTGCCTCGTGTGAGGCTCGTGTGGGAAGAAGGCTGGGTCCATTTCATTAGCACAGCACTTTGGGGTGAACCCCTCGGTTGAGAGAGGAGAATTAGCACACTCCTGTTGGTTGGACGTTCTTTTTCACACCCTTTACTCCCTCGGATTCAGAATCTGCTGTTGGTTGAAAAAACTGCATGGTAGCGGCGCTAGAGGGGTTGACTGGCGCCACCGCGTGCTCGAACTCCTCCGGCGGACGGTAGCCCAGCGCTGAATGGAGTCGAGCCCGGTTATAGTACTGCTCGATGAAGGCCTCGATGTTGCTATGCAGGTGTCCGAGATCCCGATACCGGTTCGCATAGATCTCCTCCCGCTTCAGTGTGTGCAGAAAACTCTCGCAGCTGGCGTTGTCGTAAGGGTTAGCGCCGAACTCTCGGCACTATGCCTGCATTTCGGCACGATATCTTCGTCACGGCATTCCTGCATCAAAAGGAGGGCCTATACCTACCGAACAACAACCCTTGTCTATCTACCACTTGAACTGTGTTTCGAGTCGACGACCTGGTCTGGAACAGTCTATGCTCTACTCGAACAGCATCGCGATGTTCAGAGAGACACATATATTCATTGCATAATGAAATTGGAATCGAAGTTACCATGAAAATTATTTCTGACGGGGGCTTGACAAGATGTATTTGTATATGCAATATTATGCCATGACGAAAACGGAAACACATAAACGGATGACTCACGGTAACGAGATCATTGATCAGATCGCGCATGAGTGCCTGCTGATGCGCGTGCGCAAACTTGATCGGGTGCTCACGAGTATCTACGATGCTGAACTCCGTCCATTCGGCCTGAAAGCCAGCCAAACGAATCTTCTGGTTCTTATAGCCAAGGCTGGCCCCATTCGACGCATCGAGATTGGGAAGCGCCTGCACCTCGACCCATCCACGCTGACCCGGAATCTGAAGATTATGCTGACCAATGGTTGGATCCAAGAGATTGCGGATGGGGAAGACGGCCGGGGCCTCCCAGTACAGATTACAGTCCAAGGTCGTGCCCTGCTGAATCAAATCGGTCCCTCTTGGCGAAAGGCCCAAACTCGCACGGAGAAGTTTCTTGGGGTTGCTGGCGCGACACTTATGCGAAAGCTTGCTGCACATAGTACCGAACTGCCGTCAGGGTAGGGCCTTTTTTTTGACCATGTACTTGCATATACAAATACATATAATTCCATGCGCACCGTATCGTCCATAACCAACTCTCGCAAGGAGCACATCATGAAACTCACTCGACTCGGCCTTACCTGTCTCGCGACATGTTTCGTTGGTGTCTTCCTTCTGGCATTGACGATGACCCTGGGATGCCACCATCAAGACGAGCAACCCCGGCAGATTTCCCGGCCCGTGAAGGTCGCCCGAATCGTGGATCAGGGTGACAGTGTGATGAGTTTTGCGGGGGACGTGCGAGCGCGCTATGAGACGATGTTGTCCTTCCGCGTGCCCGGCAAGTTGTTGGCACGACACGTCGATGTGGGTGACCGCGTGCGCAAGGGACAGGTATTGGCGCGGCTGGATCAGAACGATTACCGTCTCGCCGTGCAAGACCTTCAGGCGCAGCTGGCCTCGGCCGTCGCCGATCGGGACTTCTTACGCGACGATGTGGCGAGATACCGTGAGCTGTTGGCGCAAAAGGTCACCAGCCCACCTGAATTCGACCGCCATCAAACCGCCTACACCACGGCGCGAGAACGGGCGGCGGCGCTCGAAGCCCAACTGGGCCATGCGGTCAATCAGTTGGTGTACACCGAGTTGGCGGCCGACCGGGATGGCGTGGTCACAGCATTGGAAGTCGAAACGGGGCAGGTCGTCAGCGCCAGTCAGGCCATCGTCAAGGTGGCTCAACTCGACGAAAAGGACATCCACTTCGATGTCCCCGAGCATCGCCTGCCGGGACTCAAACGTCGGCAGGCCGTGAGCATCACCCTATGGGCCGATCACGACAAGCGCCTGAAGGGCCAAATCCGCGAGATTGCTTCGGCGGCCGACCCGGCCAGCCGCACGTATCGTGTCAAAGCAGCACTGCTTGAGGATCAGGAAGCCGCGCAATTGGGCATGACGGCGACCGTCTGGGTTCCTTCGAACACGCCCTCTCGAATGACCGTTCCGCTCTCAGCCGTGTTTACCCCGCAGAACAAGCCGGGACAACCCCATGTGTGGCTGGTGAATGAGCAGACCGGCACGGTCAGATCGGTGCCGGTTCAGGTCGGTGAAACGCTGGATGGGGAACGCATTGCCGTAACGGGACTCGCGTCTGGACAGTTGCTGGTCAGCGCCGGCGTCCAGCGCCTTGCGGAAGGACAGGCCGTGCGTTTGCCAGAAGCGATCGCAGTGGCGATGAATGGAGAGAGCGCCGAGAGCAGGAGGGGTCAGCCATGAAAGACTTCAATCTGAGCGAATGGGTACTCACACACCGCGCGTTTACCGGGTTTTTGATGGTACTGGTGCTGCTGGGCGGACTGTTTGCCTCAGTTCGGCTGGGACAGCGAGAAGATCCGGAGTTTACGTTTCGGGTGATGGTCGTCAAAACCCTGTATCCCGGCGCCACCGCGCTGGAAGTGGAACAGCAGGTGACCGACCGGCTGGAAAAGAAAATTCAGGAACTGCCGAACCTGGACTTCTTGCGCAGCTACTCGAAACCCGGCGAATCGGTGATTTTTGTCACGCCGCGTGAAGATACACCGCCCAAAGAGATTCCCGAACTCTGGTATCAAGTGCGCAAGAAGGTGGGCGACATCCGCATAGCGCTCCCGCCCGGCATTGTCGGGCCCTTTTTCAATGACGAGTTCGGCGATACCTACAGCCTCCTCTATGCATTTTCTGGCGAAGGCTACAGCTATGCCGAGCTCAAACAGGCGGTCGATTCGACCCGTCAGCAACTCCTGCGCGTCAAGGATGTCGAGAAAGTCGATCTCATTGGCGTTCAGGATGAAAAGATTTATGTCGAGTTTTTCGACAAGAAGCTGGCCGAACTGGAACTGGACGCCTCGGTGGTTGCCGAGGCCTTGCAGGCGCAGAACGGCATGACACCGGCCGGAACGGTGATTTCCGCACAGCGCAATCTCCCCCTCCGACTCACCGGTTCCTTCGACTCGGTGGAGAGCATGGCGAACCTTGCCGTGCGGGTCGAGGGCCGAACCTTGCGCGTCGGCGATTTTGCCAAGGTCACTCGGGGCTACATCGACCCGTCCGAATTCAAGATGCGCTTCAACGGCAAAGAAAGTATCGGCCTCGGCGTCACGATGAACAAAACCGGCGACGTGCTGGAATTAGGAAAGACGCTGGAAGTGACCATGAGCCGAATCGAGGAGGGACTTCCTGTCGGGATCGAAGTTCAACGGGTCGCTGATCAATCGCGGGTGGTCAAAACCGCCATCGGCGAATTCACGCGCACCTTCTTCGAGGCCTTGGCGGCGGTGCTGCTTGTCAGCTTTCTGAGCCTCGGCTTTCGGACCGGCTCCGTGGTCGCGCTCACGGTGCCCCTGGTTCTGGCCGGCACGCTATTATGTATGCTGCTGTTTGGGATGGAAATTCATCGTATCTCGCTGGGAGCATTGATCCTTGCCCTTGGCCTCCTGGTAGACGACGCGATGATCGCCATCGAGATGATGGCACGCAAACTCGAAGAAGGCTGGGATCGGATGCGCGCCGCCACCTATGCCTACCGTGCCACGGCGTTTCCGATGCTGACTGGAACCTTAATCACCATTGCAGGCTTTCTGCCGGTCGGTCTAGCGAAGTCCGCAGCCGGTGAATACACGGTGGCGATTTTCCAGGTGGTGGGTATTTCGCTGTTGCTGTCGTGGATCGGCGCGGTGGTCTTCACGCCCTACTTGGGCTTTCTGGTGCTCAAGGTCCGGGCGAACGGCGGTACGCTCCGCCAGGACCTGTTCGATACACCGTTCTACAATCGTTTGCGCCGTTGGGTGGATGCGTGTGTTGAGCATCGCAAGACAGTCATCATCGGCACGCTGGCATTGTTCGGCGTCGGCGTCGCGACCCTGGCCCACGTGCCCGAACAGTTTTTTCCCCTGTCCAATCGGCCGGAAGTCATCATCGACCTCTGGTTGCCGGAGGGCAGTTCCTTCACGCAAACCGAAGCAGCCGCCAAACGCATGGAGGCGCTTCTCGCCAAGGACGAGGACGTGGTGAATTATGCGGCCTATCTCGGTGGTGGTAGTCCGCGGTTTTTTCTGCTCATCGTCCAGCAATTGGCGAATACCAATTTGGCCGAATTTGTGGTGATGACCAAAGACAACGGAGCCCGCGAACGGGTGATGCAACGCATTCGACTGGCCTTCGCCACGGATTTCCCGGACGTACGCGGACGTGTCATGCGCCTCAATGTCGGGCCGCCAATGGATTATCCGGTGGTGTTCAGGGTGTTCGGCGAAGATCCCACGCTCCTTCGAAGCCTCGCGGACCGAGTGGCCGAGGTCGTGCGCGCCAACCCCAATACGGTGGATGTCAACGACGACTGGCATGAGCGCATCCCTTCGTTCCGTCTCGTGCTCGACCAGGACAAGGCGCGCGCACTCGGAGTCTCAACGTCAACCCTCTCGCAAGCGTTGCAAGCTCAGTATTCGGGCATCTCCGTCGGGCAGTTCCGCGAGGACGACAAGCTCATCGACATCGTGTGGCGAGCGCAAAAGAACCTGCGCGTCATGGCCGACGGATTACCCGACGTCACGGTTCGGACGGCCAACGGTCGATCGGCACCGCTGGCCCAATTCGTCAAGTTCGAAACCGTGTTCGAGGACGGCGTACGCTGGCGCCGCAACCGCTTTCCGGCGATCTCGGTTCGAGCCGACGTGGCCGACGGTATGTTGGCACCCGACGTGGCGGCGCAAATCATCCCTCAGCTCAAATCCATCGAAGAACAACTGCCGGCCGGCTATTTCATCGAAACCGGCGCGGCCAAGGAGGACGCCTGGATTGCCCAGAAGTCCATCCTGATCTGGATACCGCTGGTGGTGATCGCGACGCTCGTTCTGCTGATGGTGCAGTTGCAGAATCTGTCCCGGACCTTCCTGGTGTTCGTCACGGCGCCCTTGGGGGTGATCGGCGCGGCATTCGCCTTGCTGCTGTTCCGGGCACCCTTCGGCTTCGTGGCCCTGCTCGGCATCATCGCGCTGGCCGGCATGATCATGCGCAACTCGGTGATCCTCGTAGATCAGATCGAACAGGACGAAAAGGCCGGACGCGATACCTGGTCCGCCATCGTCGAATCGACGGTGCGGCGTTTCCGGCCCATTCTGTTGACCGCGGCGGCGGCCATCCTGGCCATGATACCGCTGTCGCGCAACGACTTCTTCGGGCCCCAGGCGATCGCCATCATGGGCGGGCTGACGGTTGCCACCGCGCTCACGATCTTCTTTTTCCCGGCCCTCTATGCCGCGTGGTTCAAGGTCGAACGGACGCCTCGGGCCAGTCGCCAAGAGACTGCGCATCCGTTTTATCCAACACATAACGGTACGCCAGAGGAACAGCCGATTGCTGTTCCGGGAGGTGTCGCATGAAAGCCTGGCATTCAGCGCTGATTGTATCCCTGGCCCTGGTGGGGCTGAACGGCTGTACGCCGACGCGCGTCAGCGACCGCGTGCCGCCACTCATCGTTCCGGAACGCTGGCATAACGCCTCAGATACGCAACCGGTCTCGACCTCCAAGGATCTCAGCCAATGGTGGAAGGGGTTCAGCGATCCCATGCTGAACGACCTGATCGACCAAGCACTGGCCACCAACCACGATCTCAGACTCGCCAAGGCGCGCGTGCGTGAAGCCAAGGCCATGGTGACTGTCGCCGAATCGGCGCTCTACCCCAGCATCGATCTGTTCTCGTCCGGCGGTCGGGAAAAGAGAATAGACCGAGTCATAGGAGTGCCGGGTAAACAGGGCATCGAGCTGATCACACCCACCGCCGATGTGGTCAGCGGCGGACTGGCGGCACGGTGGGAAATCGACGTGTTCGGCAGCAGCCATCTTCAAGCGGAGGCCGCCGTCGCGCAGTCGGCGGGAACCGAAGAGACCCAGCGCGCAGTGCAAGTAGGATTACTGGCCCAGGTGGCGACGAATTATCTGGAGCTGCGCGGGATACAGCAACGTACCAACATCCTGCTGGAGAACATCGAGGTTCAGCGTGAACGCCTGCGAGTCGTGCAAACGTTCTATAAAGCCGGCTTGGTTAATGACATGGATGTGGCCCGTCAAGAGACGCTGCTGCACAATACGGTAGGTACGCTGCCAGTCCTGACAAGCACGGCGAAAAACTTGATCCATCGACTCAGTGTACTGCTGGGAGAAACCCCAGCGAGCTTGGAAGAGCGGTTGACTCATTCCCTGCCGCTGCCTGTAACCCTGCCGAGTATCCCCAGGCTCCTGCCTTCGAGTTTGCTGGAGCAGAGGCCGGATCTGCGGCTTGCACAGACAGAGGTCAATGCGGCCGCAGCCGGACTCGGTGCGGCGCGAGCGGATTTGTTTCCGAAATTCGTCCTGTCGGCGAGCGGCGGGTTCGGTGCACTGGCGGTCGGCGGATTTCCGAGTCTGGCAGAAAGTGTGTATGCGCTTGGGTCGGGTCTCACGGCACCGATATTCAATGCTGGTCGCATAAAAGCTCATATCACTGCGGCGGATGCGCGGCTCGATCACGTCGCGGCCAACTATGAGAAGACCTTTCTTCTCGCCTTGGAGGACACGGAAAACGCCTACGTCGCGCATACCGCGGCCCTGGAGCGCCGCGATCAGTTAGTCCGGGCCGAGACGGCGGCGGAGCGATCCCACGCCCACGCCCAAGCCTTCTACCAACGCGGAGCTGTGGACTTCCTGTCGGTACTCGACGCTCAGCGGACAAGGCTTTCAACCAGCGACGAGCGCACCAAGGCCGAGACTGCGGTGCGCGTAGCCTTGGTCTCCATCTATCGGGCCTTTGGCGGCGGCTGGTCAGGCGAACCTTCGGTGGGTCGCCCGCCGTCTTGAGGTATCTGTTTGGTCATGACCCTGAAGTCCTCAAAGCTATACGGAAACGAGTCGATGACAGAGAAGCCGGTTCGATTGGGAACAAACCTTAGCGAAGGATGAGCGAGAAGCTGGTTCTGGTGATCATGTGGGGCATGAGTACCGTGGGGGACCCACAGGGCCAAGGATCCTTCCAATCGTCGGCAAGCGGCACATTCGGTGAACGACCTTGTGTATCGCATCCGCCGTATGAACCGCGCACGGACATGATTCAAGGATTCGTGCCATGGGATTCAACGCGGGACGTTCCCCAGGAATACGCATTTCAGCCCCCATTGGCCGAGGTGGCCTATCGGCACGCGCTCAAGGAGTCGCTGGTGGAACAAGCTCGCCTACCACTCAAGAACGTGAAGCGGCCCAACAACCCTTCAACCCAACCAGCTAGTGGGAAGAAAAGGGTGCGGAGTATCAGACACAAGATTCCGTCAGGGAAGGAGGTACCCAATGATGTGCCTACGCTGCGACGGATTGATGGTGCATGAGAAGTTTGAAGATCTTGACGGACTCTGGTCGAGTGATCATGAGTTTACCGGATGGCGTTGCCTCAACTGTGGGGCAATTGTCGATCCCGTGATTACCGCACACAAGCGTATCACGTCGTCCGTCGTCGCATCTATTCAGGCGTTGACAACCGAGCACGAAGCTCCGTCATCGTGGACTGATCGATTGGCGGATCATCTCACGGTCCAAAAAAGGAGGGTTTGCCATGATTAGGCAAGTGATAGGAGTAGGCGCGACGGGACTCCTGCTTGTTGCAGTACTGTATCACCCCGGCATCGCCGCGGCACATGGCGGCGCCGATATGGAAGAGGACCCCTGCATGCGCCTGGCAGGTGAGAGCATGGTGCATTTCAGTGCTTATCAGCCCCAATACGGAATAAAAGATCAATACTGCACGGAGATTCCTCAGGAGGGTGAGACGTTACTGGTCGTGGACCTTGTGGACCCAGCGCTACGCAATGGGTCGGTTGGGATGCGGGTCATGAGGGGAAACGGCACGAATGGGGCAGAGGGTGAGATTGTGGCGGACGTACGTCCGAGCACCCACCCGGACGGCGTGCTCAGGAGCGAAGTCAACCTGGACGAGGGCCTGTATCGGGTCATCATCGCCTCGGAGAAGCAGAATCTTCTCAGGCGGCCGCAGTATCTATTGCGGGTACACATGGTCGATTATCAGAAGCTGGTGCTGTCCATCGCCGGACCGCTGATCGCCCTACTGTTCGCTGGCTGGCTCGCCTACAAGCTCATACGATCAAAGTGGGTGCAGAAATGGCGGGCGGCCCCCAGTTCGTAGGAGGCCCGATGTTTCGGCGCACGGACCCCAGAGAAGAGGCACGGCAACATGTCGGGTGCCGATTTCTTCTATGGAACCACATACCGAGCCTTCCGAGCCTTCGGCGGCGGCTGGTCCGGCGATCCCTCGGTGAGTCGGGTTGATGATGACATCGATGTCGGGAAAAACCTCAAGTCTCCCTGTGGCGACTAACCAATAGAACGGCGATTGATGACCGGTTAAACTCAGTGCAATCCATTCGAAGCGATCGTAATGGGAAGCTACGGTGAACCCTCAAACAGAATTCCAGACGGGTGGCGTACGGACGTTCTTTTGGATACAAACAGCCTGACTTCTCTCGAAATGGATCGCCAATAATAATCAGGAGAAGCACGCTGTCCAGACATTGAGTGAGGCAGTCCAACGGATGTTGTCCTAAATCAAAGGAGTTGTCATGCGATTCAGACCATACATAGTAGCGTCAGTCACCTTCCTCGTCCTGAGCCTAGGATTCTTCTGCGGGGCCGAGGCAAAAACCATCGAAGCGGGCCATGCGACCGTGAGCTGGAAAGGGAAAGGGGTGATCGATGATCTGGGGGATGGGGACAGGGTCTTTAGCGGTATTCTTACCGGGACCATTCTCGTGAAGCATCTTTCCGAAGGCTCGGAACCGGCACAGATCCATAAAACCCAAATGGATTGTCAGGCGATTCTCTATATAAGTAAGAAAGTAGAGCAACCGAAGACGATTCTCTGCATCTTGAAACCCCGTCAAGGCAAGGACCTCGTATATGTAGAAGTCCGATGTGCTGGAAAGACGGGCGAATGCAAAGGCGAGATGACGTGGGTCTGGGGAAAGGGCAGATGGAAGGGCATTACAGGGACGACGCCGTTCGTCGCCGGTATCTATATTGAAGAACAGAAAAAAGGAGAGGTTTACGGAAGTGCCCATTGGCCAGAGTTGACCTATACACTGCCGTAAGGGTTCATGCCTCGCCACGGTGAGAAGGGCATCGAGGAGCTGATAATAGCACTACTGAGAGGGTGTGACCCCAATGGAGTTCCCCTCACACCGTCAAAGCTGGACCCAGGCAGTACAGACGACAACTTTTGGGCCTGCTATAACAATACCCTTCTTTACCGGACCCTGGCCGATGAAACTCACCCTTTCAACCCCATTCAGGAGGAAGCACCATGCTAAGACCAAATAGATGCTCTCTCACGATCACTACCATTTCTCTGATTGCGGCTATCCTGCTCGGAAGCGGCTGTGCAACAACTTCCCCTTCTCCATCTCAAACGTACAACGCCGAATTGGAGTATCTGAAATCGCTGCATCAGGCTGGTCCTGTTACTGAGCCTCAGCTCGTCGCCTTCTTGATGCAGCAGTTCATGAATGCCAACCAGCTGCACGCCGGCATCGCGTTCTTCGAATCCTTCCTGCAAAAGCACGGAGGGCAGCTTTCTCCCGAGCAAACAGGGTTATATCTGAGCGCCTTGGGCGTCCTGCGCGCAACCTATGCCAATCAGGTGCCCCTCTTGAGTCGAATCGCTTGGGTGAATGAGACGATCGAGATCCTCGAGCACGCGCGGGATCTCACCAAGAACGAATACTTTCTCGTACGATGGATGATAGGCGTTGTATATGCGCAGCTTCCCGATCGATTCAACAAGGCCGACGCCGCCTTGACCGATCTCAAATGGTGTGTGGACAACATCGCGAAGGCACCCCATGACGGTTGGCTGCGCGAGCCGTACTATCACCTGGCCGTGCTATACGATCGGGCCAAAGATCAACAACAGGCGCAAGCCTATTTGCAACTGAGCGGCCATGACGGCTTCAACAAACCAATCACACTGACTACGCCGTATGCGGTCAATGCCACCAAAGGCTTTACATTCCATCCCAAGCGATTAAGAGAAATCGTTCCCGGCAAGATCTTTAATCTGTCGGGTTTTGAGTTCACCGAGTATTACTTCATCGTGTCAAAGGACGGCAAGGAGCTGATATCCATTGACGCTGGCACCCGGCCGGACTCGGCCCAGGCCGCGTACGAGTTCCTGCGACATCGCGTCCCCGACCTCCCCCCATTGACGACAGTATTTGTGACTCATAGCCACTGGGACCATATTGGCGGGCACCGTTATTTCCACGATTTGGGTCCGCAGGTGAAGTTCTACGCCAGGGACAACTATCGTCAGGAGCTGGAGATCGTTCGCCCAGGCACGCGAGGATTTCGCTATTTTTTTGGCGGCGATTTTAAAGATGAGTTCATTTCTGATTTCAAGCCCGATATCACCGTCGGCAAGCGTACCGAAATCACCGTAGGAGGGACTCGCTTTGCGCTCATTCCCGTTCCGGGGGGAGAAACGAGCGATGGACTCTTTATTCATGTGCCTGAGCACGACACGCTGTTCGTCGGCGACTTCATCATGCCGTATCTCGGCGCTCCCTTCGTTGAAGAGGGCAACCTCCCGGGACTCTTCGCGGCCATTGATGTCGTGGTCTCCTTAAACGCCACGCACCTGCTCCACGGGCATGAGCCGCTCACGCGGATATGGAGTACGGGGGGCATGCTCGCTAAGCTCAAAATCGATCTCGAATGGCTTTACCAAGAAACTCTGAAGGGTACCTGGAATGGCATGAGCCGAGCGGCGATCCATCATCAAAATCTGATGCCGCCATTCATCCATCAGCATCCCGAAGTGCACTTCCCCTTTCTCGTCATGCGAGAGAATGTAATAAACCGAATATACGATCAAAACGTCGGCTACTGGCAGCCCGACCTTCAAGGCATGGACCATCTTAGTCAGGAAGAGTTCGGCTTGTTATTGACGCACTACTTAGAGCGTTCGGAACAACAGCTGGTCAGTGCGATAGAAAACATGCTGGAGAGCGGCGACCACGCACTCGCGGCACGCACAACGACATGGGCACTGACTCAATATCCGTCCAGTGCCAAGTTGCAGGAGCTTAGGAAGGTTGCTTTCTTGAAGCTGAAAGAGAAATACCAAGAGCTCAACCCCTTCAAGGTTATTGTTTACTCAGAGGCTATCCAGCATGGAACGCCACAGTTGCAGCATGCCCTGCCTAACAAAGGCATGGAGGCGGACGCTCCCTAATGCCGCGTGTTGTGCCCCACTTCATATTTGAACAGGGAGATGAGCCATGTGTATGCAGGAAACCTAAGTAACTGATTCGAATCCAACAGTAAAAGAAGGCAGCTGAAGAACTTTAGACAGCGCAGCGCTCCGGCACGCGTTTCGTGGAGCGATGAAGTTGTGCCATATCGAGAATTTCCATTTCCATGATCTCAGGCATACCTTCGCTACAAGCCTTGTGCAATCAGGGATCGATCTCTACAAGGTCCAGCGGTTGCTCGGGCACAAGTCGCCGATCATGACGCAACGCTACGCGCATCATTATCCGGAAAGTTTGCGGGATGGCGTAGAAATCTTGGATCAAGTGGGCACAAAATTAGGCCAGTCGGCGGGATCACCGACTGCATTAGGCATGTAAGTTGTTGAAGAATTTGGTGGGCCGTGTAGGGGTCGAACCTACGGCCCGCTGATTAAGAGACAGCGGGCAATCGTAGCCTGGGGAAAAAGCGGGAACATTTTGCTGTGTTACTACAGGTACTGGCCTGGGGCTTGGAGCGGAGTATGCCGGGGGCGCAGTACATGCCTCCCAACTTCTTGGGCTGTGGGGTGCTGATCCTGCCTTCGTGAATGGAAAGGAGGCGAGGGCACCGCACTGGTCGTGGCCCAGGATCAGCTAAATTAGGCATCCAACTTTGTGGAGATGACTAGCAGGATGCAGAAAAGCTCTTCTCAACTCGTCTGGGAACCCACAGACAGGATACTCGCGATGATCCACGAACGGCCCGCAGGATGCTCAAAAAGGCTGTCCAGCAAGGCCGCAGGCGGAGCAAGAACCGGAGGCGTACCCTCTGGGGTACGTTGAGGATTCTTGCGAGCTAAGAAAGAAGCTGGCGGCCTTTTTCAGCTTCCTGCTAGTGCGATGGAGGGAGCACCGCAATTACGCGCAGCGGGCCGCCGGTTCCGCCTGCAATTTTCATCGGCAGGGCGATCACGTCAAATCCCTGATCCGGAAGCTGGCGTAGATTGCTCAAGTTTTCGAATACCGGCACGTTCTGGGAGAGGAGAGCGACATGCGTCTCAAATTTACTGGATTGACCATAATCAATTGAGGCGGTGTCGATTCCGACGGCTTTCACCTGCCGCTCTCGCACAAGCCAGGCCGCTGCCTCGGGGTGCAACCCCGGGAAATGGAGCGCTCGGACACCCTCCTGCCCTCTCAGCTCTGTTCCCAGATACTGTTGCCGCGATGGCCAGTATCGGGCAAAGCCCGTGTCGAGCAACACGATCGCTCTATTAGGGATTCGCCCGTGCGCTGCTTCCCATTGCTCAAAATCTTGGATGGTGACGAGGTAATCCCGCTCACGGACGCATTGGGCGGCAGCGTCGATTCGGACGCCGGTTCCAACCAAGCGTTCGATCGGAACCTGATCCAGCGTCTGGCCACCCTTGGAAAAGTGAATCGGCGCATCGATGTGGGTGCCTCCATGTTCAGCCATTTCCAGGCGATTCGAGGCGTAGTAGTACCCGCCAGGCGTCTCCCCTGCCTGCTGGAAGACGAGCCGGAAGTCTTGTTCAGTCGGCCATACAATCGTGTCCGCCCCGAAGGAATGAGTTAGATCGATAAGCCGTGGCTGCTCCCAGGCAAGAAGATCGAGGCGAGAATGATCGGCAGCGCATCCCGCACCAGCCAGCACGCACAGCACAACAAGCCAGCCTGACACTTGATGGCCCGCACCCACCCATGAACCATTCGTTGGCTCCTTCAGCATGGCATGCTCCTTCGTTACGAAAACCTCTGCCAAATACTGTCAGTCCGTTGGGGGAGAATGCAATCCAGATATTCTGATTTTCCAGTCCATGTACAGATTGTGGGTGACTGGAGGTGTGGTAAAGTGTGGACGGGCGCTGAGGCTGTCAGTACTGGAGGCTCCTCTATGAGATCAACGAACTTCGCTCTTTTTGACCTCTCCGATTACGAGGTCTCACCTGAACAGGGTTTTCTCCCGAAGGACCCACTTGAACATTTTCCCGACTTCCCTAATCTCACCCATCTTGGACATGAGTTGCCGAAATTGCTGAGCGCTCGGACAGTCCGGCGGTTCATCGACGAGCAACGCCAGCTGCTTCCTTCTATCCCATCCACATGGCGCACAGAAGACTATCGGGCCGCGATGCGGATCCTTTCGTTCTGCGGGCATGCCTATGTATGGGAAGTGCCGGACCAACCGGTTGCGACCTTGCCACCACAATTGGCGAAACCCTGGCACGAAGTTGCGCAGTGGCTTGGCCGTCCGCCGGTGCTCTCCTATGCCTCCTATGCCCTCGACAACTGGCGGCGACTCGACCAGACTAAACCGATTGAGCTCGACAACATTGTGCTGCTCCAAAATTTTCTCGGCGGCTTAGATGAAGAGTGGTTTGTCGTGGTTCACATCCAGATCGAACGGGAAGCGGGATCGGGGCTGGCAGGACTCCTGCGCGCGATGAGCGGTGCGGCCGAGGACAAGGAGGACGAGGTTTTGCTTGGGCTCAAATCCTTGGCGTTGGCCCAAACGGCGATGCGTGACACGTTGCTCAGGATGAAAGAGCGTTGCGATCCCTATGTGTACTACAACCGAGTGCGGCCCTACATTCACGGCTGGAAGAACAGCCCTACCTTACCGAACGGGCTTGCCTACCAGGGCGTCGAATCCTACGCCGGGCAGCCGCAACAATTCCGAGGCGAAACGGGCGCGCAAAGCTCAATTGTGCCCTGCCTCGACGCGGGACTCGGGATCGCCCATGTCCCTGATCCCTTGACCCTGTACCTACAAGAGATGCGCGAATACATGCCCCCGCGCCACCGTGCGTTTCTAGAGGTCCTAGAGCAGGCCACCGATGGCCTGGGTCGCCCCGCCCTCTCTGGTTTTGTTCGCGATCGGAAATTCCGAACCCCCGATCTCTGGACTACCTATTGCGCCTGCGTCGATCTCCTCGCCCAATTTCGTGAAATTCACATCGGCTATGCCGACAGTTACATTCACCGCCAACATCAGTCCCATGCCAGCAACCCCACGGCCGTGGGAACGGGCGGCACA
This sequence comes from Nitrospiraceae bacterium, assembly GCA_036004925.1. Classification (GTDB taxonomy): domain Bacteria; phylum Nitrospirota; class Nitrospiria; order Nitrospirales; family Nitrospiraceae; genus Palsa-1315. The sequence goes on along the minus strand of DASYRC010000014.1, from coordinate 129,767 downwards.
CCCTTCATGACATATCTCCAGAAACATCTGGATGAAACGAAGCAGGCGGTCGTTGAGTAGCTCCTTCTGACCGACTCGCTTTATAAGCCGCTACTGGACTATTGGTTGGAGCGCCCAGCATATGGAGCCCCACGGCTTCATAGCCGGGCTTCTTGTGGACATGTGAACGGTAGAGGGTCAACCGGATCGTCGTTGACTACGCATTCTGAGCGGCGTATCGTTTAAGCCAACCACTAGAGGAGGGAAAGACCATGTCTGTCATGTGCTCCCTGGCGGTTTGCAAGGCACAGGAGGGGATGTGTGGGCATGAGAAGGTGATGCTGAGCGTCGCCATGCTCGCGGCTATCGGCCTTGGGGCCTACTTCCTGATCGGCTGACCAGGGGATTGCGGTTTAATAGGAGAGCCGCCTCGCAGGATGCTCAAAAAGGCTGTCCAGCATGGCCGCATGCGGAGCAAGAACCGGAGGCATAGCATTTCTCACCCGCCCACCCCAAGCTGCCAAGACAGCTTGTTCTTCAAGTGGGGTACGTTGAGGATGCTTGCGAGCTGAGAACGCCGCCCGGGGAAAAGCGCGTCTCGGCGCGCAGGGGTTGGGCGGGTGAGAAGAGCGACTTTTTCAGCATCCTGCGCTAGCGGCTGTGGACCATCGGCAGTTCGCGCGAAAGTTCTGCTTCCTGCTGAATGCGTAACCGTTCCAGCCGCGACTCTTCCATGACGTGGTGGAGCATCTCATCCGTCATCTGGGTCAGTTGTGCCGCAGCATCTTTCATCTCGCCATGTTCGACCGCCCGCGAAAGCACCTCTGCCTTGGTGGCTCCTTTCTTTTGGCCCAGGAACGGCTTAATGATGAGGTAGGCCACGTCCCGCGCCGGCATGAAACGGAGAAACCGTCGCAGCAACCGGAATGTCTGGATGGGATAGTGTAGGAGCTTGTAGGTGAATAGTCGCTTGAGCCCTTGACGGCGAACCTCATTGATTACTTCACCTGGCAAGCATGTCGGATCGATCTCAGAACACTTAAAATACTTGTACCAATCGGTGGTTTCGCTGACCAACCCGCGCCTTACATATTCTTGCCAGAGCGGGGTCCCTCGATACACACAGAGGCGATTGAAGCCGAACGTGTCCAGCGGCAGCTTGGAGGCCAGGTCGAACGTGGCGTTCATATCTTCGACCGTTTCATCGGGGTTGCCCACGGTGAAGAAGCCGTGCACGATCTCGATGCCGGCCTGCTTGGCGTTCTTGACGGCGGTGGCCACTTCCTCCAATGTCTGTTCTTTCTTGAGCCGATCGAGAATCTTCTGACTTCCGCTTTCAATCCCGAACATGACCGTCCGACAATGGGCCCTGGCCATAGCAGGAAACAAATGCTGGGCAACCGAATCCACGCGCCCTTCGATGCCCCATTGGATCGCGAGATTGGCATCCATCACGCCCTGGCAAATCGCCTCGATCCGCTTGGGTTGCAGCAGGAAATGATCGTCGACAAAATAGACGGAACCATAGCCGCATTCTTCGAGGTACTTGAGTTCGCTCACCACATGCTGGGCACTCCGCGCGCGCCACTTGCCTTCGTTGAAGATCGGAATGTCGCAGAACACGCAGGGCCACGGGCAGCCTCGGGAGGTTTGCATCGTCGTGAACCGCTCCATCGAAAGCACCGCCGGCACGTCGAGCGGCATAGATTCCACAAAGTCGAGCGGGAGACCTTCGCGATCGGGGAAGGGCCACTGATCGAGATGGCGCTCCATCGGCCGGCCGGAGTTCTGCACGACCTGGCCATCCTTGGCCCAGGTCAACCCAGCGACATGGGCTGGGTCCTCAAACCGTTCCAGTAGATCGAGGAGCAACTGCTCGCCGTCTCCACGACAGACGAAATCCACTTCAGGACACTGCAGTTTGACCAATGCGGCATTCAAACTCGCAAAGACTCCGCCGAAGGCCAGCTTGACCTTCGAGTTGGCCGAGCGAATCTGACGGGCCAAGATCTTCGCGTAGGGATAGCTGGTAGTACTGAGGAAACTGAGGCCGACCAAGGCCGGCTGTTGCCGGTTGATTTCTTTGAGGATCACCTCGTTCGGCGTGTCGGGGTTCGCCTGATCGAACATCACACACTCATGGCCGGCCTGTTTGAGCACCGACGAGAGGGACATGATGCCGATGGGAGGAAAACCCATGACCCGGATACAGCCGTTTTTCGCGCGTGTTTTAGCCGGAAGAGCGTAGAACTGTGGGTCGCGAACGTGAATAAGAAATACCCGCATCCAGTCACCCTAACACGAATACCAAGGCAGGAGAAGGGAAATTACTTGTCACCTCTGGAGGGAAGACCAAACGGGGCTGAACCAAAAAGACGAAGTGGGGATAGGTGATCGATTGACCACCACATCCCCACTTCGCAATTGCCCGACAAGAACGAGACAAGATTCTTAGTTACCGCCCGAGCGCAATCTTGACCGCATTGCCGATCTCAGCCGGGTTTTTCACCACACGGACGCCGGCTGCTTCGAGAGCCTTCATCTTCTCAGCTGCCGTACCCTTCCCACCGGAAATGATGGCGCCGGCATGGCCCATCCGCCGTCCTGGCGGCGCCGTGATCCCGGCAATGAAGCTGACGACCGGTTTCTTCACCTGCTTCTTGATGAACTCAGCAGCTTTCTCTTCTGCATCGCCTCCGATCTCGCCGATCATCACGATCGCCTGGGTCTCGGGATCTTTCTCGAACAACGCCAGCACATCGACGAAGCCTGTGCCATTAACCGGGTCGCCGCCGATGCCGACACAAGTCGTTTCTCCTAACCCGAGCGTCGAGAGCTGATGCACCGCTTCGTATGTGAGAGTCCCGCTGCGTGACACGACACCCACGACCCCCTTCTTATGAATGAAGCCCGGCATGATGCCGATCTTCGCTTCATCGACCGTAATGACACCTGGACAGTTTGGTCCGATCGGGCGGACGTCGCGGCCACGGAGCGCGCGCTTGACCTTGACCATGTCATTGACCGGGATGCCCTCGGTAATACAGATCACGAGCTTGATGCCGGCATCGGCGGCTTCCAGGATCGCATCGGCGCAAAACGGCGGAGGCACAAAGATCAGCGAGGTGTCGCACTGGGCTTTCTTCACGGCATCGCGCACCGTGTTGAAAACCGGAATGCCCTCGACCTCCTGCCCCGCCTTCCCCGGCGTCACGCCCGCGACGACCTGCGTCCCGTAGGCCTTGCACTGCGTCGCGTGGAACGAGCCTTCCTTGCCAGTAATCCCCTGCACCACCACTCGCGTATTCTTATTCACCAAAATGCCCACAGTTCCCTCTTCTTTCCTTCTTCCCCTGCCACAATGGGGAAGGCTTTCTATTCGAACTAACCGGCAAGAGAGGCGCAGGGCTAAGCCCCCACTGCGCGCATCGACCGAGCACATTCTGATCGTGCGCGGTCTGTGAGCACAGGGGCTTAGCCCTGCGCCTCTACCACCCTACGCCGCCTTACCCGTCAACCTCACAATCTTTTGCGCCGCCTCCCACAGATCATTGGCCACTTCAAGCTTGAGGCCGGACTCGGCCAACAACTTGCGGCCTTCGTCTGCATTTGTCCCCTGCAGTCTGACGACCAACGGCACGTTGATCTTCACTTCTTTGGCCGCTTCGATGACACCATGGGCGATCCGATCACAACGAACAATCCCGCCGAAGATATTGATAAAAATACCTTTGACGTTCTGGTCCTTAAGGAGGATCCGAAATCCCGCAGCCACAGTCTCCTTGGTGGCGCCGCCGCCGACGTCCAGAAAGTTCGCTGGCTCGCTGCCCGCCAGCTTGATGACGTCCATCGTCGCCATGGCGAGACCCGCGCCGTTCACCATGCAGCCGATGTTCCCATCGAGCTTAATATAATTCAGATTATTTTCTCCCGCTTCGATCTCGAGCGGGTCTTCTTCGTGGAGGTCACGCATCTGCTGCACATCGGCATGCCTGAACAGCGCGTTATCGTCGAACGAAACCTTGCCGTCCAGTGCGATGAGTTTCTTGTCGCTGGTGATGACCAGCGGATTGATCTCAACCATTGCCGCATTCTTGTCCATGAACAGGCGATAGAGATTCCCCAGCATCTGGATGAAAGGGGTCACGACGGCCGGGGCCATAGCAGGAAGTCCGAGCGCGAAAGCGATGTTTCGCCCGTTGTACCCCTGAAACCCGACGGCTGGGTCAATCGCTTCCCGGATGATCTTCTCCGGCGTGTGGGCGGCGACTACTTCGATCTCCATCCCGCCTTCCGTACTCGCGATAAACACAGGCCACCCGCTATCCCGATCGACGAGGATGCTGAGATAGAGTTCTTTGGCGATGCCCGCCCCTTCTTCAATCAAGAGGCGACGGACCTCTCGGCCTTTCGGACCGGTTTGATGCGTGATGAGCGTCTTGCCGATCAGTTCCTTGACTAGGCCTGGAACAGCCGCCTTGTCCTTTGTAATCTTGACACCGCCGGCTTTACCGCGGCCGCCTGCATGGATCTGCGCCTTGACGACAAACACGGGGGTATTGAGTTCTTCCGCCCATGCTGCTCCTGCCTCGGGCGAGGTAATTTCTTTCCCGCGCGGAACCGGAATCCCGAACTGCCCAAACAACTGCTTCGCCTGAAACTCATGAACGTTCATCGTTTTCTCCTTGCGAGACAGGCGCGGCTTGCGAGAAATGTTTCGGAGTAGAGAGTTACTTGTCTCGCTTGTCTCGCATTTCTCGCGCGTCGCGCTATTCTTTTCTTGTATACGGCGGCAGGATCATGGGTGATACGACTCCGCTCGCACTGCCGTGCTTCTTGGCCTCGGCACGGAACCCCTTCAGATGATCGACCGTCAGCTTCCCTTGCGGCATAGCAGCGGCACGAGCTGCGGCCGTCAACCCAGACCGTTTTCCAAAGACCATCAGGTCGAGGAGCGAATTGCCCATCAATCGATTGCGCCCGTGCAATCCGCCGGAGGCCTCGCCCGCGACAAAGAGATGTTTCACATTGGTTTCTGAATTGGTATCGATCTTCACGCCGCCGTTCTGATAGTGCAGAGTCGGATAGATCAACACGGGGTCTTTGCTGATATCGATGCCGAACCGTTCGAACTGCAGCATCATCGCGGGGAAATGTTTCTCCAGGGTGCCGGGGCCATGTTCGGCATCGAGGAGCGGGGTGTCGAGCCAGACGCCGATGCGCCCGGACATCGTGCGGATGCCGCGCCCCTCTTCACACTCCCGAATAATCGAGGAGGACACGACGTCGCGGGTATCCAATTCGTTGACGAACCGTTCACCCTTCGCATTAACCAAGTGCCCGCCTTCGGATCGAATGCCCTCTGTCACCAATGCCCCGATGAGCTGCTCGGGATAGACTGCACCGGAGGGGTGATACTGGAACGTATCGATGTGCATGAGTTTGGCGCCCAGTCGATAGGCCAGGCACAGCCCGTCGCCGGTCGCACCGTAGTGATTGCTGGTCGGAAATCCCTGAATGTGGAGGCGGCCGATCCCGCCGGTCGCCAGAATGACGGACTTGGCGGCTACGACGAAGTGGCGATGGTTGTCGAGATCTTTGAAAATGGCGCCGCTGCAGTCCCCCTTCTCGTCACACGTCAGTTCGACCGCGGCGCAGAACTCGAGTAACTGGATGTTCTGATTCAACACCTCGTCCTTGAGCACTCTCATAATTTCAAGGCCGGTGTAGTCTGAACAAGTCAGGAGGCGAGGCTTCGAACTCCCGCCGCCTTTTTTCACATGGAGGTTGCCGTCCCCATCACGATCGAACAGCACACCCAGGCTCAATAGCCATTTCGCAATCGAGGGGCCTTCTTCGACCATCACCTTGAGCAGCTGATGGTCATTCTGCATGTGGCCGCCCTTCAGCGTATCCACGAAGTGGGTGACGGGCGAGTCCTCAGGCGCCACCGAAATCTGCATGCCCCCTTGAGCCATCACGCTGTTGGAGTCGCCGAGACGCAGCTTCGTAGCCAGGATGACCTTGGCACCGGCCGCATGCGCATGGAGCGCCGCCGCACAGCCGGCGCCGCCGCCGCCCACCACCAGGACGTCGGTCGTGTAGTCGGCCGTCAGATCGAAACCGTCTGCAATCGGGCTATCACCCTCCAGCAATGTCGCCAACTCGACAACCGTCTTATCCCCCTCATTGGGACCAAAGCGGATCGGACGATAGGCTCGCTCACGAAAATCTGGATGAAATTTATGGATTAGTTGATCACAATCCGCTGGAGAGAACTTGGGAAAGGTCTGCTTGCGTCGAGCATCCCGCGTCTGATGCACGATCTGTTGAAGGGCGTGGATGTCCATGAGTTTGCTTTCAGTTATCAGCGTTCGCATTCAGCTTCTGCCTCAATTTTAGAAGCTGAGAGCTGACGGCTGACTGCTCATTCTGCTATTTCACGGTTGCGCAGTGCTCGGCCAGTTCTTTTTCGGTCATCTTGAGGATCTTGGTCCACTCGTCGTTGAAACGGCCGTCCTGGATTTCCTTGATGCGCGTATCCAGGCCTAGAGGCTTCTCGGTGAAATGAGCCCCCTGGGCCCGGCTCACATACAGGGCCACGAGGTTGGGAGCGATGTCCGCAATGCAGACCGGCACGCACATGCCGCACATCACGCAATCCATGAACATCTCAGACACGCTCTTAAAATCCCCGAAGACGGCCTTCCAGACTCCTTCCCGCACATCGATCTGCTGCGGGCAGGCTTCGGTGCAGGCGTTGCAATTCCGGCAGAGCGGCGCTTCAGGATAGAGATTGAAGAGGTCTTGTTTCGGATCTTTAAGCGTCTGAATGTCGTAGGTGGCCTTCCGGGCTGGAAAGGGCGGCATCATCGTGATCGACATGCCGTCTTGCACCGCCATTTGGCAAGCCAGGCAGGTCCTCACTTTAGGGTCGTCCTTGGTCCGATAGTAAGCCGCGCAGGCGCCACAGAACCCGCCAAGACAGCCGGCCCCGCGGACGACATCCTGACCCGAATACCACAAGGCCTTAATGATCGTAATCCCCTCCGGTACTTCGTACTTCTTGCCGGCAATCTCGATCGTGACCATCCGAGGCTTCAGAACCTCGGGCTGATCAATCACGTTTGTATCTTCTTGTGCCATTGTTTTCTTCGTGAGGCGTGAGGGGTTTCTTTCTTCCTCTTACGCTTGACGGCTACCGCTAACGGCTGTCACGGCTTCCTTAGGCAATCGCATCCACGATCGCATTCAAGGTCGGGCTGGGACGCATCGCCTTGATCGTCTTCTCGTCGTTCGGATGATAATACCCGCCCAGATCGACCGGTTTGCCTTGAGCGGCAAGTAGCTCAGCCGTAATCTTGGCCTCATTCTCTGCCAGCTGTTTGGCGATTGGAGCAAACCGCGCTTGGAGCGTCGTGTCGTCGGTCTGCGCAGCCAGAGCTTGCGCCCAGTACAACGCCAGATAGAAATGGCTCCCGCGATTATCGATTTCGCCCACCTTGCGGGCAGGAGACCTATTGCTCTCCAGGAACTTGGCATTAGCACGATCGAGTGTATCCGCCAGAATCTTCGCAGAAGGATTGTCGGAGACTTTGCTCAGATGCTCCAAGGAAGGCACCAGCGCCAGGAATTCACCCAGTGAATCCCAGCGCAGGTACCCTTCCTCCTGGAACTGCTGTACGTGCTTGGGCGCCGAGCCGCCGGCTCCGGTTTCAAAGAGGCCGCCGCCGTTCAGCAGGGGGACGATCGAAAGCATCTTGGCGCTGGTCCCGATTTCGAGAATCGGGAACAGGTCGGTCAGATAGTCGCGCAATACGTTCCCTGTGACGGAAATCGTATCTTTGCCCTCTTTGATCCGTTCCAACGAGAGCCGTATCGCGTCCGCCGGAGACATGATCCTGATGTCGAGGCCCTTCGTGTCGTGCTGCGGCAAATAGCGATTGACCTTCTTAAACAGCTCCGCATCGTGTGCCCGTTTCTGGTCCAACCAGAAGATCGCAGGCGCACCCGTGGCTTTCGCACGATTCACCGCCAGCTTGACCCAATCCTGAATCGGCGCATCCTTGACCTGACACATCCGCCAGATGTCGCCTTCTTCCACCTTATGTTCCAGCAGCGTCTTCCCAGAGGCATCCACCACGCGCATCGTGCCGTTACCGGGAGCCTTGAACGTCTTGTCGTGCGAGCCGTATTCCTCCGCCGCCTGCGCCATGAGACCGACGTTGGGCACACTGCCCATCGTCTTCGGATCGAAGGCGCCATGCTTCTTACAAAATTCGACGACCTCATGATAGACCGGCGCGTAGCTGGCGTCGGGGATCACGCATTTGGTGTCCGCCAGCTTGCCGTCAGGACCCCACATCTTGCCGCTGTCGCGAATGACCGGGGGCATGGACGCATCGATAATAATGTCGCTGGGAACATGCAAGTTGGTGATGCCTTTGTCGGAATTCACCATCGCCATGGGAGGCCGCTTCTTGTAGACCTCTTGGATGTCGGCTTCGATGGTTTTGCGCTGCTCGTCCGGCAAGGTCTTGATCTTGGCGTAGAGGTCGCCGAGGCCGTTGTCGGGATCGACGCCCAGCTGTTGGAACAGAGCCGCATGTTTGTCGAACACATCCTTGAAAAACACCGACACCGCATGGCCGAAGATCTTGGGATCCGAGATCTTCATCATGGTGGCTTTCATATGGATCGAAAACAGTACCCCCTGCTTCTTGGCATCTTCGATCTGCTCCTCGAGGAACTGGCGCAGGGCCCGCTTGCTCATGAACGTGGCATCGATGACTTCCCCTACCTGCAGCGCCACTTTCGGCTTGAGCACGGTCGTCTTGCCGTCCTGGCCGACGAACTCGATCCGCGCATCGGTTGCCGCCGTCGTCGTCATCGCCTTCTCGTTGGATCGGAAATCCCCGCCCTTCATATAGGCAACATGCGTCTTGGAGTCCGGACTCCAGGCTCCCATCTTATGCGGATGCTTCCTGGTATGGGCCTTCACGGAGAGCGGCGCACGGCGATCAGAATTGCCTTCGCGCAGAACCGGGTTGACGGCGCTCCCTTTGACTTTGTCGTAGCGGGCCTTGATGTCCTTCTCTTTATCGTCTTTCGGATTTTCCGGGTACTCGGGAAGCCTGTAGCCCTGGCTCTGTAACTCTTTGATGGCCCCTTGCATCTGGGGAAGCGAGGCACTGATGTTCGGAAGCTTGATGATATTCGCCTCCGGCGTCTTGGCCAGCTCGCCCAATTCAGACAGCGCGTCCGCCTGTTTCTGTTGCGGCGTCAGGTATTCGGGAAACACCGCGAGAATGCGCCCTGCCAATGAAATATCCCGCAATTCAACTGACACACCGGCTGCCTTGCTGAATGCGTTAATAATCGGAAGAAACGAATAGGTCGCCAGCATAGGCGCTTCATCGGTTTTCGTATAAATAATTTTCGATGCGGTAGTGGTCATGATGATTCCTCTCCTAACTCCTTGCTTGTTAGTTCAGCGCATTCAACGCCGAACCTGCCTTGAACCACGCAATCTGTTGCTCGGTGATGCTGTGGTTCGCCTGAATGGTGAGTGACGTACCATCCGCCTTATAGATGGTCACCTGCACCGGTTTGCCAGGAGCCAGACTGCTTAGCCCTGTCACGCTGATGCGATCCTGCTGCTCGATCTTCTCGTAATCCTTCGGGTCAGCAAAGGTCAACGCCAAGATCCCCTGCTTCTTCAAATTGGTCTCGTGAATGCGGGCAAAACTCTTCGTGATGACGACGCGCACGTTGAGGAACCGCGGCGACATGGCCGCATGCTCGCGGCTGCTGCCTTCCCCGTAATTCTCGTCGCCTACCACGATCGAGCCGATGCCCTTCGCCTTGTACCGGCGGGCGATCTGGGCGATAGTGAGCCCCGTTTCGCCCGTCAAGACATCCGTGCCCTTGCCGGGCTCGGAAGAAAATACATTGTTCGCCCCGAGAAACATATTGTCGCTGATCTTGTCCAAATGGCCGCGGAACTTGAGCCAGGGGCCGGCTGGAGAAATGTGATCGGTCGTCGTCTTGCCCTTGGTTTTGATCAACAGAGGGAGTTTTTCGAAATCCTTGCCGTCCCAACGAGGGAAGGGCTGCAGCAACTGCAACCGCTCGCTGGTCGGCGGGACTTCGACGGTCAAGCCCTCGCCGCTGGCGGCCGGCGCAACAAACCCTTCCTCCCCTTTCGCGAAACCCTTGGCCGGAAGCTCTTCACCCACCGGCGGAAGGAACTTGAATTCCTTCCCATCCGCCCCCTTGAGCTTCTGATTGACCGGATCGAAGGCCAAATCACCAGAGATGGCATAGGCGGTCACAATTTCCGGGCTCGCGAGGAATGAGAGTGTTTCATTGATGCCGTCGTTACGGCCAGGGAAATTGCGGTTGAAGGAACTGACGATCGAATCCGCTTTCCCCTTTACGCCATCGGCCCGCTTCCACTGTCCGATGCAGGGGCCACAGGAGTTGGACAACACCGTACCGCCTAACTTTTCAAATGTCTCCAAGAACCCGTCGCGCTTCATCGTATTATAAATGCGCTCAGAGCCAGGCGACACGAGGAACGAGGTTTTCGCTTTGAGCCCGGCCTTCAACCCTTGCTGGGCGATGTGGGCTGAACGGCTGATGTCTTCATAGGATGAATTGGTACAGCTTCCGATGAGCGCCGCCTTGAGTTCGACTGGATAACCCTTCTCCTTGGCCTCCGCCGCCATCTTGGAAATCGGCCTGGCGAGATCCGGTGTATGGGGCCCGACGACATGGGGCTCGAGCGTCGACAAATCGACTTCAACAATCTGATCGTAGTACTTCTCAGGCGACTGATAGACCTCGGGGTCCGCCACAAGCAATGACTTGTTGGCGATCGCAAGGTTGGCCAGATCGGCCCGATCCGTGATGTTCAGGTACGTGACCATCTTCTGATCGAAGGGAAATACTGACGTCGTGGCGCCGAGTTCCGCGCCCATGTTACAGATCGTCCCCTTACCGGTCGCGCTGATGGTTTCCGCACCGGACCCAAAGTATTCAATGATCTTATTTGTTCCGCCCTTCACCGTGAGCAAGCCACAGAGATACAGAATCACGTCCTTCGGCGAGGCCCAACCGCTCAACCTGCCGGTCAGGCGAATGCCGATCAGTTTCGGATGGAGTACTTCCCATGGCAGGCCTGCCATCACTTCGCCGGCATCGGCGCCACCGACACCAATGGCTAACATCCCAAGCCCTCCACCATTGGGCGTATGCGAGTCGGTTCCGATAATCAAGCCGCCGGGAAATGCGTAATTTTCCAGCACGACTTGATGAATGATCCCGGCGCCAGGCTTCCAGAATCCGATGCCGTACTTCTTGGCTGCAGAGGCGAGGAAATTATAGACTTCCTTGTTCTCGTCCACCGCACGAAGCAGGTCCTTTTCAGAACCCATCTCGGCACGGATCAAGTGGTCGCAATGGATGGTGCTCGGCACGGCCGCTTTTGCCTTGTTGGCCTGCATGAACTGCAGCATGGCCATCTGAGCCGTCGCATCCTGCATTGCCACACGATCGGGACGCAGCGCCAACATAGCCTTCCCGCGCTCCCAGGTTTGGGTGTCGAAATTGTCGGCGTGCGAAACCAGCACCTTCTCCGCCAGTGTCAGACCACGACCGAACTTCTTTCTGACCTTGGCAAAGACGTCCGGCATCTTCGCATAGAGCTTCTTGGCAATATCCAGCGACATGATTGTACTCCTTGAAAGCTCACAGCCGTCAGCTTTCAGCAGTCAGCATGAGCTGAGCGCTGATGGCTAATAGTTATTTCAACGGCGGAACCTCCCGCCTTTTTGGCGCCGCATAGTTGACGAGGTAATCGAATAGCCGAATCAAGCGGCTATCCTGACGCTTCTGATCCACCCAATGCCCAATCAATCCGATCGTGCGCGAGAGAATGAAAAAGCCGTTCAAGCTGTCAACCGGGAACCCGATATCGACGAGCACCGCTGCCATCGTTCCGTCTACGTTTAGAATCAGGTTATCCTTCTTCACCGAGGTGATCTTTTCCACTTCGAGCGCAAAGTCCAGGCAGGGAGTCTTGATGTTCAAACTCTTGACGTATCCGACCAACTCCTTTACTCGCTTGTCCGGATTGCGCAGGCTCTTAACACGATGACCGATTCCCGGTACCGGCCCGACGTTCTTCTTCATATAGGCGAGGAACTCGTCGACGGACATCTTGTTATCGACCGCATGTTTGAAGTATCGACCGGCATCGGTCACGGCACCGCCGAAGCGAGGGCCGATCATGATTAATCCGGCTGCAACCGACTGGGACAGGCCGATCCCTGCGCAGGCCGCAATGATCGTCCCCATGGCTCCGCTGACGCAGGGGCCATGGTCGGCAGAGAGCATCATGATGCGCTTGACGATCTCGGCTTCCTGCTTCGAGATGAGTCGCTTGTCCCAGAGTAGGCCCACGACATGGGGAATTTCATAGCCTTTGTTGATGAGCTCGGAAGCGGGGTACCCGTCGTAGCAGGGTTCGTCGCCGCGGTCGTCGCTGATCGTGGTGCGGATCAACGGGGCGACCATGACTTCGTCCGCCTTCATGGCCTCTTCGATACTCTTCGGCAGCTTCGGGAGCACAATTGCTTCGATTGGTTCCTTGACCTGGCCGGATTTCAACAGGTCTTGATACGTCTCCTTGATGGCGGGGCCCAAGGCGCCGAATGTCGCCGGCACGATCGCGCCGGCCTTCTTGAGGGCATCGGACTTGGAACGGGCCGATCCTTCGCCCTTCAGACCTTCCTTGGCGCCCGCATGACCGAACTTCATGCCCTTCGGCAAATTTTCCTGACAGAAGCCGGAGACGACGGCAATCAACTTCACACGCCGCGTCTTTGCGCCGTACCATTCGGCTGCCCGCTCTTCGAGATCGCCGCCCATTTCGCCTACGATGACGACCGCCTTCGTTTGCGGATCGTGCTCGAACATTTCGAGATAACTGACGTAGTCGGTTCCCGGATAGGCATCGCCGCCGATCCCGATCGCTGTCGTAATGCCATCGGCAAATTGCGAGCAGATCCAGATAATCTCGTTGGAGAGGCCGCCTGACTTGGTGATGACGCCGAATGAGCCTTCGCGATAGAGCTTGGAAAGGACAAGGTTATCAAAGGCGCCGCCGATGACACCCAACCGGCAGGAGCCGGCTGAGGCAATGCCGATCGACGAAGGGCCATTAAAGACCTTTCCGAGCTTGGTCGCATGACGGCCTAGGATCTTGGCATCTTTTTCCGGCACACCCTCGGTGATCATGGAGACCAGCTTGATGTGCGAGTCGTCCAAAGCTTCCATCCCGCCCTTCATCGCTCGATCTGCGCCAATGTAGACAAGACTGGTGTTGATCTGGGGATGTTGTTTTGTGGCTTCGGCAACAGTCTTATAGATGGGAATAGCCAGTAAGCCACTGCCGTAGGGAATTTCGTTTGTCTTACCGGCGTCAGGCGGATAGACGAAGGCCAGGACATTCAGCGAACGTTTAATCAAGTAGCAAAACTCGGCCATTCGGCGCGCGGCGTTCACACCTGCGACCCCACCCTGAATGACCACATAGGTATCTTTGTTTGCCAGGATACTCATCGGGCTCTCCCCTTTTCGAAACGAGGAACGCGGAACGATGAACTCAGAATGGAAGCGACTCCCCCATCTATCGTTCAACCTTCATCGATCATCACGTGTTTTGAAGCGCTTTATCGACGATATCGGTGAGCGGTGTGTTGCGGTCAAAGACGTTGATGTCGAACCCTTCGTCCTTGAGCGCGCGCATCGCATCGAGCCCTTCCTTTTCACGCGGGCCACCGCGGCGCACCCAGATCTTGACGCCCTTGAGCTTGCCCTCGGACTTCGCCTTGCGGAATCCATTGATGATGCCGCCGAACGTCTTCTTTACGTCGGTAAAATTGGCAATCGCCCCGCCGACGATGATGTTCTTGATCCCAGGCAAGGAGCACACCTTATCCGTCAACACTTCGACCGCCCAGTCTGGTGGATCGCCTGAATATTCGGCGTAATTGGCCAACTTGCCACCGCGTGCGACGACTGCATCGGAATAATAGATGCTGGCGCCGCCGCCGGCTGGAAGCATGGCTGTGTCCCCGCCTGGAATCTCGATAAATTTGACCGAGCCTTTGATCTTTGAATCGACCGCCATGACTTCCATTTCGTGCTTGGAATACGCACGGCCGAATTCTGCGGCAAAGGCAAAGTTCCAATCCGGGTGCCGGAATTTGGCGTCGCCATCGAGCAGCGTCACCGCGTCCAACGCGATCAGTTCACTGTCTTGCTCGCGCAGAACCACTGGGTTTACTTCCAAATACTGGGCATCTTCACTGTCAAAGCAGGTAAACAGCTTGCCCGCAAAATCAGTCATTTTCTTCAAGAGCGAACCGGTGAAACCCGCATCCTTGGCCAGCTTCTCGAGCGCGTCCTCCGAGGGCTGCTGCCCGACTTCCAATGCCAGGCGATTCACACGTTCCCAATTCGATTCGACTTCAATGCCGCCGCAGTTGGCGACCAGAATGTCCGTCCCTGCACGGGTGGATTTCACCGCACAATAATATTCTTCCTTGTGCGGAATCATTTCAGATACGATCACTTGCGAGACGGTGATGCTACCCACGTGGCGACCGATCATCTCCTTGGTCGCTGCTTCCGCTCCTTTAAGGTCCAGATCGACCTTCACCAAGCCGAGCTTGAATCGAGAGCCGAGCGCTTCATGAGCCTTGACCACCAACTTGGATTTCTTGAGCCATTCATTGGCTTGCCCGAGCTTCGCCAATTCGTCAACCGAGGTGACGACGACATAGTTGGGGACCGTGAGGCCCCACTTCTTCATTAGCCCCATCCCGGGACCTTCAAGCACCTTCGCCATGGGGTCACTCCATCAGAAATGGTGAGAAATAATTATAAAGGAGGAGAATTCTAACGAAATCGGTTGGGGGACTCAATACGTCAGAGGGACTAACCGAAGATGGTTCAAAAGGCCTAGGGGCGATGATGGCGGGCTGACCATCGTCAAGTGCTTGAAACTGTGGGATAATGCCCATCTTTCATCACAGATCATCTCATGTGCATGCGGCAGGAATTATCCTGAAAGGCGGTTGGATTGGCAGGCGGGACAAAAAAACGAACTGCGTTCACTTAGGAGACGACGAATCATCCGTCCGCAGCGGTTGGGACAGGGTTGACCTTCTTTGCCATAGACGAGATGGCGGCATTTGTATCGGCCTTCCGTGCCATCCGGTGCATAGAAATCCTTGACGCTCGATCCGCCACAGGAAATCGCCTCTCGAAGCACCGTTTGCATGGTGCCATGGAGGGTGATAATCGTGGCTCCGCGCAGCCGATGCACCTCACGGTTCGGATGGAGCCTGGCACGAAAGAGAATTTCGTTCGCGTAAATATTCCCAATCCCTGCGATCACTTGTTGATGCATCAACAGAGGTTTCAGGCGTCCACGCCTGGCTTGCATGAGACGTACGAACTCATCGCCCTGCACCGTGAGGGGATCGACCCCAAAGCGGCGAGCGCGGTAGCGGTCAAGTCCTGCCCCATCCAACAAGGAGAGCCGTCCGAAACGGCGAGGGTTCCAATAGCGCAGTTCTGATTCACGGCCCCCCGTGAACGACATGCGGACATGCACGTGCTGCGGATATTTCGTCTGCGTCTCGCGAAAGAGAAGAAGACCTGTCATGCCAAGCTCCGCGACGACATATCTGAGTTCGCCATTTTTTTTAAACCTCAGTGCGACGCTCTTGCCGTATCGCTCCACACCATCCAGCACCGCGCCGTGATACCACGAGAGCGTGGGCAACCCTTCCCGAACAATATCCGCCCGTCCAACCCGGCACTCGTTGAGCTGCGCGCCGAGGAGATGAACCCGTAGCTGCCGAGCAACGACTTCTGCTTCAGGCAATTCCGGCATCGAGAGAGGTCCTCAGTGAAGTGGTCGCACCTGTGCCATAGGCTCTAGCAGGCTGCGAAAAAACTAGTTTTTTGTGCAATGCCCGTTGTGATATTACGCATGGGGACAGTGTCGGAATAACCAGCAGGATGCTCAAAATGGCCGTCCAGCAATGCCGCAGCGAGCGAAGAAGCGAGGCGTACGCTTCGGTACGTTGAGCCTCTGAGCGACACGAGAACGCCGCTGGCGGACTTTTTCAGCATCCTGCTAGATTAGGCCACGGGCGGCACAAGAAAGGCAATGTGTGAAGGACCGACCGCTGCGGGAAGGCGCGCTTTCTATACTCTATCTATACTGTGGTTACGCACCGGAGGCTAGGCGTGAAGCGAGGTTCTTCTTGTCCTTCGCGCGAGCCTCGCGAAGAAGGTGAACCTGGATGATGGCTTCTTCGAGCTTTGGAAGGGGCATGGCGCCGGGGCGGCGCCTCATGACCAACTTTAGGACCTCAGCATACGTCATCCCTTGGACACAACAGAGGTAGGCCATCACTACCGACACGGATCGGCCCATGCCGGCGCGGCAACAGACCATGACTCGATGGTCTGAAAGATGCTGTTCGACCCAGCTCACGGCTCGGTCCAACAAGAGCGGCTCGGCTTCGACATATTCAGAAAATGGGATCCTGCCATACATAAGCCAGCTGGGTGGCTCCACCGTATGCTCAGCGGCAACGAGGAGCAGCGCGCCGATCTTTACAGGCGGTTCCATCGCGTCGTTTATATTTCCGACCAACAGAGTCTCGGTGATCAGATGCATGATGGCCCTAGTATAAGCGGCGCGCTCGCCAGGTCAAGGAGAAATCTTGATCCTGACCCGTTGCAGTCGCTTCCACATGAACGTTATACTGGCTGCACGACGCCACGACCTTCTGCGCAAGGAGCCGCCCCGATGCCCAGCCCGACCGTTAAGGAGGTTGAAACCAGACTTGAAACCGTTCAGTGCGCCATTTGTAAAGGATCAAGCTTCGGGATCGATCAACGCTTTACGCAGGCGGATGGTGAATGGCGTGGCGTCTGTAAAAAATGCTACTACAGCTTTCCCATCTACACGGATATGGAGTTCTACCTGCGCACACAACCGGATATCCCTTACAGGCTCAAGGAGATGTCCTGTCCGACCTGCAATCACCAAGGCGTAAGCCTCAATTTTCGTGTCACCATGTCTGTCCGAGAATCCATCTATTTCCTGACCTGTACCGCTTGCCAGAAGACGTTCCCGGAGCGTTCCTCCCTGGAAGCCTTTGAATAACTCCCCTTTTCGCCCTCACCCTAGTGTATACTCTGTCCATGAGTGAGACACCAAAGAGTCCAGCCAAGGGTCCCGAAAGTCCCGCCCCGGAAAGCGTGGCTAAAGTGAGAAAAGAAATCCCGCTCATTTCAGTTCCAGACGATCGTGACATGATCGCCGAGGAAATGGCGGAGATGTTCGATGAAGATCGGGTGTCGCACCAGCACGGCAGTTCAGAGCCTGAAGCGGATTAGTTTCCGGTCCTATCTTCCCAACCTCAATCCTCAGCGATTCCTCTGATCCCTGGAACAGGGTGACCGCTACGTGCTGCTGCTCTAAAAGAAAGGGAGATGGCGACGAGTCGCTCACAGACCCGTCGCCTTACCAAAGAATGCGGCCTTGTTGGCTAACCTTTTTAAACAATCTGAAGAACAAGTCAGAAGCATTACGCGATTCTTTCCCATCGTTTGAATGCTTTAACGTCCTCAGGCGATAAGTTAAACCACTCGCCCTCACCACGCTTTTCCGCAAAGCGTCTGTGCCAGTATGCTTCAACTCCAACTGGATCGTCGGTTTCGATATGATGAATGGTCTTAGGTGGTACTGGAATTTTGATCGCAAGCTCACTCGTACGACGCCCTAGTGAGTTCGTGCGGCCTATCTTATAGTGTGACCCGGATTTCAATAAATAGACGAACCCAATCGAGACTCTTGAGCGAGTGTCGCGTTCATCTTCTGGGATTTGTTTCGGAGGGCCTTTAGCCGTTGAGAGAATCGTCAAGATGTCGTCAAAGCCCGCGTTCTGACGACAATATTCAAAGCCCGCGTCAATAAGCTTTTCTTTTCCACCAAATCGATCAAAGACTGTGTGACTTGGAAATGTCTTGTCGTTCTTCGCCTTGCGTCGAAGCCTGCCCGAAATCGGCACTCTACCTAATTCTCGAATCAAACCGATGTAGGCCTGGACCACAAGATCGTCGCTTAACTTAGATTGGAACTTATTAGGGGCATAACCAGCTTCCGTCAGTGCATCGCTCCAACGCAGCCAGATATGCGGATTCCAGTCTGACTCCTTAATCCCAGATTGGCTCTCGAACGCCTGCCTGCCAGCAGCGCTTCCTCCATTGGCCTTGGCAATACGTCGAATCTCACTCAAAATATGGGCTTTGTCGATGGGCATTGCTTCGCCTAACCTTCAGCAGTGTGTTTTCAGATTGGGGCAAATCCTATACGCTTGTTTCGTACAGAGCAAGAACGTACCGCCCTCTGTCCGAGACACGGGACCGGTCTAGAAGCGACCGGTCCCGGTTCCACACTCTACAAGGAAGGGTGCGGCGGCGATCGATTTGCGCCGGAGCGGCGGGGCTGATTTCATACGCGCACGTGTCTAACGGACAATGGTCCCTCCAAGCTTGCTCGTTTGTTTTTCCAGGAGGTGGCCTGGTTGATCCTCTATTGCGCGCGTCGAACGAGGCCCTTCCGAGGGCGCGCGTTCCGCGAGCAGGAGGACGACCAGGCCGCCTCCCCCTCCTGCTTCAGAGCGCCGTGGAAGGGGTGTCCGGAGAGGGCGCCCGCTCTCTCTGTCCTGATTGGCTAGATTCAGACGGGGCGGACAATCTCAACAGCAGCATCGCGTTCGATTCTTCCGAGCGCTGAGACTTTCCCCTCTCGTTCCTTGCGTACAATCCGCTCGATCTGAACGATTGCGCCACGATGCCAGGCATCGACCGCAGCATTGTGCGGCGAGGCCAGGCGGTCGAGGCGTCCGACCTCAGGCCGCCCTGTTTCATTGCATAGCCAGGCACGCTTCTCCCCCTTCAGTTCCCGTAACTCGCTCACGACCCGGAAAGTCTGCGGGCTGCGCGTCACAATGGTGCGACCGTCTGTGCGCAACAGCAGATAGGAAAATTTCAACGCATCTTTAATGAACCCCACGTCTCGATCGATCGCGGCAATCGCAGGAGGCGTCTGCCACGGTCGCTCCTCATGACACCAATCGTCTGGATGGTCCAAGGCAGGACAGGCCCCTTCATGCAGGCAGGGACTATAGACCGTACAAAGGCCCTGCTTGAGCAGGTGGTTACGCATATGATGTAGTGCTCGAGCCGTTTGCCGCAACGCCGGCTCGACAATCATGATGGTGCCATGAGCTGCGAGAAACGGCAGGAGCTGTGCGACAACCACAGCACGCTCTGCCGGGGGATCGATCGATACAGGAAACAATTCATTCAGGCAATTCGCCATGATAATGAGGTCATACGGCCCGCCTCGCACAATCTGTTTACCAAGATCGCCTTTGAGCGGATGTTCGAGGTTGCCATCGACACACTGGAGACGTTTGCTGGACATTCCAACCTCCTTGCAATAGGCCTCCCACAACATTTCCGCATCCCGCAATGATGCATGGGAAACATCGGCAGCCAGGACCGACACAGATTCTGCCCGCTCAGGGCTGCGATACCACAGCCAATCCAGAAGAGCTAAAGCCCCAGTCCCTGGGCCACAGCCGAGGTCAAGTACAGCCGTTGGATGATCTGACGCTTCCATGCCGTTGTCCTCGGGCAGCTCGTCCAATAGGATTTGGACTTTGGAGAGATTCACAGGGAGAAAATATGAGAAATAGGCAGAAGCATGGGTGGAATCATCCAAGTAATGCAGGGGTAATGTTGCGCGTGCTGTCGTAAAAAGGCGTGAAAGGTTCACCACCGCCTGTGCCAAAGCGTCACCATGAAGTTCCCGTTCGGACAACACCTTTGCCAGCACCCTCATGATTTGCGATGACAGACTGGACGGTTTCTTCTCGTTGAAGGGTTGCATGGGCATAGTGTATGCTCATCCTGATTAGGAGGACAATCATGACAGACGCAATTCTATTGGCCTATAAAGATGTCGAACGCTCAATGGAACGATTCACCCAACTCCTCCAAAGCCACGTGGAAACGATGGGTGCGACCCCATCCCACGACTCCGACAAAGTCTTCCGTTTGTCGCAAGGCTCCAAGGCGATGAGGGACAGCGCGATGATCTACCTCTCCTACGCCAAATACGTGGCCTATGGCATGCCGGAGAGTGAGGACATGGTACAAGACGAGCTGCAAGGGTGAAATTCGTTATTCGTGAAACGTGAAACGCAAGAGGTACTTCGAAACGATGAACGTTTAACGATTCACGAGGAACGCGGCGCGCGGCCAAAACAAAAGAGCCTGACCGGTATACCGGACAGGCTCTTGATGTTTTTGTCTCAGGGCGCCGCTAGATACTGCGCATAAAATGCGCCACGTCGTCCTGATTGACGGCTCCACCCATGATTGAGGACATCGCCACGTTGGTCGACTTCTTCCCGGTCAGACCGGACTCGACTTCGTCCACGATCAACTCCACCGGCATCGACTGACCGCCGTACACGCGCGGCCCACCGATAATCTTGGCGCTAGAGTACCCGTAGATCGCCGTGGCAACTTCTTTGGCCAGCCATCCGACGTAATTGAACTCCGGAACAACGATTAGCTTCGCCTTGGCACAGAGCTTGCGCAGCTCCTGCGTCGGGAACGGACGGATTGACCGGACCTTGATCAAGCCGATCTTGATGCCCTTTTCCGCGCAGATGCGAACGGCTTCCCGTGACTGGGCCGCAGCACTGCCCGAGGCAATAATGACCGCCTCGGCATCGTCCACATTCTCAGCTGTGAGCAAGCCACCTATATACTGATTAATGTACTTACGAGAACGCTCGACTGCGGCCCACACTTCCTGCTGCCACACGGCATGGATGTTATAGGCCATGAAGTTGGACTTTTGAACAGGGGCGTCGCGGGACAGGCGGGCGGGAGGATTTTCCGCATCGAGTACCGGCACCGCACCGCGCCAGGCTTCACGAGGGGGAAGCTTCATGCTACGGTCCTGCATCCGGACATACCCACGAGCATGGGTCACAAAGAACCCATCGCAGCAGACACCGACCGGGAGCGTCACATCGTTTTTCTCACTGATCACAAATCCTGCCATGATGAAATCATACATGTCCTGCTGATTCTCGGCGTGGAGCACGATCATGCCGTTATTGATAAGATAGGCGACTTCGACGTTGTCCGGCTGAATGGCTAACGGGGCGTTGACGACGCGGCAGGTGAACATGGCAACAATGGGGAGCCGATGCCCGGGCCATGACGAGATGCCCTCCAGACCTCTCAGCGTACCGGGACCGGCAGTCGCCGTAAAGCAGCGAACACCTGCTCGGGATCCGCCTGCCATCGCCGCCATGACACCGACTTCTTCTTCACCGCGGTAGTACTCTTTCACGTACCCTTCGCCGTAGAGCACGCCGATGAGCTGCATCGTTTCGCTCTGCGGGGTGATCGGATAGGCGATGGCCAGGTCCACGTTAGAGCGCCGAACGGCCTCTTTCGCCGATTCGCTGCCCGTAATGAACTCTTTCGTCCGCGGGGCCTCGAGGAACAAGTATTCCGGTGAAACTATCTTCTGCCGTTTCGCTTCGGCATGGGGGTCCTTCCTCGTCGCGGTTGTCTCGGTCGGTTTAGGCGCAGCGACACTCGTGATGGGATCGCCTTGCGGGTTTGTCTTTTGTTCTGCTTCGAGTGCTTCGCTCATCATGACACCTCTTGGCTATATCGCCCGTGCAGTTCGACCTAACTCTTAGCCTTCACGCTTCATCTGCTCGGCGGAATGGCCAAAGGCAGCTGCGCCGGCAAGACCCGCCGCCGCTGGCGCAAAGGTGAGGGGATTGGTGTGAGTTTTCCCGCCGTGAACTCTCGATTGCGTGCCGGTAAATCGTACGTTCTCGCCGTTCTCCGGCAACTTAATGCCCATTTCTTCACGCACCCGCTTGAAGACCTGCGCGGTCTTTCTCAACTTAATCGTGTCCGAATCCCGAATCGTCAGCATCGCATCTTCATGCCCCTGCTCCGCACAGATCGCCATCGTCAGACAGTTCGTCCCAGCACGAATCATTTTCAAGGTCAAGTTAGCGTAATGACAATGCACCCCGATGAAGATGCAGGCCTCAATCTTGTTGCCCCAAATCGTGAGATTCGGATGGTTCGGATTGATGACCTCTTCCGGGTCTATCTTCGGATACTTCGGACGATAGTCCGGCATGGGGATGATCATGACGTCCGGAATCTGGGCGGCGATCTCCAGCACTGCCTTGGCTTTTTCAATGGCGTGATCGTTCCAGGCCCAGAGGACCAGCGGTCCCGGGAAGATCGTGGCGTTGGGGCTTGTCAGCATTTTACGGGCCATCTCTTCGATGACCTTGTCTTCATCGAGCTCCAGCAATCCATAGTAAAGCCCCTGCCCTGGGTCAGGCAGCGCGACCCCCAGCTGAGCCGCCGACGGCGGATGGAATCCTGCCGGACCTGGAACAATGATGCGTTCTCTTGTACCAGGCATCGTTGCCACTCCCATACCTCCCTAATTACCCACCACAATCATTGGATCGGACAAGACCGCGACGGTGGTTTTCTCTTCGTACCTGATGTTGTCGGTTACAGCGGCCAGCGGCAATTGATCAATCATGATCATCTTGATGGCATTGTTTTTCGCCATATTGTCACACACCCACACACACTGCGCGCAGCCCTTGCACCGATCCACCGCCACGTATGCGGAGCCGTACTTGAAACCCTTGTCTCTCCCCATGTCTTCGCTATACTGAATGGTGTTCGCTTCAGGACAATATTGCGTGCAGAGCTTGCAACTCTTCGCAGCACATATCTCAACATCGATATTGGCGACCAGATACATGGTGACTCCTTCGTGCTAAATCCTGGTTAGGCGCCTACGGCCGCACGGGCTTCCGACCGTTTGACCGATGCCGCAGCCCAACCGTGATCGACTGCGTAGTTCCAGCCGGCCTGAATCACCGCCACATTTTTATCAATCAACTCCTGCTTCTTCTTGAACTTCCGCTCGACGACACTGTCCAAGGCCGCGGTCCCGCCGGATACGACAAATCCTTTGCCAAGGAACCGATCCTTCACCGACTGCTCCAGCGCTTCAACCGAAGTCAGCCCCGTGATGGCTCCGATGCAGCCCATCAGTGCCATGTTCGTCGCGAGGTCCATCCCTGCAACTTCGAGGGACAGTTTGGTTGCGGGGAAGTAATAGAGCTTCGCACGGCGCTCTTCCAACTCACGCTGCTGATCCCTGTGAAGGGACATGGGCCCATCGTTGTTGATCAGCGCAATCCCGTCTTCCTTCAATCCGAAATAGAACGGCATCGTATACGACTTACCGTGGGTAATGACCTGTGGATGGAAGATAATAATGATGTGCGGGAAGGTGATTTCCCCGATTTCGTAGATCGGTTCATCCGACACACGGACATAGCTCTCGACCGGTGCCATCCGCTTTTCCGATCCATAAAATGGGACGATTGTGCTTTCACCACCGGCATGGATCACTGCGGTGCTCAGAATGTGGGACCCCGTCACGACACCTTGCCCACCAACCCCCGCCATCCGAATGTTGAAACGCTTTGCCATGTCCGAGCCTCCCTACGGGTCGCTTACGCCTTGTTTGGAATTGCGGCGGCAGAAGCAGCCGGCTTCGGAAGATAGTCTTTGTAGCCATACCGCTCAGTAAGATACTGCTTGGCCTCGTCACTTACATATTCTGTGAACTGATACCGATCATTCTCAACGGTCTTCGCGTCTTCCATCACCTTGTCGGTCGGAATCGCGTACTCGATGTTACAGGAGGTGTAGGCTTGAATGTAGGTCGAGCCCACTTCGCGGGCAATCAGCACGGCCTTCTTGATGACGCTCTCAACGCGGCGGGGATTGTTCGGAACTACCGTTGCCACGTACGCACACCCAGCCACCTTCGCCATTTGCAACATGTCCATCTTTTCGAACTTCTTCCCCAACGGGGCCATCTTTAAGACGGCACCACGGTTGGTCATCCCGCTCTCCTGCCCACCTGTATTGCCGTACACTTCATTGTCCAACATGATCGTGGTGAACCGTTCTTTTCGGAACCAGGAGTGGAGCACTTGCTGGAAGCCGATATCCGCCGTTCCGCCGTCTCCCGCCATGACCACCACATCCTTCGGCTTGTCACCGAACCGCAGCCGTAGCCCGCGGGACAGTCCGCTCGCGACACCGTTCTGATCGCCGTAGTTGCCGTACACAAACGGGATCGCAGCCTGTGAAATCGCTAACCGTCCACAACCTGCTGTTCCAACAGTGATCGTATCTTCTGGGTTGGGGAAGGCAATGATCGCTAGTCGGATGAACAGAGTCATCGCGCAACCGGCACACATGGGATGTTCTTCGAGAATTTCCTTGAAGCTCCCCATTTGGGAGACCGAAATTTTCTTTCCAAACGGGCCATGCTCGACCATGTCCCGATATTCTTTGGGCATGAACTTCTCAAATCCACCGGAAAACTTTACATAATCAAGACTCATCGGAACACCTCCCTCTATCATCGCGGCAAAGGAAATCCATTGCCTATCGGAAAGACACGGTTATGTGCAACAAGCGAGCAGGAATTCGAGGTTGAATGTACTGGGCTGACCCGCTCAAAGACGTTCACACGGAATATGTATGGTAGCAAAGACCAAAAAAGACTGTCAATGAGAAACGTCGATACACCTTCGAATCACATGCTCACCGGAAAATACTATAACTTCCTGATATTCAATGCAACTTCTCAGAAGGCCCACCCTGCCAGAAAGAAGCCCTAGCACACCCCAAGCTTGTAGGCCATTCGCCCTAAAAACATGCGTTTCACGCTGTTGTTGCAGCTGCCGGACGTGCGCCCAACTTCATGGCAATGGAAAGAGAGATTGCTGATTCCACAAAACCTGTCTAGACTAGATACCTATGTCAACACGCGTAATCATCCCTGGCGAAGACGAAGGCGCTCAGCACGCCGGTGGGATCCATAAGCGTCCCCCAATTCCCGACAATTCGCTCAAAGCCGAGTGCCCGAAGTTCATGAGCCATGGCCCCTGCGGAGGAGTGCGAAAAGGGGGCTTGTGTGAGGTGTATCCCGAGATGCCTTGTCCCTGGGTGACCCTCTATATTCAATTGGAAAAAATCGGCCAAGTGGAGTGGATGAAACAGGTCTAGGAAGACGTGAGGCGTGTAACGTGAATCGTGAAACGACAGGAAGAAAATCGAAGTCCACAACAAGATATGGCTACAACGAACGGCATGCAACGAGCGGTATTACCGCTCCACTGCCGGACATTGAAACATTCCCAAACCAATACAAGGGCTACGAAATCACCATCGAGATCCCTGAATATACCGCGATCTGCCCGAAGACCGGCCTTCCGGACTTCGGCACAATCACGCTCTACTACATGCCGGACAAAGAGTGCCTTGAACTCAAATCACTCAAAATGTACATTCATGCCTACCGGAATTTGGGCATTTTTTACGAGAATTCTGTCAATCGCATCTTGCAGGACGTTGTCAAAGCCAGCCGCCCTGTATGGGCGAGAGTCACGGGGACATTCGCAGCGCGCGGCGGACTCAAAAGTGTGATCGAAACACGATTTCCGTGAGACACCCTCCTGCACAATTTCGATTCTGCGACCTACCACCCTATCCATGACCACCTATGCCATCGGCGATGTCCAAGGTTGCTCCACGCAACTGAATCAACTCATCGATCGCATCAACTTTGATCCCTCTGCAGACCGATTGTGGTTCGTTGGCGACCTGGTGAATCGAGGATCGAACTCGCTTGAGGTCCTTCGATACATCAAACAGCTTGGCCCCACCGCACAGATCGTGCTGGGAAACCATGATCTGTTTCTACTCGCTGTCGCAGAAGACATCGTCACGCTTCGGCCAAAAGATACGATTCAGGATGTTCTGGCGACAGAGGATCGAGCAGAATTAATGGAATGGCTTCGGTGTCAGCCCCTCCATTACCGAGAGCGATCATTCTTCATGGTGCACGCAGGTCTCCTGCCTCAATGGACCATCGATGAAGCAGTACACCTTGCGAGAGAGGTCGAAGCGGTATTATCCGGCCCGGACTATCGAACCGTCCTTGAAGCGCTCTTCCGCGGACCCTCGCCTCGATGGGATCCCACCTTGGCTGGCGCCGAACGTCTTGCGAGTATTACCCGAGTGTTGACGAGACTAAGGACCTGCACCCCCGACGGCAACTTGTCAGGATTCTCCGGTCCTCCGGAACAGGCTCCTGCAGGATACCTTCCCTGGTTCCGCATTCCAAACCGTAAAAATGCCGATGCAACGGTCATCTGCGGCCACTGGGCTGCATTGGGGTTGCACATCGAGCCCAACCTGTTAGCCATCGACAGTGGCTGCGTATGGGGAAAAGAACTGACCGCAGTGCGGTTAGAGGATCGCCAAATCTTCCAGGTCGCGGGTGTCCGACGAGCGCGTCCGTGATTGAGCCGCACCCGCCAGATCCTGCTTGGCCTCGTTACTCAACGAGGCCGTTTCCATCCTATCGATTCATTCCCGGGAAAAACCCGCACCCGCGGCGCGATCCCCTCGGCCATTCCTACGGTCAGGCGGAGCCGAAACCCCTCGCCTCTCCACCTGAAGAATGGCAACGGTCAGAGGATTACTTGTATGGAATCGATCTTTATAACTTCGCCTACTGGTGGGAGTGTCACGAAGTCTTCGAGGGACTCTGGCACGCGGTGGGACCGGACACCGAGCAGGGAAACTTTTTCCAAGCCCTTATTCAGTTCAGCGCTGCAAATCTAAAATACTTTCTCGGTAATCCAACGGCGGCACACAACCTCTTTCGCAGTGGAATCATTCGATTGCAAAACGTTCCTCCCTCATATATGGGCATCGACGTGCCTCGCCTAACAGAAACGTTTCAAGCACACCTGATCAGTCCCCACCCGCATGCTCCACTCATCGGCTTAGCCCGAAAGCGAGAGCAGTAGGAAATGGAACAACAGGAACCTAGTGGTAGCTTTCGGAGTCGCCCGGGAACTTGCCCTGCTCGACCTCTTCTTTGTAGCGTCGGAGTGCTTGGAGTGCATCGGCCTTGAGATGGGCATAGGGTTTGACAAACTTCGGCACGAACTCATCGAAGAGTCCGAGGAGGTCATAGAGGACCAGGATTTGGCCGTCACAGTGGGGACCGGCCCCGATTCCAATTGTCGGAATGGTCAATTGTTCCGTAATAGTCTTGGCCAACTCGGCAGGAATCGCTTCGAGCACGATGGCGAAGGCGCCGGCTGCTTCGAGAGCCTTGGCATCATTCAGCAAAACAATCGCATGATCTGCTCCTTTTCCCTGTATTTTGTAGCCCCCATATCGATGTACAGATTGAGGAGTCATGCCGAGATGCCCCATCACCGGAATGCCAATACTGGTCATCGCAGCCACACGATCGACCACAACTGCGCCGCCTTCCAGCTTGATTGCTTGAGCCCCAGCCTGCAGAAACCGTCCTGCATTGCGAAGCGCGTCTTCGTGGCCGGCTTGATAAGACATGAATGGCATATCGCCGATGACGAGCGCTCGTTGGGCAGACCCAACGACAAGCTTCGTATGGTAGAGCATGTCGTCCATCGTTACAGAGAGCGTATTGGCCTTCCCCTGTATGACCACACCTAGTGAATCCCCGACCAGAATCGCCTCGATGCCAGCCTGTTCGACAATGCGTGCAAAGAGCGCGTCATAGGCCGTGATGACAATGAGTTTCTTCTTGTCCCGCTTGTGCTGCTGAAACTCGGGAATCGTCATGATCCCACTTCCGCTTTGGTGATAATGTCAATCAGCCGGTGCGTGGCCTTGATGGCCATAATATGAACCCCGTCGCAATGAGGCCGCACCGTGTTTATCGTCCGCACCGCGATGTCCACCCCCACATCCTCCGCGCGCTCGGGGCCGGCAGCCCTGAGTTCGTCGATCATCTCCTGGGGAACTGATACGCCAGGAATATTCGCGTTCATGAACTCCGCCATCTTGGCGTTCCGGAGAACGAGAATGCCCGCCAGCACTTTGACCTTGAAGGGGCGCACCGCCTTCATGAAGGACGCAAACTGCTCCGGATGGTAAATCGCCTGCGTCTGGAAAAACTGGGCGCCCGCTTTCACCTTCACTTCAAACTTAGCAAGCATAGGGCCCAGCGGGTCAGCTTCCGGAGTCACTGCAGCCCCAATGGTAAACTGCGTCGCACCATCTAACTTGTTCCCAACAAGATCCCGCCCGTTGTTGAGTCCCTGCACGAGCTGCATCACTTGGACGGAGTCCAGATCATAAACCGGCTTTGCTTCTTTGTGGTCTCCGACGGTCGGATAGTCCCCGGTGAGGCACAGAATATTGTGGATGCCGAGCATGGAGGCGCCCATGAGGTCCGACTGAATCGCAATCCGATTCCGATCACGGCAAGTCATCTGCATTACCGGGTCATGACCGAGTTCGTAGAGGAGTCGGCAGACCGGCAGTGACCCTGCCCGCACAATGGCGGCCGTGTTGTCTGTCACGTTGACCCCGTGGACACGCCCCACCAACTGCTTGGCATTCTCTAACACGCCTGAAATGTTGGTGCCTTTGGGGGGATTGTACTCAATCGTGACAGCAAACTGTCCCTGATCGAGTACATCCTTCAACCGCCGCGGTTCTCGACTCATGAGTTCATTCCTAACCTTGTTCCTTTAAGAGGTGGATGGTTGCTCCATCGTGCGCACATTGTCTCACCCGCCCACCCGGGCGCGCCCTTGTCCCAGGCGAGGGCCTACCACTTTGCCACACCTCCATTTAGGGGAGTGGCCAAGACTGCCCTTTACTGCGCGCATCGGACGAGCACAGCTTCATCGTGCGCGTTCTGCGAGCAAGAAGGGCACCTGGCCACTCCCCTCCGACCCTTCTGAAGCCGCGCGTTGCGCGAGCACAGGAGCACCCAACCGCCTCACATCATTCCTGCCATTCTCTTAGCAGACTCCACCGTGTTGTCCAGCAGCATCGCAATCGTCATCGGCCCCACACCACCAGGCACAGGACTGATCCAGCCTGCCTTTTGACTGACCGGTTCAAAGTCAACATCGCCGACGACTTTCCCGTTGGGAAGCCGGTTCGTCCCCACATCGATCACGACTGCCCCGTCACGCACCATGTCGGCCGTGACAAACTTGGCTTTCCCAATCGCGACCAGCAGCAGCTCGGCCTCGTGGCAGACACCCGGCAAATCCTTCGTCTTGGAGTGACAAATCGTCACCGTGGCGTTGCGCTGGAGCAACATGAGCGCCAACGGCTTGCCAACGATGTTGCTCCGTCCCAATACGACGGCACGCTTCCCTTCGATACTCACGCCGGTGGATTCGATCATCTTGATGACGCCCTTCGGCGTGCAGGCTTCAAACACCGGGTGCCCCTCAACGAGTCGACCGAAATTGTATGGATGAAACCCGTCTGCGTCCTTGTCGGGCGACACCGCTTCGAGTACGACTTTGCTGTCGATATGCTTTGGGAGCGGCAGCTGAACCAAAATCCCGTGGATCTTGGGATCGGCGTTCTCCTTCTCGATCAAGGCTAACAACTCTGCTTGCGTCGTGTTCGTCGCCATTTTGTGATCGTCGATATAGATGCCCGCCGCATCACAGGCTTTCTGCTTGCTCTTGACATAGAGATGCGAGGCGGGGTCGTCTCCCACCAGGATCGTCGCCAGGCCGGGCCTCATCCCGGTCTTGGCCAAGACTGCAGCTGATTCGGTTGCCAACCGCTCACGTACTTGCAATGCCAATGTTTTGCCGTCAATCAATCGTGCCGCCACTGGTTCCTCCTTCTTGAGAGAAACAGTCAAAAAAAGCACCGCACCATAACAGGGCATTTTTACGCAAGTCAACGACCCTCAAAGCCGTGAGGCGTCAGGCTTGAAGCGAGAGACGGGAGAGTCATGTGATCGATCGCTGGCATGTTTACCCAGTCACGTCTCACCTTTTATGTTTCACGTCCGTTTCTTGACAGGCTCTTCGCCTGACAGCTACGATGCATTCATCAACCACGATCAAGAGCCATCGACCTTGTGACCAGAATCTCTCCCGTAATGTCCGTTCTGACACGCGCCATCAGTCATCCAGTGGCCTGGCTTATCTGGGTCATGCCCGTTGTGATCGTCAGCCCGCTCGGCGCCCAGATCACCGTAAAGGAACTCCAATCTCCCTATAGCTTTGTGCATGATCCCCTCGAGAAGGGCTATTTCATCTCGAGCGTCAACGGCGAGGCGGAGACCGCCGATAACAACGGGTTCATCACCAAGCTCGATCCTCACGGCAAACTCCTCAATCTGAAATTCATCCAAGGCGGGAAGGGCGAAGTCATCCTCAATGCGCCCAAAGGCATGGCCGTGGTGGAACACGTGCTCTACGTGGTCGATCTCGATACCCTACGGGGCTTTGACACAACCACCGGCAAACCGGTCCTGACTCTCGCCATCCGATCGCCTGCTACCTCACAGTCTGAGTTGCCACGGGCCTCCTTGAGCGACGTGACGTTCGACGGCAAGGGCCACTTGTATTGCTCAGATCAGAAAGCCAACACGATCTACCGCTTCGATCTGGCCACCCAGACGTTTTCCGTGTTGGTCACAGACCGCGCCCTGGCCGGCCCCTCAGGCCTTGTCGTCCATCCCAAGTCCGGCCAGATCATTGCGGTGAGCTGGGACAAGGGCAAGATTTCCGAAGTTTCGCCGGAAGGCGTGGTAACGGAGCTCTTCTCAAATGGATTCTTTTCCAGCCGCTTTCAGAATCTCCGCGGGGTGGATTTCGACCGTTGGGGCAATATGTACGTGTCGGATTTCACGACGGGAAAGGTCTGGCGCATGAGCTGGGACAAGCGGTTTCAAGTCATCGCTGAATTCTTACCCTCGCCGGGAGATCTGAGTATCGACCGTGCAAACAATCTCATCCTTGTACCGTTTGAATTGGCCCATGCAGCCGAGATGAACGGGCTTGAAACCCCCAGTGGGGGAAAGTCCAAACAAGAAAAACGGACGTTGGCGGACTATGGCTTCATCCCTCCACCACTGAAACCGGCACCGGAAGGGCCCACGAAAGAATGACCCAATGCACCTATTGCTCTCACCGGAAAGGCAAGCGGCCTTGCCCCGCCTTGGCAGGCCTGATTTGCAGCCAGTGTTGCGGTGAGCACCGAATCGTGCGGGTTTCATGCCCCTCCGACTGCGTCTATCTCGAATCCGGGGGCGACTATCAGCAGAAACGGCTTGCGGAACAATTCATGCCCGTGCGCCGCGACTTCTATCGCGAGCTGGCGGAGCTGGGCGACGAGAAGGCCGCTGCCCTGTTTAATCTCGTTGAAGTAGTCATCTTTAGTTACTTCCAGGGTCGCCGCGATGGGCAAGATGCGGAAGTCGTGGCGGCACTGCAGGCCTTGCGACGAACGCTTAGCCCCCTCTATGTGCCTGCCGCACCAATGCCGGTCTTCGCGGAACATTTGAAGAAGGAGTACGAGACGTTCAAGAAACAGAATCCTCAGCAGATCGCCGATATGTCCACCGCACCGGAGATACTGGACCGTGCGATCTCCGTCGTCTCACGATTTTCCGGTACGGACTTCCAATCGCAACGGTTCCTCGGTGGGCTTATCGGCTATGTGCGAGCCTACCATCCGGAAATTGCTGAACATCTAACCAAGCAACGTGAACCAGGGCACATCATCTTGCCAGGGCGGCAGTTTATGCCGCCCCCGGCGCCTGAGCGCCATACCCATGGACCAGGCTGTCACCACCACTGACGGGAGCCATTCCCGAGGACGGTACACCGCACACCATGAGCGTGGAGAAAGCACGAAAGATCAGGAAAGCACGCCGGGTGGAGTTACGCTGCACCCTAGGATTTTCTTCCGGTGAGATCGAAGGCGACGCCACGATCACAAACATCTCGACGGCCGGTTGTCGCGCAGAGTCCGACATTAATATGGCGGAAGGACTCGACGTTCAGGTCATACTTCAGCTTCCCGACCAGTCCCTCCCAGTGAAAGTCGAACGAGCCTCAGTACGTTGGGTCTCAGGCCGTGCTTTTGGCCTGATCTTCATTCTGTTCTTTCCGTCCGAGCGAGCCCGCCTCCGCACATTCATCGAAAAAATCAAATAGCGTTATCCCATCCACACGCCTCAGGCAACACAGTCTTACGAACTCCAGCTGCGCACATCGAGCGAGCATACTTCTTATTACGCGCGCGCTGGAAGTACTAGAGTCCGTGAGACCGCGCTACTATTCGATAATCGTCACCGTCATTTCAATCCGCTCGTTTGGCAGATCGTGATCGTTTTTTGGCACGCTCACGATCCGATCGGCAACGCCAAGGCCTTTGGTCACCTCGCCAAACACCGTGTATTTTCCATCGAGGAAGGGGGACGGCTCGACCACAACGAAAAACTGTGACCCAGCCGTGTCAGGCTCGTTTGCTCGCGCCATCGAGACAATGCCGCGCTTGTGAGGAATATCACTGAACTCCGCCTTAAGCATGATGGGATTACCCTTCTCATCCTTGGGCCCACCCTGCCCATAAGTGTCCTTGCGCAACGAATTCTTGGTATTGGGATCACCACCCTGGATCATAAAACCGGGGATAACCCGGTGGAAGATCGTCCCATCGTAAAAGCCGGACTTGGCCAGCTTGATAAAGTTTTCAACATGCTTCGGGGCCACATCAGGATACAACTTGATATGTATGTCTCCGAACTTAGTCTTGATAATGGCTTTCGGACCAGTGCCTGACGGAGGAGCAACCGGTTTCACGTCAGCCTCCCCTCCACAACCCGTGAGGAGACTGATCCCCAACAGCACTCCGCACAGCATGAGGCCTCTCATGGCAGCAGAGTCACGCGTCATAGCCCACCAACCTTGCATCGGTTACTCGACCACCACGACTGTCATCTCCGCCCTTTCCGTCGGAAGATCGCGGCTGTTCTTCGGCAAGCTGACAATCTTGTCCGCCGCCTCCATCCCCTTCACCACTTCGCCAAAGACCGTATATTGTCCATCGAGAAAGTTCGAATCCTTGACAACAATGAAGAACTGGGATCCGGCACTGTTGGGATCGCTCGTGCGTGCCATGGAGAGAATCCCTCGTCGGTGAGGCATGTCGTTGAACTCAGCCTTGAGCCGCTGGCTCGGCCCCCCCTGGCCGTAGGTCTCCGGCTTTGTGAGATCTTTGGTGTTGGGATCGCCGCCCTGGATCATGAACCCTGGAATCACCCGATGAAAGATCGTGCCGTTATAGAAGCCGGATTTCGCCAACGCGATGAAATTTTCCACATGCTTGGGGGCCTTCTCTGGAAAGAAAACGATGTCCATGTCGCCAAACTTTGTTTTGATAATGGCCCTGGGACCTTTCGCCTCTTCTGCTATCCCCGCTGGAGACTTGTCAGCTGCGAAAAGGGCACCCATACCCAGCAACAGACTCCCACCGAGCACGAGCGTCGCTGCCACCATTTTCACTATGATTCGTCTCTGCATCATCAGCCTCCCTGGATTAATAATTCATCTGGTTGCGGGGTCATCCTACAATGGCGGCCGGATCAGGCCCCTACCTGTCGAAGGGCCTGCTTTGCCGCCTGTTGTTCTGCTTCCTTTTTGCTTCGCCCGGACCCCATGCCCACGACCTCGCCCTGAATGGACAGTTCCACCTCGAATAGCTTCTGGTGGTCGGGCCCTGTTTCTCGAACGGTCGCATAGCGTGGCAATGTGTCATGCCGCTTTTGACACCACTCCTGAAACTGAGTCTTGTAGTCGCCCGCTCCCGGCTGCTCCTGTTGCGCAGCAATATGCGTGAGTTCCTCTGCGAAAATGAGGCGCGTCACCGTGCGGCTTGCATCGAATCCTCCGTCAAGATGAACCGCTGCAAGCACCGCCTCCAGCGCATCGGCCAACAACGAGTCTTTCTCACGCCCCTTTGAACGGTCCTCTCCGCGCCCGAGCTTGAGATGCTCCCCCAGTCCGAGCCGGCGGGCTACCTGCGCCAACGATGCCTCACTCACCAACTGTGCTTTCAGCTTCGAAAGGGTCCCCTCTGAAGACTGCGGCAATGCGGAGGCCAGATACTCACTCATTACAAGCGACAACACGGCATCGCCAAGAAATTCGAGCCTCTCGTTATGTTGAGGCGAAGCCGTCTTCTGCTCGTTGACGAGAGAGGAGTGAGTCACGGCTTCCTCGAGCAAGGCAAGGGCCTTGAATCGATAGCCCAACGAGGATTGGAGCGAGTCAGCGGAAGAAGCCGAAGTCATAGTGGCGAGTTCATCCCTCGCACAGGCTTATTAGGCCTCGGGCTTTTGAAAGAGCAGGCAGGCATTGACCCCGCCGAATCCAAAAGAATTCGACAGCGCGGCCGTCACCGAAGCCGGTCTGGCCCTGTGCGGAATATAGTCCAGATCGCAGGCAGGATCCGGATGATCCAGGTTGATCGTCGGAGGAAGTATCCCGTGGTGAAGCGCCAGGACACTAAACACCGCTTCAATCCCACCGGCTGCCCCGAGTAAATGGCCGGTCATCGACTTGGTGGAACTCACCGGGATGCGGTAGGCCTGCTCTCCGAACAACTGCTTGATGGCCTTGGTCTCAATCGCATCCGCCATTGTCGACGTACCATGCGCGTTGATGTACCCGACCTGGTCCCTGCCGATACCGGCATCCTTGAGCGCCAGTTCCATGCACCGGACTGCGCCTTCTCCCTCTTCAGACGGGGCAGTGATATGGTAGGCGTCGCTGTTCATACCGTAGCCGATCAATTCGGCATAGATCCGAACGCCACGCCGACGCGCATGCTCCAATTCCTCCAAGACCACGACTCCCGCTCCTTCACCGAGCACGAACCCGTCGCGGTCCTTGTCGAAAGGCCGGCTCGCTTTCGTCGGGTCATCGTTGCGAAACGACAGGGCTTTCGACGCTGCAAAGCCTGCGACTCCCAATGGCGTAATGGCGGCTTCCGCCCCGCCCGCAATCATGACATCGGCATCGCCCGCCTGAATCAGCCGGTACGCGTCGCCGATACAGTGATTGCCCGTCGCACAAGCCGTCACCGCACAGGAGTTCGGCCCCTTGGCGCCCAGTCTGATCGCCACTTGCCCGGAAGCAAGGTTGATGATGGTCATCGGAATGAAAAATGGCGAGACACGCCCGGGACCTTTTTCCTGCAGAATCTTGTGGTAGTACTCGATTGACCCAAGCCCCCCGATGCCCGATCCGATATACACACCGACTTTCGTGGCTTCTTCCGGCGCCACGGTAAACTCCGCATCATCCACTGCCAGCTGGGCAGCGCCCACTGCATAATGGATGAACGTATCCATCTTTTTGAGTTCTTTTTTCTCGATAAACTGGGCCGGGTCGAAGTCTTTCACTTCACCGGCTATTTGGGCATCGTAGGCTGAAGGATCGAATTTTGTAATCCGACTGATGCCGGATTCACCGGCACAGATGGCCTTCCACGTCTTTTCGACACCCGTCCCCAGAGGTGTGATCACCCCCAGACCGGTCACAACTATCCGTCTGGTCGAACGAGCCCTCATCCCGTCCCGCGACCGCTAGGCCTTTTCCTTAATGTAGTCCAACGCTTTCCCGACCGTCAGAATCTTCTCCGCGTCTTCGTCGGGAATCTCGATGCCGAATTCTTCTTCGAGAGCCATCACGAGCTCAACCGTATCGAGCGAGTCGGCGCCGAGATCCTCTACAAAGCTGGCTTCGGGCGTGACCTCATCCTCTTCAACTCCGAGCTGCTCACCGATAATTTTTTTTACCCGTTCATCCACAGTACCCATTGATTTTCCCGCCTCCTTCCCCATCCTAGACCCTCCTTCTCGCTGCGAGCCTGCCGCCGCAGCATCTTACAATATTCCGGCCTTCCAGTCGTCAGGGCATCAACATTCCCCCGTTCACGTGCAATACGTGCCCGGTGATATAGGCTGCCTCGTCCGACACGAGAAAACGTACCGCCGCCGCAACATCGGCCGGTGTACCCAACCGTCCCAATGGAATTTGCTTCTGAAGCGTGTCCTTCACCTCCGTCGATAATCCTTGCGTCATGGCAGTATCGATAAATCCAGGCGCGACCGCGTTCACCGTGACTGAACGGCTCGCATA
Source organism: Nitrospiraceae bacterium (assembly GCA_036004925.1). Lineage (GTDB taxonomy): Bacteria > Nitrospirota > Nitrospiria > Nitrospirales > Nitrospiraceae > Palsa-1315. The sequence goes on along the minus strand of DASYRC010000014.1, from coordinate 93,480 downwards.
TTCCCTTGCCACCGTCTTCGTCAACCCGATCACCGCCGCCTTCGATGCAGCGTAATTGGCCTGACCCACATTACCCATCACTCCGACGATCGAAGCGATGTTGACGATGCGACCATACCGCTGCCTGGTCATCGGGAGCAAGACCGCCTTCGTACAGTTGAACGTCCCGTTCAAATTTACTTGCAGCACTAGGTTCCAGTCTTCCTCCTTCATCCGCAACAACAGCCCGTCACGCGTAATCCCGGCGTTGTTCACCAGAATATCAACCTTCCCCCATTCCTTGAGAACCTGGTCGACCATAGCCTTCGTGTCAGTAGCGTTCGCCACATTGACTTTGACATTCAAGGTCTTGCGTCCCAACTGCTCCACGGCCGCAACCGTGTCCTTCGACCGGCTTGGATCAAGATCGACGACCACAATATCAGCCCCGGCTTGAGCCAACGTCTCGGCAATCGCCCGGCCGATCCCTTGCGCCGCCCCTGTGACAATCGCAACCTTACCATGGAGTGACATCCGCTCGCTCTCCCATCCTTTCACGCACTGAACGCAGCGCGGGTCGCCTCGAGCGAATTAGGATCATTGACGTTCAGGGTCACCGCGTCCGGCAGAATCCGTTTGATCAAACCGCTCAACACCGTTCCCGGCCCGACCTCGACGAACGTCATCACACCCATCGCGGCCATAGCCTTCACGGAATCTTCCCAGAGCACCGACGAAGGAAGCTGTCGTACCAGCGACGACTGGATGTCACTGGCCTTGGTGATCGCCCTGGCTTCGGCATTGTTAATCAATGGCATCTTGAGATCGGACCATGCGATCGTCGCCAAATCTTCGGCGAGTCGATCGGCCGCCCCCTGCATCAGGGGGGTATGCACCGGCACACTCACGGGAAGGGGAATCGCCTTCTTACATCCTTTGGCTTTCGCCAATTCAATGGCCCGTTCCACGGCAGCCTTTTCCCCTGCAATGACAACCTGACCGGGCGAATTGAAATTCGCCGCGGCAACAACTCCCACGGATGTGGCGTCCCGACACACCTCTCTCACCACGTCTGCCCTGAGGCCAAGAAGCGCAGCGACGAGTCCAGTCCCCGACGGCACTGCTTCGGCCATATAGCGACCTCGCTTCTGCACGATTGTCACCGCCTCACGATAGGTCATTCCGCCAGCGGCAAGAAGGGCCGAGTATTCACCCAAGCTATGACCCGCCACCGCGATCGGTGTGATGCCCAATGGCTTGAACGCATGGAGCGCGGCGATGCTGCTCACCAATAATGCCGGCTGAGTATATTCCGTGAGGTTCAATTGTTCCACCGGCCCCTCAAAACACAACGCGGCAATGTCATACCCCAGCACCATCGACGCCTCATCGTAGAGACTCCTGATGCCCGGATGGGCCTCCACCAACGCTTTCCCCATCCCAACTGATTGGGACCCCTGGCCTGGAAAGACAAACCCAACACTGGTTGACCTTGTTGATTGGAGGCTCGCCATACTATCGGAGTGATTGCACGAGGCTACTGGTTACTCTCATCATCGCAATATTCGAAGCTGGGGAGGGCGCACCGCACTGTCCCCGCGGGGTTAGATATCGTCGAATTTCCTTTGAATGTCAACGGGAAAAGTTGGTTTGAAGCCGTTAGCTTCCAGCCCTCAGCTATCAGCCAATCCTTTGAGCTGAACGCTGATTATTTCTCCTGCTACCACCTGATAAATGCCGACGCCCATGTGAGTCCCGCACCAAACGCACCCAACATGACGAGCGAGCCATTTTTGATTCGCCCCTGGCGCACGGCTTCATCCAAGGCGATGGGAATTGAGGCCGCCGACGTATTCCCATACCGATCGAGATTCAGCATCATTTTCTCTGGCGGGAGCCCGAGACGTTCGGCCACCGCCCTGAGAATGCGTATATTCGCTTGGTGCGGCACGTAGAGGTCGAGATCCTCAACACGGAGATGATTCGCTGCCAAGGTTTCCCGTGCGATTTCTTCCAAGGTCCGAACTGCCACCTTGAAGGTCTCGTTCCCCTTCATCTTGATGTACTGCATCCGTTCCGCCACGACCTTTTCAGAGGGCGGCAACCGTGATCCTCCCCCTGGCACCGCAATCAAATCGCAGAGGGTGCCGTCGGAACGAAGATGCGTTGACAGGATGCCGTGGTCGTTCTCACTGGCGCTGATGACCGCTGCTCCAGCCCCATCGCCGAATAAGATACAGGTGTTGCGATCGGTCCAATCGGTAATCGCCGACATCACTTCGGACCCGACGATCAACACATAGCGCATGCCGGTTTTCACATAGGCATCCGCCACCGATAACGCATAGACGAACCCACAACAGGCGGCCGACAAATCACAAGCCGCCGCACGCGTCGCCCCCAGCTGATGTTGAATCAGACAGGCGGTAGCAGGAATCGGATAATCACCTGTGCAGGTGGCCAACAGAATCAGGTCGAGATCGGCCGCACTCACCCCAGCAGCCGTCAACGCCCGTTCCGCCGCCTTCACCGCCAGGTCAGAACAGGCTTCACCGGGACCAGCCACATGTCGTTCCCTGATACCTGTCCGTTCGACAATCCATTTGTCCGAGGTGGCCACCATCCGTTCGAGATCGGCATTGGTCAGCACCTTGGCCGGCACATACGACCCGGTCCCTGCAATGCGGGCCCTCATGCCGGCGCATCCTCAGTGGGCTTGCCTTGTGAAAGGCTCTCTTCAATATCGCGTTGAATCAGCTCATCGACGCGACTCTCTGCCAACCCCTTCGCTCGGCGAATGGCATTCTTGATTGCCTTGGCGGACGAACGGCCATGGCAGATCATCATAACGCCATTGACACCCAGAAGCGGAGCCCCGCCGAATTCCGCGTAATCGATTCTCTTCTTCAAGTTAAGCAGCGGCTTTGCAATGAACGGATAGGCCATGCGACCGAAGAAGGATCCGGAGATTTCCTTGATCAATAACTTCTTGATCGTATCAGCCACCCCCTCGGAAATCTTCAGCGCGACGTTCCCGATGAAGCCATCGCACACCACCACATCAGCACTCCCGCTGTATACATCACGGCCCTCGATGTTGCCGATGAAATTGAGCGGACTGGTTTTGAGGAGCTTGAACGCTTCCTTCGTGACCTCATTCCCTTTGCTGTCTTCTTCCCCGATACTCAGCAGCCCAACACGTGGGTTGGGCTTCCCAAAGAGATATTTGCCATACTCATTCCCCATGATGGCAAATTGGGCCAGATGCTGAGCTGTACAATCCACATTTGCCCCTACATCCAACATGATGGCCGTACCAGTCAGAGTGGGCAGGCTTGTCGCAATCGCCGGGCGCTCGACACCCTTCGTCAGCCCGAGTACAAAGAATGACGCCACCATGCTGGCGCCGGTGTTCCCGGGACTGACTACGGCACTCGCCTCGCCACTCTTGACCAACTCAGTGGCAACCCAGATGGAGGAATCCCGCTTCTTACGGGCTACGGTAGCCGGCGACTCGTGCATCTCGACGACTTGCGAGGCATGCCGAATAGACAGGCGGGAGTCCGTGCAACCGAGACGGCGACATTCTGCGGTGAGAATGGCCTCGTCACCGACCAGCAGCACTTCGACATCACATTCCTGGACGGCCTGGAAAGCCCCCTCAATGGCCGGAGCCGGTCCATCGTCACCGCCCATGGCGTCAAGTGCAATCTTCATAACGGCTAATTACTCATTGAATGATGGCGTGTCACGTGGAAAAAAAGAAGGGCAACCGTCACCACGCTACGTGCGGCAGGAGTTTAGTTAGGCTGCGGAAAAACGATGCCGGCCCACCGGAAATCCAATGGTCCGCATGCCTAGGACAATAGGATTCGACCCCGCAGGATAGCCGTGCAAGGCGGGCGGAATGAGCGAGGCGGGCCAGCCGAGAAGGGAACCCAATGTGTCCACGTCGCGTCTTTCTCGCATATCTCGCGCCTCACGGTCCATGGCCGCTGGCGGGCTTATTAGCCTGCCTAGGACTCTTCGACCTGGATGACCGCCTTGCCCTTATACGTACCGCAATTCAAGCAGGTGTAGTGTGGCAGCTTGATCTCGTGGCATTGCGGACAAACCGACATGCCCGGCGGTGTGATACGCAATTTTTGTGTGCGCCGCTTGTCGCGTCGCTCCCTTGAATGTTTATGTTTCGGATTTGGCATGGCACCTCCTCTTCGCTCTCGATGGCAGGCGGTCACGCCTATGATACTGACGGTCCGCCGTTCTTGCGTTTCATGCCCTGGACCACCCGGAATGTCCGGATAGGTGGTTGCGGGGCACACTGACAAGACCCTTCATTCAAATTTTTCCCACATTGCGCGCAGAGCCCCAAACAGTCGTTGCCGCAGAGCGGCTGCATCGGCGCGGACAAGATCACGTGTTCACGCAACATCGGAGCCAGTTCCAACTGGTTGCCCTGATATTGATACTGATCGTCCAGCTCCTCTTCTGGTTCGGCCTCCACGACCTTCGCACGAGCATTTCGGGGATCGACTCGCTTTGGATGACGAGGCACCGACTTAGGCTCTTGGACAAAGGCAGCCCGCACAGAAAAAGCCAGCGGATCCTCATATTCCTTCAAGCACCGCACACATTCGCGAACGATCGTGCCTTCCAATACACCGGTCACGGCGACCAGCCCTTCGACATTGGTCAAATCCAGACTCACAGCCAGCGGACCCAGGACCATGGCATCATCCTCGGTGAGGCCGAGTTCTTCAGCCATGACCTCGCCGACCAGTGAGAGCCCATCGGCAGTTATGTCAGCCAGCAGCGGCCTGAGTAGTTCCATCGCGACACCTACCTGCATCCCGATCCTCAACGTATCCGGTTATCGTTCTTCCGCAAAGCTGATGAGAGCGATGTGACGAGCCCGATTGACGGCGGCCGTCAATTCGCGCTGGTGCCTCATGCAATTGCCGGAGATGCGACGCGGGACAATCCGACCCCGCTCAGTTAAAAAGTTTCTCAGCAGCCCGACATCTTTGAAATCGATCGACCCTTTGTCGATACAAAATCGACAAGGTCGGCGGCGTTGGAAAAATCGTCCGCCGCCGTCTCGGTCTCCGCCTTGTTGTTCACGCTCCATAAACCGTCTCCCTCTCTGTTAGCAGGATGCTGAAAAAATCGCTCTTCTCACCCACCCGACCCCGGCACCTACTTCAGCCGTCCGCCCTGAATCTGCCAAGACAGCCTCTTGACCCAGGAACGACACTTGTTCCCATGCGTTATTCTCGCCGCACTCTAGAACCGTGAAAGGCGAAACGTAGAACTACCGAATCCTCTTCTTCCGAAACACTTTCACGTTTGACGATTCACGTCTCAAGGATCGCGGACGGCCTTTTCGAGCATCCTGCCTTATGTTTTCCCGTTGTGCCAAATGTGCGGACCGTTGAAGTTCTCGCCTGTCACAATAGTTTTCCCGCATCCTGCTTAGACGTGCTCGTCGGCTTCAAACCCGGCATCATCTTGCGCCGGCGCCTCAGCCCCGCCACCGCTATCCTGACGTTTCGGCATGAATGTCACTGTTTGGGCCACCACCTCGTGCTTGCTGCGCTTCTGGCCGTCTTCCGTTTCCCACCGGCGCTGCTGCAGCCGCCCATCGACGATGATCCCACTCCCCTTGCTAAGATACTGCCCGCAATGTTCCGCCTGCTTGCCGAATACGACAATGTCGACAAAACAAACCTCTTCTTTCAATTCATCGCCCTGCTTATACCGCCGGCTGACCGCGAGACCCAAACTGGCCACCGGCGTCCCGTTCGGTGTGTACCGCAGCTCAGGATTCCGCGTAAGATTCCCGATGAGAATGACTTTGTTAAACCCGGCCACCGGCAAATTCCTCCGATGACGCCTCGTGTGGCCGTGCCGGCACCAGTTCTTTTTTGAGGTGGATGGTCAAAAATTTGATGATGGAATCTTCCAGCCGATAGGATCGCTCTAGTTCACCAACCGTAATGTTGGGCGCCCTAAAGTAGAAGTAGACGTACGTGCCCTTGCGCTCCCGTTTCACCTCGTAGGCGAGTTTCTTCTTACCCCAATTTTCTGATTTGATGAACTGCGCGCCGGTCTTCTCTGCTACCGCCTTCATCTTCTCGATCAAGGCAGCGGTCTCCTGGTCGGAGACAGACGCACGAATAATGAACAGAGACTCGTAGAGCTCCATGAAGCAATCCTCCTGGACAAAGGCCCCCAATCAAGATTGGGAGCGAGGTGTAGGGCGCCTCTATATGAGGCTCAAAGACCGGTGGACGGTATCACAGCCAAACTCTGGCTGTCAACGAATTGGCGCGCTAATCGCCGGCGGAGGGTGTGTCTGGGTCTGCCGCTGCCGCACCTCTCGGAGCAGAGCGCTAAGGCCTGAGGCTCTTCGCTTCCGCACCTCCCGCGACACCTCATCCACGGTGGTCTGAAGCGGAAGCCTTCCGGAACTCCCGTACCGTGGTCTGACGACCACGGTACGGTGGTCAGTTCCGGCTTTCCTTCTTCAGACGCCGGGCGGGCCCAGTCACTCCGGTGAAGTGCGCTCAGAACCACAGGCCACCAGCATTGAAGATACCGACGCAGCTATTCAGGAGGGACTGATTGACGCTAGGACGAGATAATCTTGTTCCCGAAGAGTTGTTTTTCAAAAGCACTAAGCGTAAATGTGCTCCGCTCTCTGATGCTCTCTTCTACGATTCGAATCAGAGCAGCAGCCGTAATCATATCGACACTTCTAGCTGGTGATTCAGAAAGGTACTCGGTTAGCTTCTTCAGATCGCTTTCGCGGAAGGAGGACCCTACGACAACGAGATAAACTTTCTCGAAGCCCTGGCGCTGCAACTCTTTGCCGTGGGTTAGAGCATACTCCAAGAATTTTCGATCTTCAGTACCCAAGGCGTAACCATTAACTCGCACCTTCGCATCAATAAGTATGGCGAATCGCTCCTTCGTCGCGAGAGCAATAGAGTCCGGGTTTCGACCGGTACCTTGCCCTAAAGGTCGCATCTCGAAACCCAAACACCGGAAAGCATCTGAGGTTCGTCTCTCGAACAGGGTACTTACATTAATCTCAGAAGACTCATACGGCGGTATTTCGCCACGGGCTAGAACTTCCAAGTATTGAAGCAACCCGGGGAGGAAAGGATTTAGCTGTGGAGGCACTTTGGTAGAGAAGGCTACGGATGCTCTCTCGCTTTTCACATGCGCCCAACCATCAAACTGCAGAATTGCCTTCAGTTCCTCCTCAGTACTTTCCTCAACCCACGTCCGAAAACGATCCTGGAACGCATAGATGTCGCCATGTCGGTAATAGACCGTGTTAGTTTTTGTCTCAAGTTCTCTTTGCGCTATCCTGAGTTCGTTTTGCGTTGGGATCTTCCCAAGATGGAGACAGACGCGCGCGTAGTCTTGAAACACAACCTCGTCTGGCAACTTGGAACCAAACTCGTTCGGCGTGGCCCCAACTTCTTTTGTAAGCGCTGTAGGTCTTGGCCAGTAATAACTGATCTCCGATGGCTTCAATTTAGCCATCTTGCAAAAGCCATCAATGCCCGGGGGCTCACCGAGCTTCGCCTGACAGGCCTTATAAAGTTCGAGAATCTCTTGTTTGGTGTGGCGCTTAATAGTCATGGCCTGAAATTTCAGAACAAGCTACTTCTGTAGACTTCTGGTGTCAACAGACAGAATCTGGAGACCGTCACATGTGCCGCGGCTCTGAGCAGACTTCGCCGGAGAAGCAGGGACCCAATGAGACTCTGCTTGAAGGAAAGCGGAAACCGATTCAGTCCGAACAGGCTGCTCAAAAAGGCCATCCAACGAGGCCGCAGGCGAGTTGAAACCGGAGGCGTACCCTCTGGGGTACGTTGAGGATTTTGACGAACCGAGAACGAAGTTGGGGGCCTTTTTCAGCAGCCGATTAGACATTGAAGCGGAAGTAGACAATATCCGCTTCCTTGATGATGTAGTCCTTCCCTTCGAGGCGGAACAGCCCCTTCTCCTTCACCTTCGCTTCTGACCCGCAGGCAAGCAGGTCATCGTAGTAATAGACCTCGGCGCGGATGAAGCCGCGCTCCATGTCGGAGTGAATCTTTCCTGCCGCCTGCGGCGCCTTCATGCCTTTGGGAATCGGCCAGGCACGGGATTCGATTTCGCCTGCGGTGAAGAAAGTAATGATGTTGAGAAGGGTGTAGGCTTCGCGCGTGAGGCGTACAAGCCCCGATTCGGTGAGCCCCATCTCTTTCAAGAAGTCTGCTCGCTCGGATTCTGGCAAAGTGGAGAGTTCGGCTTCGAGCTGGCCGCAGATCGTGACGACGCGCGCATCGCGCTCGTCGGCAAGCTCGCGAACCGCCTTCACCATCGCCTCGTCGGCGCCGGCCTGTTCCGACACATTCGCGACAAAAAGCACGGGCTTGGACGAAAGCAACTGACATTCAGTGAGGAGCGCGCGCTCCTCTACTGTGTACGTCAGATTCCCGAGCCATTCGCCCTTGTCGAGCAATCCGATTAAACGCGTGAGAAACTCGACCTCGAAGACAGCCTTCTTATCACCAGCCCGAACCTTCTTTTCGGTCTTCTGTTTGCGGCGATCCAGTGCCTCCAAATCGGCCAGCATCAATTCCGTCTCGATGACACCGATGTCGCGAATGGGATCGACGCCTCCGCTGACATGCACGACATCCGTTCCTTGAAAACAGCGAACGACATGAAGGAGCGCATCGACTTCGCGGATATGCCCAAGAAACTGATTGCCGAGGCCTTCGCCCTTACTCGCCCCTTCAACCAAGCCTGCAATGTCGCGGACCTCCAGCGTGCTATAGGTCGTCTTCTTCGACTTAAAGAGATCGGTGAGGACTCCGAGTCGCGGATCCGGCACCAGTGCGATGCCGGTATTGGGATCGACAGTCGCGAAAGGATAGTTGGCTGCCAACGCGCCGCTACTGGTGAGCGCATTGAAAACTGTCGTCTTCCCCACGTTCGGGAGTCCAATCATGCCGCAACAGAGCCCCATGCTTTAACCCAAGGTTGAATTAGAAATTAGGAATGATTCATGTCGAGAACGCCGACCAGCCAACTCCAAATTCCACATTTCTCATTCCTCATTCGTGCTGTTTTGTTCCCGCGCATTAAACTGATTCATCGCCACGGACACGCCCCGATGGATCAAACATTCTAACGCATCGACGGCGAGGTCGAGACAGGGATTCAGTATCTCAATCTCATCTCTCGTGAACGCCTGCAACACATAGTCCACCGAATCCTGACGTGGTGCCGGTCGGCCGATTCCGATCTTGACCCGCACGACCTGGGCCGTCCCGATTGCATCAATGACCGACTTGATCCCGTTATGTCCCCCATGCCCACCGGCTTGTTTGATCCGGAGACGCCCCAGATCAAGATCAAGATCGTCGTGGACGAGAATCAGGTCGTCGGCGGTCAGCGAAAATTCACGCAGGAGGCCTTTGAGCGGAGGACCAGTGATGTTCATCCAGTCGAGGGTGCCGGCGAGTTCGAAGGGTTCTGACCCAAGCCTTCCCGACCCACGATGAGCCATGCCGCGCTTGGCAAGACGGATGGACCACCGCGCCGCGGCCCGCTCGATAACCCACATGCCGACATTGTGGCGGGTTTGGGCATAGGCAGCGCCCGGGTTGCCCAGCCCAACGATGAGGCGCAACGTTACTTCTTCTTTTCGGTTTCTTTCTTCTCAGTTTTTGGCGCTGCCGCGCCTTTCTTCTCGCCGCCTTTCGCATCAGCAGCAGCAACAGGTGCCGCACCGGCTTTCGCCGGTTCGCCACCCTCAGGGGTTTCACCCGCCACTTTGCCTTTCGCAGCCACCTCAGGCTCTTTCGCACCCTCCGGTGCGGCTGCCCCACTCGCGAGGAGGGATTCGAGTTTGGCTTCCGTCATCGGCGCCGCCACACTCACGACCATCTGCTCAGGATCGTCGAGATAGCGGACCCCTTCGCGCGCAGCCAGGTCTTTCAGATGAAGACCTTGTGCTATGGCGAGCCCTGAGGCATCGACTTCGATGAAATCCGGCAAAACAGCTGGCAAACACTCAATATGCAACTCGCGCATATTGTGGTGGAGGATACCGCCTTCTTTGACGCCGGCAGGCATCCCACCGGTCAAGTGGAGGGGCACCTTCACACGAATCGGCTTGTTCATCGAGATTTCAAATAGATCCGCGTGCAGTATATTCCCTTCTACCGGATCGACCTGGAAATCGCGCAAAAGCGCGGTCCGGTTCGGTTTCGTCTTCGCACCGGTGAGCGTGAGCGACACGAGCGCGGCCCCCCCTGCCTGTGCCTTCAAAATCTTGACCAGACTGTCGGGTTCAATCGTCAGGAGCAGGCATTCGCCCTGCCCATACAACACGCCCGGGACCTTGCCCTCCCGCCGAAGTTGGCGCGCCGCACCCTTTCCCGTTTTCTCTCTCACTGTGACTGCTAGATCGAACTTCATGATAGGCCTCCGTCCCCTTCTCGCTAGTCTCTAGATGCCTCGGTCTCGAGCTATGCAAACAATGAACTCACCGACTCATCTTCATGGATTCGCCGAATCGCCTCACCTAACAGTGGGGCAACCGATAATTGATGTAACTTCGGGCAGATCTGCTCTTTGCCCCGTAACGGAATCGAATTGGTCACGATCACTTGCTTCAGGCAGGATTGCTGGATCCGGTCCAATGCCGGCCCCGTGAGCACCGCGTGCGTACAGGCCGTCCATACTTCCCGAGCCCCACGATCCATACAGGCCTGCGCCCCCTTCACGATGGTGCCGGCCGTGTCGATCATGTCGTCCAGCAAGAGCGCGCTCTTGCCTGTGACATCACCGATGATGTTCATGATCTGCGTCTGATTCGGTCCTTCACGTCGCTTGTCGATAATCGCCAAATTCGCTTCAAGCCGCTTCGCAAAGGCGCGCGCCCGTTCCACTCCACCGGCGTCTGGCGAAACGACCACCAGATCACTCACCTTCACCGTCTGCTTCGTAATGTAATCCAACAATACAGGTAGTGCGTAGAGATGGTCCACTGGCACATTGAAGAACCCCTGGATCTGCCCCGCATGGAGATCCATCGTCAGCACCCGGTCGGTGCCGGCGGTGCTGATGAGATCAGCCACGAGCTTCGCTGAGATCGGCACACGTGGCTGATCCTTACGATCCTGACGGGCGTAGCCGAAATACGGGATGACCGCGGTGATGCGATTTGCGGAGGATCGTTTGAGCGCATCAATAATAATCAACAACTCCATCAGAGAGTCGTTGACTGGCTGGCAACTCGACTGCACGACGAACACGTCGCCGCCACGAACGTTTTCTTCAATCTTGACACGAATTTCGCCGTCACTGAATGAAGAGACTGTGGCCTCCCCTAGCTTGGTCCCAAGATAGGCACAAATTTCATGGGCCAGGGCCGGATTCGCGTTGCCAGAGAATATCTGTAGCTCTCCGCTCATCGATTCCTCAGAGGGTTCCTGGATGCGACTGCGTCACGTTCTGAATTTCGTATAGGGTTCGTCTCGACGGCGGGCGTCGGTGGGCGTACTCGTGACCCGCCTACCTAATATTCGCTGCGCGCTGTTGAGGAAGCCAGCTAAGGGGGCAGACTCTAACGGAATGTACGGTGAGTTGTCAACTGAGCCACGGCTATCGTGGTAGTTCGTACCGCCAGCCAAGCGGGCCTGAACAGGTGGGAGCGACAAAAACGTTCATCAAATTCTCACTCGCGAACTGGGCCTGGGCCAGCCGCGCACGCGGCTCATCCCCGAACACCCCAAACACCGTCGCGCCGCTTCCCGACAGCAGCGCGATCTCGGCTCCGTGAGCCTGCAAGCTCCGTTTAATCTCCCGAAGCTTCCCATATGCAGCGAAGACTGGCGCCTCGAAATCATTCTCTGCCGCGGTAATCAATTGGTCCCAGCTCACCCGCGACTGCCGGTCGAGTTCTCGCTGGACTAGCGACAGCGGCGTCACAGCGGTCCTGGTGGCAGCCAATTCTTGATAGGCCCACTTGGTATTGACCCCAAACCCCGGGTTGACGAGCACGACCCATCGCACCCCTTCAACGACAACCGGTCGCACTGTTTCTCCCCGACCTGCCACAAACGCTGAGGGGGCAAAGAGAAAAAATGGCACATCGCTACCTATCAATTGCCCGGCATCAGCCATCTGGGTCGGAGACCACTCCAGCCGTAGTAAATGGTTCAACCCCATGATGGTGGCTGCGGCATCGCTGCTTCCGCCACCAAGGCCGGCTCCCATCGGAATGCGCTTACGCAGCTCAATATCGAGCCCGATTGATTGCTGGGCTCGCGCCAATACCTCGGCGGCTGCGCGATAGACGAGGTTACTCTGGTCTGCAGCTAGCTGCGTCGCATCACATCTCAGCTGAATATCCTGTCGACCGCCAGCACGCAACCTGATCTGCACCTCGTCTTCGAGGGCAACAGTCTGCATAATCGACCAGAGATTGTGGAACCCGTCGGGGCGACGGTCGAGGATACGCAGGATCATGTTGATTTTGGCAGGAGCGAAGACGGTGATCTCGGATGGACTCGGTCGCGGACTAATCACGGCCTCCCTTGATGGCATACTTCTCTAGCCGATAGCGAAAGGACCGTGTGTTGAGTTTCAGAAGCCGTGCAGCCTTTTTCTTCACCCACATGGCCCGTTCGAGCGCCTTCAAGAGCAGGTCTTTTTCAATACCGTTGATCAACCCTTCCAAGTCCAACCCGTCTTCAGGTAAATCGGTGGGCACCCCCTGCTGCTGAGGGAGCCCGACTCGATGAAGCCAGCCACGAATATCCTCGTCCGAGACAGGCGCACCGACGGAAAAAGTGACAACTCGCTCAATCAAGTTTTCAAGCTCGCGCACGTTGCCGCGCCACTCATGACCCAACAAGACGTGCATCGCTTCCGCTGTCAATACAGGAACCGGCTTGCCGCTTTCCTGTGAGAACTTATGGAGAAAGTGTTTTACAAGAAGCGGTATGTCTCCTGTTCGAAGCCGCAAGGGTGGGAGCCGAATAGGAATCACGTCTAAGCGGTAGTACAAATCTTCGCGAAATGAGCCGTCGGCCACTGCTTTTTCGAGGTCCTTATTGGTCGCGGCCACAATGCGCACATCGACCTTTACATCCTGGTTGCCGCCCACTCGTCGGAACTCTCGTTCCTGAATGACGCGCAGCAGCTTGACTTGAATTGATGGAGTTGTATCGCCGATTTCATCCAGAAAGATCGTGCCGCCGTTGGCGACTTCGAACAACCCCGCCTTATTGGCCATCGCGCCGGTAAAGGCCCCCTTCATGTGCCCGAAGAGTTCGCTTTCGAGCAACGTTTCCGGTACTGCACTGCAATTCACCGCCACAAACGGCATCGGACTTCGGGCGCTATTATAGTGAATCGCGCGCGCCACCAACTCTTTTCCTGTTCCGCTCTCCCCGAAAATCAGCACATTGCTCTTGGCGTCCGCGACTTTGCGCACCACGTCGAACACCTTTCGCATGCTCTCGCTTTGGCCGACGATCTGTGCAAACGACGACTGGCTCGCCATCTCGCGCTTTAGTAGAATATTTTCCGTCGAGAGACGCCGTTTCTCCAGGGCGTTGCGGATGATCAATTGCACTTCATCGACTTGAAACGGCTTGGTCAGATAATCGTATGCGCCCTGTTTCATCGCATCGACTGCCGAGTCCGCGGTCGCAAACGCCGTAATGACGAGGACTACGGTTTCAGGAGAAGAAGACTTCACCGCCTTCAGGACCGCCATGCCATCGGCTTTCGGCATGCGGAGGTCGGTGATGACGAGATCGAATATTTCCTTGCTTATATGACCGATGGCTTCTTCGCCATCCGACGCTTCGGTCACGACATAACCCGCGCGTTTGAGCATGATGCTCAGAACTTCGCGCAACCCTCTCTCGTCATCAACAACTAGGATCTTTTCCACGGCGTCCGTCCCTCATGCCACAACCGCACACCGGCATCCCCTGAACGCGGTATACATACGACAAACCGTGAGCCTTGTTGCTCCTGACTTTCGACCTTAATCCACCCCCCGTGCAGATCGACGATGCGATGCACAGCTGCGAGTCCCAGCCCCGACCCTTCTTTCTTCGTCGTGAAAAAAGGAAGAAATATCTTGTCGAGGTTCTGTTTTGGAATACCTTCCCCAGTGTCTTGAAATGCAATTTCGATGACGTCGCCCTTGCGGCCGCCAGCATCGACCTGGCGGCAGTTCGTCGAGATCGTCAACTGTCCTCCCTCTGGCATTGCTTCAAACGCATTCGTCGCCATATTCCAGAAGACCTGCCGGAGCTGATCTTGATCGACCAGGGCCGCGAGTACCCCGGTTGCCAGAGACGTGACAATTTTGATCTTGGAACGTGTTCGCGCTTCATGTTGAACGAGATCGAGCGTCTCAGCAAGGACTTTGTTGAGATCATGCTCTGCGAGATTGAGCGCCGGTGGACGTGCATACTGGAGGAATTCGGTAATGATGTTGTCGAGCCGGGTGGCCTCCCGAATCGCAATGTCCATTAACCGGCAATTGGTTTCCTCTTCCACGGCATCTTTTCGAAGCATTTGCATCGCACCGGCCAACGCGCTAAGCGGGTTCCGAATCTCATGGGCCATCCCGGCAGACATCTCACCCAAACTCGCCAGCCAATCCTTGCGCCGCATCTCCTCTTCGAGATCCCGAATCTGTGTCAGATCTTTGAAAACACCAACCAAGCCTGTCTGTTTCCCCTGCTCATGCAATGGGGAAAGGGTCATGCCGAGGATCAGGCGATTGCCGTCAGCCCGCTTACATTCCACTTCGAATCGCGTTGTCGTCGACACGGCACCACTGGGTTGCTCGTCTGATTCTTGGTTAGGGTGCCAGTTGAAGACCTCGCGCCAGGGACGCCCAGCCACGTGAATAATCGTATACCCGGTCGCTTCCTGTGCCGCTGGGTTGAATGAGGTTATGCACCCCATGGCATCTGCCGTAAATACGCCGCTGCTGATGCTGTGGACGATATTCTCGTGAAAGACTTGGAGGCGAGTCAGTCCCTGCTCCTTCTCGCGCAACGATTGACCCGCCTGTTGAAGTTGATCTGCTAACGTTCCGCCCAGTATCCCAACAACAAGAAGAGCGAGGGCATAGACGCCGAATGTTTGAAATGTTTCAGGCACAGTCAGCCGACTTGGCAACATCCACCCCCACCCCTCACCAAGACCATACAGTTGAATGTTCGTTACGAGCCCAAACAAAATAATGCAGAAACAGGCGGTTAGTAGCCCCACTCGCCGACGGGGAACGAGACTGGCAACTGCGACCGTCATAACGTACAGCACCGCGAAGGGACTCTCGATCCCCCCTGTCCTAGTAACCAACACCGTTTCAAGGAGGAAGTCGATCCCCACTTGTGCCCAAAAAAGTATCGTGAGAGCTGCGGGTGCGGCAAGCACCCGGAGCAGAATGACTGAAGGGATCGTCAGAACGTAAGTGGCAATAATCAGGGTGTAGAACGTTTCGACCCGCCCGCCCTTCCCGACTTGAAAGGCGAGTGACAGGCCGAGCATCAGGGTCACGAGGGCCATCCGAAGCCCCATAATCCAATACAGTCTTGTGCGCAAATCATTCATGAGTGGGAAACCACCGGGCGAGAAGGACATCGAGGAGGCATGAAGAGCGCTGTCCCTCGTTCATTCTCCTCTGACTTGGGGGCCAGGAACAGTGTCTTCGCACATTTGACGGAGCGCCGAGTGGTTTGGCCGAACGGCTTAATGCCTCCCTGCTGGGCACTAGGCGCAACTCCATGAGAGGAACAGAGAAAACGCAGGCTCTATCCTATTGCGGACGCCATTTTGAAAATTGGGAGGTACATCGCAATCACAATAAACCCAATCACAATCCCCAGGAACACCATCATCGCCGGCTCAAGCAGTGCTGTTAATGAGGCAACTGCCTGATCAACTTCGTCTTCGTAAAAGTCTGCAATTTTCCCCAACATAGCGTCCAGCGCGCCAGTTGACTCACCGACGGCGATCATATGCGTAACCATCTTCGGAAAGACCCCGCTTGCTGCCAGGGGATCGGCGATGGTCTTTCCGCCACTGATACTGACGCGAGCGTTGAACAACGTTTCTTCAATAACCTTATTACCCGAGGTCTTTGCACAGATGGACATCCCGTCGAGTAATGGGACCCCGCTAGAGAGCAAAGTCCCAAGCGTGCGGGTGAACTTGGCGACCGAGGCTTTTCTGATTAAGTCTCCAACCACTGGTAACTTGAGAAGCAACTTATCAATAACCATCCGCCCTTGAACGGTCCCATAGTATTTTTTAATACCAACGATGGTCCCAACAATACCTCCAAAAATGATATACCAGTACGCTATGAAGGCGTTACTAATGTCAATAACCAGTTGCGTAGGGCCGGGCAACGCCACTCTCCCGCCTGACAGTTCAAGAAACATCTTTGCAAAGATTGGAATGACGAAAAGCATGAGAATAATGATAACAACAACGGCCACTCCCATGATCGTGGTAGGATAGACCATGGCAGACTTGATCTGCCCTTTGAGTTTCATCGCTTTCTCGATGTATTTAGCGAGACGCGTCAAGATCGTATCGAGCAGGCCACCCACCTCACCCGCATGCACCAAGTTGACGTAGAGATCGTCGAAGACCTTAGGATGGCGCCGTAAAGCGTCTGAAAAGGTCGAACCTGCCTCCACCTGAATCTTCACCTCTCCAACTGTCTCGCGCAGCACTTTATTCTCGGACTGGGTCGAGAGGATTTCGAGACACTGCACCAGGGGCAGACCCGCATTGATCATCGTGCCGAATTGTCGCGTAAATACAACCAGATCTTTATCGGTGAGACCAGAACCGAAACTCAGGCTGAATCCGCCCTTGCCACCCTTTTTTTCTTCCAGACTCGTGACAACGACGCTTTGTTTACGGAGTTGATCCACCGCTTCATCTCGGGTTTTAGCGCTCAGCTCGCCTTTCTTGACGGCACCAGATCTGGTTCGTCCGACATACGCAAAGGTAGCCATACGCAACACTCACCCTTCGATGTGGCCATCGCCCTGGCCGGTTATTGACTGAGAAGAATACCTACCAGGCGAGTCTACTGGCCACCCCCAGACCTGTCAAACAAATGCACAATCTCTGCGCAGGCGACGAGGCACGTAGGCGCAAGCAATTCAGAGCTTTAGCTGTTGATCGCACTCGTGTGCCGAAAACCTCGGTAGAGATAATGCAACCCGGACAATAGCGTGAAGGCGACCATGCCGAGCAAGAGAGGGAGCATGACGGCGAGATCGATGTGACGGGAACTCAGAAATATTACCATCACGACATATGACAGCTGGAGAAACGTGGTGCCCTTGCCCAAGAAAGTGGGGGTAATGTCCACGCGAGAGTCTGTGAAATGCGCCACCGCCGTTCCCAGCATCAATATCAAATCTCGGCTGACCACAAGGATGGTGACCCACAACGGAATCAAATGAATCATCGAAAGCGTGATGAACCCGGAGGTAAGAAGCAGCTTATCGGCCAGAGGGTCCAACACGGCCCCGAGCCGAGTATACTGATTCTTCACACGGGCGATCGCCCCATCGAGCGCATCAGTGAGTCCGGCCACGATAAGGACGATCAGCGCTTGGCCAAATCTGCCGTAGACAAGTAACCCGATGTAGCAGGGAATCAGGAGAATACGGAGGATGGTCAAGCTGTTGGGGATATTCATATCTTCCGGAACACAGCGGCAGACTACAGCGGAAAAAAATGATAGGTGGGCATTAAGCGGTTGTCAACGGCTTGCAGTCGGCAGGGCCCCGCCCTATAATCTGGGCTCTGGGTCATTCTATTTGGCTGGCATGGAGGTTGTGATGAGTTCGCTTCCGCTGCTTTTCAAAAAAGAAGGACTGATTGAAAAGCACCAGGTTGAAGGAGTCGATCCGAGCGATCGGTATTTCAATCGTACAGTCCTCGTGAATCGAACTCCCTCAGGCTACGCCGCCAAGGTTATGTATGAAGCCCTGACTGTCGAAGGGCACTCGCATCCTACCATAGCCGCTTCGGTAAAAGAACTCATCGAAGCGATGCAGGGATTCGGCTTCACCAAATTGAGAACCCGCACCAATTTCAAAGGCACGAAGTATCTCGCCGAAAAAGAAACCTGGCTCGATTACCAGGACCTGGTGTAGCCCCGAGTATCACGCAGACACAAACTCTCGATATACCAGGTCGTGAATATGCGGGCGGAAGACCTTAATCTTCTCGTTTCTTCGGCTCGGATGTACCCGGTTGGCTAACAGTACCACCTCCAATTCGCACAGGGGATCAATCCACAACGACGTCCCAGTGTAGCCGAGATGCCCGAACGAGTGCTCGGAAAAACTCGACCCCGATGAGGACGGCGCCGACGGAGTGTCCCATCCCAACGCCCAATTCGATTGAGCGGCAGATCCTTGGCGAGCCGTAAACTGCCTGACAAGTTCCCCATCCAGAATCGACTCTCTTCCATGATAGCCGTGGAGCCAGGCTCCGGAGACAGCAAGCACCGATTCGGCAGTCCCGAATAGCCCTGCATGGCCCGCGACACCACCCATCGCTGCGGCATTCTCGTCGTGCACCTCTCCACGTAAGAGTCGATTGCGCCGCTCGTTCTGTTCGGTCGGGGCTATGCGTGCTATATCAACGGTTGGGCGTACAACATTGAGTTGCGCTCGCCAGGCAGTAGGGCAAAACATCATCGGGTCGGCCCGTAACGGTCGGACGATCGCGTCTTCACACCAAAGATCCAGCCCCACTCCACTGAGACGCTCTACCAGAAATCCTAACAAGATGAATCCAAGGTCGCTATAGACACTTCGCACTCCGCGTGCATAGATTAGCGGTTCGTCGCGAATCATTTGCAATACATGTTGTTTGACGGGCTGATCCCCGCCAGAGAACCCCGGAACAGTACCTCTTGCATCAAGGCGCTCGTATAACGGTCGCCATCCGGGCAAGCCCGAGGAATGGGTCAAGAGCTCTCGCACCGTTACCTGACCGATCGGCGCCCCTTCAAGTTCGGTTAATACCGTTTGCACGGGATCCACAAGAGCAACCTTGGCCCGCTGAATCAAAAGTAGTACTGATGTAACCGTTGCCAAAGGTTTCGTGAGAGAGGCGAGGTCATAGATAGTGGCGGGTTGTACGGGGAGGCCCGGAGGCTCTGACGACAATCGCCCGGCTACAACCACACATTGCAGCTCGCCACGCAGACGCACCGCCAACTGGGCACCGGGAAATACACCGTCATCAACGGCCGATTGCAGTGCCGCCTGAATGACATGATGGGTAGCCATAGGCGGGATACCTGTCACTGGTGGGAAAAGATGCTGCGGTGGATGAACCGCGCGACGCAAGCTACAGAACGTCAGAGTGGACGAGATGCAGCGACTTCGGACGAATTATCATGTCCGGCTCGATTCTCCTTCGAGCTTCTCCTCCGATGCTGTCGCGGCATCATGGAGTGCTTCCTGTTCTTCCACTTCAAACAGACGTTCGAACATCCGCAACGACGCGCGCAGCCGTTCAATCATGAGCAGTCGCTGTTTCTGGAGTGACGAGAGGTCGCGCTGTGTATCGGTCAGCTCCACCCTGGCCTGTCGGATCAACTCGCCGGCCTTCAGTTCCGCCTCCTTGATGACGAGATCCGCCTCCCGGTGAGCATTCTGTTTCACATCCTCTGCCAGCGATTGAGCAGAGAGGAGGGTGTTTGACAATGTCGCTTCCGTCCGCTTCAGCTCGGCGAGCTGCTGTTCCAGAAATATGATCTTTTCTCGTTGAACCGCATGGTCGTGATTCATCACTTCGACCGTCTGTGCCAGTTCTTCGAGGAAGCGGTTGACCTCTTCCTTGTCGTACCCGCGAAAGCTGATCTTGAACACCATTTGCTGGATATCGAGTGGTGTAATTTTCATGGTGCCTCCCCAATACTATGTCCGTCCATGGCTACTGCAATCTGAAGTAGCGAAGGTACGACGGCCCTCTGAAGAAATATCAGAATCAGGATGAGAACAAAAGAAGAGAGATCAAATCCTAAACGCGTCCCAACTATTCGGCGAATTGGAGCCAATGCTGGCTCAGTAACTTTTACCAGAAACTGCACAATAGGGTTCCATGGGTCAGGATTGACCCACGAGATGAGCGCGCGAGCAACTACAACATATATATAGATTTCTAAAACATAATAGATGACCGTTGCCAATGCGCTCAGGGTATTGCCTATGACAAACATCAGCGCCCCAACTCTTTCGATCGTATGGTGGCCGCTTCAACCGCCGCCATTAGCGTTGCACGGAATCCCCCCTGTTCGAGTTGATGAAGCCCGGCGATGGTCGTGCCTCCGGGAGACGCCACCCGATCTTTCAATTGAGCAGGGTGCACTCCTGACTCCAGCACCAACCGAGCCGACCCGAGTACCGTCTGGGCGGCGAGGAGTTCTGCAGTCTGCCGTGGCAAGCCCATCATCACCCCCCCATCCGCTAACGCTTCTATAGCCTGAAAAATATAGGCCGGCCCACTGCCGCTCAGTCCGGTCACCGCATCCATCAATCGTTCCTCAACCAGCACTACTCGACCGACGACTTCGAATACCCTTCGAGCCAGGCGACTGTCATCTTCGGAAACCGCACTGCCCAAGGCCAGAGCGGTCATACCCTCCCGGACTAATGCCGGAACATTCGGCATCGCACGAACGACCCGCATCGCCCCGGCAATCTGTTCCGCGATTGTCCGAATCGTCACCCCTGCAGCAATAGAAATCACAAGGGCATGGGCCAGGATCGGGCCAAGCTCACTGAGCACAGCAGGAAGCATCTGAGGTTTCACCGCCAAGACGACCACATCAGCCCAGGCGACCGCTTCACGATTGGCAGGACCAACCCGAATGCCGAACTGACTCTTTAAGCGATCACGGCGCTCGGCAACGGGATCCGTGGCCCATATCGACTCAGCAGGACACACCTGCCCTGAGAGGAGGCCACCGATCATAGCCTCGGCCATCTGGCCACCTCCGATGAACGTGATCTTGTTTGTGATCGTTGGACTAGGCACGCCGCGCTCCAAAAATAGCCTTGCCGAGACGCACCATCGTGGCCCCCTCTTCGACTGCAACCTGATAATCGTTCGACATACCCATCGAGAGTTCCTTCAAAGATATGGTACTGATCGGTTGGGCTGTGAGGGCCAGCGCCGACTCACGCAGACGAGGAAGTTGGAACGAGCCTGTTCTGGATCCTTGGTGTGTGGTGGAATCTCCATGAGCACTTTCACCACCACATGGGGCAATGCCCCAAGCTCGGCATCGCTCCATCAAGGAGCTCATCCGGAAGAACCCCCGCCTTCGTCACCGCCCCTTCGAGATTCACTTCCAACAACACCGGTCGGGTCACCCCCGCTTCCTGGTCCGTCGGTCTATCTCCTCTGCCCGTTCCAGGCTCTCAACCGAATGGATCAGGTCGAAGACCCCCACGAGACGACGCGCTCACCCCCTCTAGCCTTCCAGATTGCTTAGTCGCATGCCGGATCCCCTCGAAAACGAATCGAGTATTCGCGCCAATTGAATTACCAGCCTATAGATCCATCTCATCCGATCAGTCACAGCTGAAGCACCGTTTCTCGGCAGCTTGGAAGTATTGTACCGAAACCGCCAGGCAAATGTCAGCGCGTACACCCGGACAAGCTCCTATCGGTGAGAGAGCAGGGTAATCCCGCTGACCATCGTCCCGTTCACGCGGCCCTCCCGTCGATAGGAATAAAAGAGCTGATCCTGGCAGACTGTACAGAGATTCACCGACGAAACAGAGGGTGCGGACACACCCTCTCCTTCCACTTGCCGACGAATAAGGGCCTTGAGATCCAGCCGAGCCTTGTGCCCCTCATAGTCACGCACAACCGACTCCCAATCAGACAATCCCATTCGGAGTTGGTCAAGCACCGGATCGTCTACTTCGTAGCAGCAGGAACCGACCGATGGTCCAATACTGACTCGGAGATCCGATCGCGTCGACCCGAATCTGGTCACCATCAGCGTGAGGGTTTTCGAAACAATTCCGGCGACAGCGCCCCGCCAACCGGCATGAATCGCCGCCACGACACGCCGACGTGGGTCATGCACGAGCACGGGGACACAATCCGCCGTGCGTACCGCCACCGTCACGCCGGGTTGATCTGTCACCAGCGCGTCCCACCCGCCAGGGAAATGATCCGATTCGGTGAGTGGACGATCCACTACCAAGGCATCGGTCCCATGCACTTGCTTGACAGACAGCAGCCAACCACGCCCCTGCGCCCCAGACTGACGAGCAGGCACTCCTACATCGAGTGCCAGCGAGTCTGCATGATTGCGCGTCCCGAAGAAATGTCGGACTCCTTCACGCGCGGACGCAAAGGCAGGAACCGTGATGACTGCTGCACTCATGGCCATACTCCGCTGGGACTACTCATCCCTACAGACCTGTCGGCTCAGTCGACCTGCTTGCGCAGGAACGTGGGCACATCCCACTCATCATCAGTGACCGCCGCAGTTCGCTCCATCGACTCTCTTCCATCTCCCATCCGCCGCAAGAAGGTCGGTCGGTCGAGGTCTTTGAAGGTCCGCTCCGCATAAGATCGTTCTCCCATCGTCTGGCCGGCCCCGGTCATCGTCTGTTGCCCGGTGCGGGAAGTCCGAGCCGCAGCCACGGGAACCGGAGCGGACTGCTCGTCCCGTTCAAATCCAGTGGCAATCACCGTCACGACCAGGTCGTCTCCCATATCGGGGTTGATCACCTGTCCAACAATGATATTGGCTTCAGGATCGGCTGTCTGTTGAACAATCGTGGCCGCTTCCTCGATCTCGTGCAGCGACATGTTGGGCCCGCCGGTGATATTCAATAACACGCCACGCGCGCCCTCCACACTGCCTTCCTCCAACAACGGACTGCAAATCGCCTTTTGCGCCGCTTCGATTGCCCGATTGGTCCCACGGGCAACCCCCATGCCCATCACAGCCCGACCCGTATGAGACATCACGGTGCGAACATCGGCAAAGTCCACGTTCACATGGCCGGTGGTCGTGATCACATCCGCAATCCCTTGAATGGCCTGCCGGAGGACATCATCGGCCACCTTGAAGGCTTCGAGCAGCGGCGTCGCTTTGTCGACGATGCCGAGCAGTCGTTGGTTCGGAATCACGAGCAAGGTATCCACGTGACGACGGAGATCACGAATCCCTTCATCCGCATAAATCATCCGGCGATGACCTTCGTATGAAAAAGGCTTCGTCACGACCCCGACCGTCAAGATACCGAGTTCGCGCGCGATGCTCGCCACGATCGGCGCGGCACCCGTCCCGGTTCCACCGCCCATCCCCGCAGTCACGAACACCATGTCGGCACCCTCAAGACACTCCCGAATCTGATCTTTGCTTTCCAACGCCGAGTCTTTCCCGACCTCCGGTTTTGCACCGGCGCCGAGTCCCCTGGTCCGCTCAGGCCCCAATTGAACTTTATACGACGCCTGCGATCGATCCAACGCCTGCAGATCGGTATTCGCCGCGATGAAATCGACCCGCGCCAATCCGGACGTGATCATGGTGTTTAGGGCGTTGCACCCGGCGCCACCGACACCGATCACTTTGATACGAACGGGGGACACGACATCCTCTTCAAATGAAAACATCAGGACACCTCCCTTAATAAAATTCGCGTGACGGCCATCCGTCTCGCGCCATGGTTAGAAGAACTCGAACATCCAGGACTTCATACGATCGAACACCTTATGCAACGGTCGTCCGCTGCGCAGACCAGCCGTGGCCATCTCCTCAACATGGTGCCGGGCATGGAGCAACAGGCCAACACCCGTGGCATGCATGGGATTACTGACGATGTCGCGAAGCCCTCCGATCCCACTGGGCGCGCCGCGGCGAGCCGGAAGATTCAAGACCTGCTCCGCCGCATCAGGCATCCCTTCCAACAATGACGTTCCGCCTGTAATCACCGCCCCTGCCCCCAGCATGCCCTCGTAGCCGGCACGCGCGATTTCCCGCCGAACCAGCTCGAATATTTCTTCGACCCGAGGCTCAAGAATCTCGGCAATGTCACGGCGCGAAAACGTCCGTGCTGGACGGTCCCCGACCGACGGGACCTCCACCGTTTCATGGCCTTGCACCAATCCTGTTCGGGCGATCCCGCGCTGGAGTTTGATCTTCTCGGCTTCGGTCTGAGAGGTCAGTAACCCGATGGCGAGATCCTTCGTCAAGTTCTGGCCACCGATCGGCAAGACCGCGGAATGCCTGATACTCCCATCGAGGAAGATCGCAAGGTCGGTCGTCCCACCACCGAGATCGACCATGACGACCCCCAGATCGCGTTCTTCCTGGCTGAGGACGGCCTCACTGGAAGCCAAAGGCTGCAGCACCATATCCACGACATCAAGTCCCGCGCGATTTACACACTTGATGATGTTCTGCGCTGAAGTCACGGCGCCGGTAATTACATGCACGTTGACTTCAAGACGGTTTCCGGACAAACCTAACGGCTCCCGAACCCCCTCTTGCCCGTCCACCATGAATTCACGAGGCAGCACATGAAGAATCCGTCGTTCATGGGGGATGACCGCCAGGGTCCGCGCGCTCTCGATCGCACGCTGGATGTCTTCCCGCGTGACCTCTGCCTTTTTGAGCGCCACGACCCCCTTGCAGTTCTCCGCAGAGATGTGGCTGCCGGCGATGCCGGTATAAACGGAATTGATCTGAACCGCCGCCATCAGCTCGGCTTCCTCCACTGCCTTCTTGATCGATTCCACGGTACTTTCGATATCGACCACGACGCCTTTGCGGAGCCCTCGCGACGGGCTGGATCCGACCCCGATGATGTTGAGCATCCCCTCCTCGGTGACTTCCGAAACTATGGCGCAGATCTTCGTGGTCCCGATATCCAACCCCACAAGAATCTGATCACGCTTCGGCACAGCCCTCACACCCTTTCTCGCACAATGACACGGTTGTCGTAACGTAGATCGATCTCGTTCACCGTGCGCTTCGGACCATCGAATGAGGCAGTTTTGAATGACGGATTCACTTTCCGGAACCGCTCCCACTGATCAACCAGGGAATCGTCGCCGAACAGGAATCGCACCCCATTGGCTAACGCCAACACATTCGAGGAATTCGTGAGATCGACTTCAACCCGCCCGCCGAGGGTATTGGCGATGAGCTTGGCCAGCACGATCCCGGACTGAACCGCGTTGCGAACGCCTGCCTCGCCGCGGTGAAGGGACTGAGTATCCAGCCCGATCAATAATGGCAACGTCTGGTCATCCTGCCTGCCCAACTTGGCAAGGAGGTATCCGCTCTCATCGCTCAACCAATGGTCCGCGCCCGTCCGAATAATGGCAGCCGGCGTGCGCTCCAATACGGTGACATGCAGTAGATGCGGGGGCCTGCGTTCGATCGTCGCCTCCTTGATCCAGGCATGCGTCCGCACTCGCTCGGCAAGAAACGATGTGCTGACTTGATGGAGCCCTATCCCGGGCTTCAAGACGAGCCGCTCCAACACTTCCGTCTTCGTCACATGGTGAATACCCTCAACCTCTACGTCGCGAATTTCCAGCCAACTCTGAAGAACCGGCCCCATTTCTCGCGTGACTATGGTCAGCCCCCAAGCCAACGCCGCAAGACCGACAATCCATTGCCCCACGCGCAACGCTCGTCGTCGACCCGAGACGAGTCTCTCCCGACGCGCCTGTTGGCGCTGATCCGAGATCTGACTGGCACGCGCGCCCTTCCATTGGTTCAGCCGAGGGCCGATTGCAGGCACCGCTCGCTTCCGCAAAAACACTTTCATGGCATGCTGCCTTCCCCTGACGGACGGTCGCGGCGGGCTGCGCGAACGAGGGCGGACTCGAGAATCCGTTCGGTCAGCTCGTCATAGTCAATCCCTGCCCGCGCCGCCGCCATCGGCAGCAAACTCGTTTCGGTCATGCCCGGTACCGTATTAATCTCCAACACAACAGGCCGGCCACGCGGGGTGATACGGAAATCGACTCGGGCTGCACCTTCACAACCCAGCACCTCAAAGGTGCGCAGCGCCAACCTCCGAATCTGCAGAGTCACCGCCGCGGTCAAGGGCGCAGGACAGAGGTACTGAGTCTTCCCCTTTTCATACTTCGCCGCAAAATCGTAAAAGCCGCCCGGCGCAACAATTTCCACGGCAGGGAGCACCAATGGAGCAGAATGGTGCCTCCCAATGATCGACACCGTAACCTCATGCCCCGGAATGTAGGCCTCGACCATCGCATCCACGTCGTAGCGATGAGCCAAGGCCAGGGCGTCACGCCATTGCGCCGGCTTCTGCACGATAGTGACGCCGATCGTGGACCCTTGCGACGCAGGCTTCACAACGACAGGCCAACGCAATTTCGCCGCCCGCATCACGGTGGCGCATGGGACCTTCTCCCCACGCTTCACGACCGTGCCTGCCGGCACAGGAATACGCGCTGAGACCAAGAGGGTTTTCGCGGTGACTTTATGCATGCCGATCGCACTGGCCTGGATGCCGGATCCGGTGTAGGGAATTCCCAGGGTTTCCAGGAATCCTTGAATCGCGCCATCTTCACCACCTGGTCCGTGCAACGCGAGAAACACCAGGTCGATCTTCCGGTCGTGCAAATCCTGAGAGAGCATCGGTCCGACATCGATGGTCACCGCGTTGTAGCCACGACGGATCAGCGACCGATACACTGCGGTGCCCGTCCGAAGCGACACATCGCGCTCGGCCGATTGCCCACCCATCAGCACCCCGATGCGGGCGCGTGTCAGAAGGGGTTGCTCCGTCAGACGAGGTTCGCTCATACCACTACGTCTCTCCTACGATTTTGAGTTCAAGATCTAACCGCACACCATTCCGGCGGCGAATAGCGCTGCGGACCTTCCCAATCAGCGCCATCACGTCCACCGCACGCGCTTGCCCCCGGTTCACCATGAAGTTGGCATGCTTCATCGATACTTCCGCATCGCCGACACGTGCACCCATGAGGCCGGTCGCTTCGATCAATCGGCCTGCGGAATCGTTCGGAGGGTTCTTGAACACACAACCCGCGCTCGGCATCGCGAGCGGCTGCGTGTCACGTCGATAGTGGAGGTAGTCCTTGACCACTCGCTCAATCTCAGATCGGACCCCTTGCTTCAGTTGAACCCACACCCCGACGACGATGCCGCGTGGCAGCAAGGCCCGTCGATACTCGAACCTCACCTGCGCTGCTTCCACGTCCACGACCTGGCCTTTCATGTTCACCATGCGAACGGCTTTGACCGAATCCTTCATCTCACCGAGCTTTGTCCCGGCGTTCATCACCACACAGCCGGCCACAGTCCCAGGAATTCCCGCCGCCCATTCCAATCCTGCGAGGGAGTGGCGGATGGCGTACCCGATCAACGTCGGCATCCCGACTCCCCCCTCGGCATAGAGAACGGACCCACTTGCTTCTTTGATCGCCCGCAACCGCACCAGGCTGACCACGATCCCGCGTATACCCCCATCTCGGATGAGCAGATTCGTCCCACCCAAGACGAACAAGGGAATCTTGCGTGCGCGTGCTTGGTGGACCACCAGACAGACATCCTCAATATCAGCCGGTTCAACCACGACATCCGCTGGCCCTCCGATCTTGAACGAGGTGTACTCGCGCAACGGAGCGTGGAAAGACACGGATCCCCGGAGGCCTGCCACTGCAGCCCGCACATCTGCCCGCGTGAATCGCGCATGCACTCTCGCCGCTGTCGTGACACTCCGAACTCCTTGCTTCATGGCATCATGCGGTGGGGATCAATCGGGCCAAGAGTCCTAGCCCCGTCTTCCAAATATCCCCCGCCCCTAACGTGATGACGAGATCCCCCGATTTCAGGTGGGGCAACACCCGATCCACCAACGTGTCTTTCTGTTCTACAAAGGTCACAGACGGATGGCCGGCCGCACGAACAACCTCGGCCAACTTGGCTCCGGACACCCCGGGAATCGGCTGCTCACCTGCCGCATAGATTTCTGTCAAGAACAGCAGGTCCGATTGGTCAAACGCCTTCGCAAAATCCTCCAGCAAATCTTGCGTCCTGGTATAGCGATGCGGCTGAAACAGCACTACCAGCCGCCGGTCGCCCCAGCCTTGCTTCGCCGCGGCCAGGGTGGCCTTGATCTCGGTCGGATGATGCCCATAATCGTCCACGACCATGATCCCATTAACTTCCCCTCGCAGATGAAAGCGGCGCTCTACACCGGTATAGGCCGCCAGCGCTTTCCTGATGAGGTCTACAGGCACATCCAATTCGATCCCAATCGCAATCGCCACGAGCGCGTTCGAAACATTGTGTCGTCCGGGCACCGCTAGACGGAACGGGCCCAAATTGCGCCCGCGGTACTGCGCCCGAAACTCTGCGCCCCATTGGTTCAAGTTGATCTCTGTCGCTAAGAAGTCCGGCGTGACACCCTCACGCTCACTGAGCCCATAGGTCTGATAGCGCTTCACGATGTTCGGGAAGAGCCCCCTGAGCCGGTCATCGTCGGCACACAACACGGCCAACCCATAGAACGGCACCTTATTGATAAACTCGAGAAAACACTCGTTGATGCGCTCCATGCTGCCGTAATGATCAAGATGTTCCCGATCGAGATT
The DNA here is from genome assembly GCA_036004925.1 of Nitrospiraceae bacterium. Lineage (GTDB taxonomy): Bacteria > Nitrospirota > Nitrospiria > Nitrospirales > Nitrospiraceae > Palsa-1315. The sequence goes on along the minus strand of DASYRC010000014.1, from coordinate 64,776 downwards.
CGTGACCGCGACAATTGTTGGAGACAGACGGAGAAACGACCCGTCGCTCTCATCGGCTTCCGCCACGAGGAGATCGCCTCGCCCAAGGCGGGCATGACTCCCCAGCGCATTCACTTTGCCCCCGATCACCATCGTCGGATCCAACCCGCCCTGCGCCAGCACATTGGCCACCATCGACGTCGTCGTGGTCTTTCCGTGAGCGCCCGCAATGGCGACCCCGAATTTCAATCGCATTAGCTCCGCTAACATCTCGGCCCGGGGAATCACGGGAATCTGCTTCGCCTTGGCCGCCACGACCTCGGAGTTCTGTGCCGACACGGCGGAGGAGATGACCACCACTTGGGCCTCTCCCACATTCGATTCCTGATGGCCGATAAAGATGCGCCCGCCGAGTTCTTCCAATCTCCGCGTCGTATCGGAGGCCTGCAGATCTGAGCCCGTCACTTTGTACCCCATTGTCAACAGCACCTCGGCGATACCGCTCATCCCCGATCCGCCGATTCCGACTAAATGAATCTGTTGCGTCTTGCGAAACATCGGCGCGCGCCTTACTTCACCAACCGGTGGATACGACCGTGAACCCTGTCCGCGTTGCCCAATACCATTAGACTCCCGCCGCTCCGACAGACCGGTTAACATCATGATGACCTCCCATGAGTGCATAGCATTCGCGGACGATAACCTCGGCCGCATCGATTCGCCGCAGCGATAGACTGGCCTCGCCCATCACACGTAATCGCTCCGGATCCCTGAGAATGGTCGCCACCGTGCGGACCAAGAGAGGGCCTGTGAGGCCAGATTGCGGGAGCACCACGGCAGCCCCAGCTGCTTCCATCACCTTGGCATTCCTCGTCTGGTGGTCGTAGATGGCGGACGGCAGCGGAATGAGGATGGCCGGCTTTCCGCACGCCGTGAGTTCCGCCACCGTCATGGCGCCGGCTCTCGCCACGACCAGATCCGCTTCCCGTAACGCCACAGGCATGTCATAGAGAAATGGCACGACTTGCGACTCGATGCCGGCGCGACGATAGGCCTCGGCTACCCGCGGATGGTCGGGCTCGCCGGTCTGATGGGTCACTGTGAGATGAGGCACCTGCGTCATCAGTTCGGACAATCCTTCCATCATCGCAGCATTGAGCGCCTTCGCCCCCTGGCTTCCCCCGAAAATCAGCAGATGCGGCGATCCTGACTTTTCCCGGTTCCGATCAATACCTTGCAGGAACGCCTTGCGAATCGGGGTCCCCACCACGAGTACCTTGGAACGATTGAACGAGTCAGCTGCCGACTCGAATGCGAGAAAGACGCGCTGGGCGAATGGCCCTACCGACTTGTTCGCCACGCCGGGATTCGCATTCGGCTCAAGAATCACGCGCGTCACCCCGGCCCATGCTGCAGCAAGAATCATCATCGGACTCGTATACCCGCCGACTCCGATGACCAAATCCGCCCGTCTCGTTCGCAGGATCCGCAGGCACTGCCACAAACTAACCGGCATGGCGCACAAGCCTGTCACCGCCCCGAACAGTCCCTTGCCCATCACCGGCTTGGCTCCAATCAAAGTCAGGTCGAATCCCTCGTGGGCGAGCACGTTCGACTCAAGTCCACGCGCCGTCCCTACAAAGAGCACCTTGGTCGCGGGATCGCGCCGGAGAAACTCTCGCGCCAACGCCACAGCCGGATAGAGATGGCCACCGGTTCCTCCTGCTGCTATGATAATCGTCATCCGTAATCCAACCCACCACGTCCACCTCGAGACCCGCCGGCATGTCTGTCGCGAGAAATACTGAGCAAGATCCCCACACCGATCAGACTGACCACCAGCGACGACCCTCCGTAGCTGACGAACGGTAAGGTGAGCCCTTTCGTCGGCAAAAGCCCGGTCACCACCGCCGCATTCACCAGCGCCTGGCCGCCGATCAACAAGGTAATGCCCATGCCCAGATACCGGCCAAACGGCACCCGCGCACGCGCAGCGATCTGAACCCCTCGCCACACAAAAAATGCAAACAGCAGGGTCACAGTGGCGGTCCCGATGAGCCCCAGTTCTTCGCCGACCAGCGCTAAGACAAAATCCGTATGCGCCTCCGGAAGAAAGTAAAGCTTCTGTTTGCCTTCGCCCAATCCCACCCCGAGCGGACCGCCACTGCCAAATGCCAAAAAGGACTGTGTGATTTGGAACCCGGTGTCCGACGCATCCTTCCATGGTGCAAGAAACGTCATGAGCCGTTGGCGTCGATAACTGAAGCCGAGAACCAGCACCAGCACGACCGGAATCGCGCAGAGGCCTAAAGCCAAGAGATGGGAGATGCGCGCCCCAGCGAGAAAACACATCGCGACCGTCACCAGTCCGAGCACCACAACCGTCCCAAGATCCGGCTCCAGCAGCACCAGCCCGCTCAGCAGTCCGATTACGATCAGGGCCGGGAGGAGCCCATCGCGAAACAACGTGATCTTGTCTCCTTTCTTGGTCAGATACGCCGCCAGATAAATGACTGCCACGAGCTTGACCATTTCCGCCGGCTGAACCGAGATGGGCCCCAACCGCAACCATCGCCGCGCTCCCTTGGCCGCCACACCGAGCGATGGTACCAGCACCATGACCAGCAGCAGCAACATACAGGCCAACATCGGAATGGAGAGTTTCTTCCAAAACGTGTAATCGATACGTGAGGTGAGATGCATCAATAGAAAGCCGAACGTGAGCCAGGCGATCTGCCGCTTCAGAAAGAAGCCAGGATCCTGAAACCGGTTGCCCGCCACGATGGCGCTCGCGCTGAACACCATGACGAGTCCCACCAACGCCAGGGTCAAGGTGACCGCCAGGAGCGTGTGGTCTGGGGCCACCCGATGCTTGCCTGATCGTTGGCTGGTGGTCTGGGACCATGGGAGCGCCAGAGTCCCCGCTAATCGATGCGCCATTGCTCAGAACCGCCCCTCCTTCGCCTTGCACGTCACGCTGGTAAAGCATGAACCAATGCCTTGAATTGACGACCACGGTCTTGATAGTCCGAAAACATGTCGAAGCTGGCACAGGCCGGGGACAACAACACGACGTCACCTGGCGATGCCCTCTGGGCCGCAAGATCCACGGCTTCCCGCAAGGTGGCCGCGTCGGTCATCGTGGCGACACCCTCCCAAGCCCGTCGCAACAGCGGCGCCGCCTCTCCGATCAGAATCACCCGCGTGACCCGCCGGCTGATCGCCTGAGCGAGTCGAGAAAAGTCGCCACCCTTATCCCGTCCGCCGGCGATGAGCCAAATCGGTTGATCGATACTCTCCAGCGCTTTGAGTGTGGCATCCACATTCGTACCCTTCGAATCGTTCACAAATCGGACGCCCCGACGCTCGCGAATGATTTCCAAGGCATGTTCGAGTCCGGGGAACGTCGCGAGGACGCGGCGAATCGCGTCGAGGGGACAGCCGCACAGCACGGCATAGGTCACAGCCGCCATGACGTTCTCCACGTTGTGCTTGCCAATGATGCGGATCTCGCTCCGATGACAAATCTCCTGCCGTCCGCCGGTAACCGTCGTCACGATCCGGTCGCCTTCGAGGTAGGTTCCCCCCGACAAATCAGTGCCGGACGTCGTCGCAGTCGTAAAACCCAGGCGTTTCGCACGGACCCTCATCCGCAACGCTGCCACACGGTCATCGTCAAGGTTGAACAGGGCGAAATCGGACGCGGTTTGGTTTTCGAAAATCCGCTGTTTAGCCGCGACGTATTCATCCAGAGACTCATAACGGTCCTGGTGATCGACCGTCACATTGAGCAGGGCGGCGATCCAGGGATGGAATCGATCGATCGTTTCCAGTTGGAAACTAGAGACCTCCACGACAAGATAGTCGTACGGGCTCAGCTTCCCTGCCTGGCTGGCGCGAAGGTCTTCCACCGCCGCTTCGCTCAAGGCGGTGCCCAAATTTCCGCCGACAAACGCCCGCTTGCCGCTCTCGGTGAGAAACTTGCCGATGAGGGTCACGGTCGTGCTCTTACCATTGGTACCAGTGATTGCAAGGAGTGGGCTTCGGAAGAACCGCGAAGCGAGCTCCAGTTCGCTGATCACCTTCACGCCGCGCAGACGCACCGCTTCGAGCGGAGCTAGCCGATAAGGCACTCCGGGGCTGATTACCACCAGGTCCGCCTCCTCGAGCGACGATTCGTACCCTGCCCCGACAGTCACGCCAATGTGATCGCGATCGATGCCGCCGAGGACCGATGTCAGCTCTTCCGGTTCCTTCCGATCGGCCACAGTGACTCGTGCTCCGGCAGCCTGAAGCAACCGGCATGCCGCCACACCGCTTCTGGCAAGTCCCATTACCGTGACACGTGCTCCCGCAAGTTCCACAGCCGCTTCTCCCACCATGCCATCACCGAAGCTTTAAGGTACTCAAACTCAACAAGGCCAACAGGATGGCGATAATCCACAAGCGCACAACGACCTTGGGCTCCTCCCACCCTTTCATCTCAAAGTGATGATGGATGGGCGCCATGAGAAAAATGCGTTTTCCGCGCGACTTGAACGAGATAACCTGAAAAATGACTGAGACCGCTTCAATCACAAACACTCCGCCGACCATGAGGAGCAGCAGCTCATGCTTGCTGATTACCGCAACCGTGCCCAGCGCCGCTCCCAGCGGAAGCGAGCCCACATCCCCCATGAACACGGAAGCCGGATAGGTGTTAAACCATAGAAATCCCAGACTCGCCCCCAGGATGGCGGCGGTGAACACCGCGAGTTCACCCGCGCCTTCGATGTGCTGAATGAACAGATAGTCCGACATGAGTCGATGGCCGACGACATAAGCGACGATCGTATAGGCCAACGCAGCGATCATGACGGGGCCGATCGCTAGCCCATCGAGACCATCGGTCAGATTGACGGCATTGGAACTCCCGACAATGACCAGTACGGCAAAGGCGACATACAACCAGCCGAGATCCGGAACGACATTCTTGAAAAACGGGATGCTGAGCTTGGTCGTATAGCCGGGCAGAAAATAGAGGACCAGCGCAATCGCCAAGGCCAGCGCCACTTGCGCAGTGAATTTCTGCCAAGGCGACAATCCTTTCGATTGGGTCTTGATGAACTTGAGATAGTCGTCGGCAAATCCAATCGCCCCAAACCCCACCGTGGCGGCGAGCACAAGCCAGACATAGGGTCTCTCGATATCGGCCCAGAGGAGCGTCGAGAGGACCACGGCGAAGAGAATGAGAATCCCGCCCATGGTGGGCGTGCCGCTCTTCGCCAGGTGATGTTTAGGGCCGTCATCGCGAATCTGCTGACCCAGCTTCATGCCTTGTAACTTCCTGATCACCCGCGGGGCCAGTACAAAGGCGATCAAGAACGCCGTCACGGCCGCATAGATGATTCGGAAACTCAAATACCGAAAGACGTTCAGGAACGAATATTCCGTATGAAACGGATACAGCCAGTTATAGAGCATGCGGTCTTTGCCTTAAAAATGAGCCCGCCCGTCTGACCGACAGTAGCGTCGAATGGACCCCGACTCCTTACGATGCCCGCTTGGTGACTGCCCTCATCTCCGTCAGAGCCTGCACAACCTGCTCCATTTTCATGCCGCGAGAAGCCTTCACTAACACCACGTCACCCTGCCGCACGATCCTCTTGAGGTGATCAGCCGCAGCAGCCGCATCGACTACTTCGTCGATCTGCTGAACTGTCATCCCGCCCTGCCGAGCTCCTTCCGCAATATCCCGACCCAACGTCCCGCAGACAATCAGCCGCGACAGCCCCTGTGTGGCAAGAAACTGTCCAACGTCCCGGTGCATCCGATCTGTCTCAGGGCCGAGCTCGAGCATGTCTCCCAACACGGCAATCCGTTCGCGCGCAGGACTCCACTGTGCCAGCAATTGGAGCGCCGCTTTCATCGAAGCGGGATTGGCATTGTAGCAATCGTTGATGATATGGACGCCATGGTGGGTCACCACCTGCGACCGCATCGCGGCAGGACGGAATCGGCCCAGCCCTTGGGCAATCATCGAACCGGACAGGTTCAACGCAGCACCCACCGCCGCTGCGGCGAGCGCGTTGGTGACATTGTGGGTACCATGCACCTTGATTCGAACAATCGTGGGACGGCTCTTCCCAGGAAGGTGCAAGCGAAAGGTCGTTCCTTGTCGAACATCTGACGTGACCCCGCTCGCGCGGACATCGGCCCTCTCCGAAAATCCGAACGACATGACGCGGCATTGCGCACGCGCGGCGAGGTAGTCAAAGTAGGGATCGTCGGCGTTTACAATCGCCGTGCCATCGACCGGAAGCAGGTCCAACAATTCCGCCTTGGCTTGCGCTGATCCTTCCATGCTGCCGAAGAACTCGAGATGATCCGGGCCAATATTCGTAATCACCCCGATCGTGGGCTGGACAATCTCACAGAGCCTGGTCGTCTGCCCTTGCCGATCCACCCCCATCTCGATGACGGCCGCTTGGTGGCGAGCCGTGAGCCGCAACAGTGTGTACGGTACGCCGATCCGATTGTTGAAATTCCCCTCGGTCTTTAGCACCGGCCACCTCTGGGCCAACACCGCCGCCACCATATCTTTCGTCGTCGTTTTGCCGTTACTCCCAGTCACCGCCACGACGGGGATATGGAACCGACTGCGATGATGCGTCGCCAACTGTTGGTAGGCAAACAGCGCATCGCGCACTCCGAAGAGAAAGGGGGCAGGTCGACCCTCGATCCTACGGACCGCTATGGAGCTTGGAGGAAGGCGGTATTCATCGTGAACGATGGCCCCCACTGCGCCCTGAGCAAGTACGGCCGGCACAAACTCATGGCCGTCGTACCGATCGCCCCTGAGTGCCACAAACAGATCACCGCGGCGAACCGATCGGGAATCCGTACTGATCTGTCTGATTCTGTGCTTCCCCGACAACGAGTCCTGCCCCGCGAGAACTTTCAAGCTGATGACTTCTCGTAATTCTTCTACCGTAAAGAGTCCCATCGATTCCTTATCCTGCGCGATCTCGGCTGTGACCTGGAGTTTCACGCGCAATCCCGCAATTGCCGAATCGCCTCGCGAGCCACCTCACGATCGTCAAAATGTAACTTTTTGGTGCCGATGATTTGATAATCTTCATGCCCCTTGCCGGCAATGAGCACCATATCGCCGCGGTGCGCCTCGCGGATGGCGGTACCGATCGCCTCACGACGGTCCGGCACCAAGTGATACTGCACATGATTGCGGCGCTCCAGCGCATCATGTACACCAACCTCTACTTCACGGAGGATTGTCATCGGGTCCTCGGTTCGAGGATTATCGGACGTCAAGACCACCACGTCACTGTATTCCACGGCTGCGCGTCCCATCTTGGGCCGCTTGCCTCGATCCCGGTCACCACCGCAGCCGAAGACTGTAATAATCCGTCCGGTCTTCAACGTCTGGGCTGCCGTCAGCAACCGGAGGAGTGCATCTTCCGTGTGGGCATAATCGACCACGACGGTAAAATCCTCCCCGGAAGAGACCAGCTCGAAGCGACCTGGGACATTGGCAATATGGGCGGTCGCATCACAGATCTGATCCGACGTCGCCCCCTCGTGCAACGCCACCCCGATCGCCCCCAACAAGTTGTAGACGTTGTGCTCCCCGACCAGTCGGCTCTCGACGGTAAACGAGCCTGCGGGAGTTGCCACAGAAAAGGTAGTCCCGGTAAGCGATAGGCGCACTCGTTCCGCCTTGATATCGGCCTGGCTCTGAATCGCATAGCCCCAGACCGGCACAGGGCAGGCCGCGCGGATCGTGGCTCCGCGTGGATCGTCCATATTGACGAGGGCAAGCTTCCCGGCCTTCTGTCCCCCGGCCAATCCGACAAACAGTTGCACCTTCGCGTCAAAGTACTCATCCATCGTGTGATGAAAATCAAGGTGATCCTGCGTGAGGTTCGTGAAGACCGCCACGTCATACTCGCAGCCCGATGTCCGATCTAACGCGAGGGCGTGGGACGACACTTCCATCACTGCGGCGGTGAGTCCAGTCTCGACCATCCTCGCCAAGAGTGCTTGAAGGTCGAGTGCGCCGGGCGTCGTGTGAGGGGCCGGAAGCGTCTCTTGCCCGATCTGGTACCCCATCGTGCCAATCAACCCTACCCGTCGGCCGATCCCTTCCAGTAACGCTTTGCAGAGATACGTCGTCGTCGTCTTGCCATTTGTGCCCGTCACGCCAATCATTTTGAGACGAGCAGATGGATCCCCATGAAACCGGCTGCCCAGAAGACCGAGCGCCTTGCGCGAATTTGCCACCAGCACGAGAGGTAATGGCCCTGATACCACAGACGCCTGCGCGACCACCGCAACCGCGCCGGCCTTGATGGCCTGCTCGACAAATCCATGACCATCAACGCGCTCACCCTTGACGGCGACAAAGAGGCTCCCGGCCGCCACGGCCCGCGAATCGTCCGTGATCGCATGCACCGGACAACTCACATCGCCGCGCTGCTCCAGAACCTCGACCTGGCCACGGAGCGCCGCGAGCAACTGCGTGATGGTGATGGGATCGCGCGCCATGGCCTCTCAGGAGTCTTTCATCGCCAGTGCGATTTTCACAGTGTCTTCTCGGGACACGCCAAGATAGTTGAGCACCTGCTCCCCGACCCGCCGAAAGACGGGCGCCGCCACGGCCCCGCCCCAGGCTTCCCCTTGAGGTTCATCGAGGACTATGATCATCGCCAGCCGCGGAGATTCTGCCGGAACATATCCGACAAACGACCCGACAAACTGCGTGGAGGAATAGGCGCCGGTTCGCGAATCAATTTTTTGCGCGGTCCCAGTTTTACCCGCCACGCGAAAACCAGGAATGGCCGCCTTCGTTCCCGTGCCATTCGTCACAACACCCTCCAACATCGTCGTCATCGTCCGGGCCGTCTCGGGTGACAAGATCCGCCGTTTCACTTGTGGCAGTACTTCCTTAAGCAAGCGACCCTTCTGATCGCGCACCTCGGACACCACATAGGGCTTCATCATTACGCCACCATTGGCGAGAGTCGCCACCGCCGACACCATCTGGAGGGGCGTCACCCCGACCTCCTGTCCCATCGAAATCGATGCCAGCGATCGACGACCCCAGTCTTTTGGAGCCTTCAAGAGTCCGCTCACTTCGCCCGGCAGATCGATCTCCGTACGTTGGCCAAATCCGAACGCTTGGAGATAGCGATAGAGCCGCTGCTCTCCGAGAGCCATTCCGGTTTTGGCCGCGCCGATGTTGCTGGATTTTTGAATCACCTCAGAGAACGTCATCCACCCCAGCTTGTCGTGGTCATGAATCGTCGTATTCGCAATCACCATATGGCCGTTTTCACCAAAGACCATGGAATCAGGAGTCATCACTTTTTCTTCAAGCGCCGCAGCGGCAACCACCATTTTCATGGTCGACCCAGGCTCATACGTATCTGTCAGAGCGCGATTCCGCCACCGATCGGGCGTCAACGCGGCGACGACATTCGGATCGAATCGTGGACTGACAGCCATCGCGAGAATCGCACCCGATTGCGGCTCCATGACGATGATTGTCCCGGACTTGGCACGGGTATGAGTGACGGCCTCTTCGAGTTCTTTTTCTGCAATGTATTGGATGACCTCGTCGACGGTCAGCGTGAGGGCATGTCCCGCCGTAGGCACTTGCTCCGCCAAACCCTTGGGAAACACTGTGCGGCCTAACGCATCGCGCTGCAAAACGGAAACGCGCTTTTCTCCATGCAGGTGCGAATCGTATCGGCGCTCGATCCCCTCAAGCCCTTGCCCATCCATCCCGGAAAATCCGAGGACATGGGCCAGCAACGGACCCTTGGGATAAAACCGCCGTCCCTCCATCACCACACCGATGCCGTCCAATGACAACTGCTCCAGCCGACGGCCTTGTTCAGGCTCGACCTTTCGCGCCAACCAGACGAAACTCTTGTCTTGCTGAAGCTTTCTCACAAGCTCATCGCTTCGAATATGGAGCACCGGAGAAAGATGACGGGCGACGGTCGACGGGCTCTCCAGCGACGTCGGTACGCCGAACACCGATGGCACTTCCACATTCATCGCGAGCACTTTGCCGTGCCGATCCGACACCATGCCTCTGGCTCCCTCAAAGGATACGGTCTTTTGATGTTGCCGATCGGCTTTGGCCGTGAGTTCTGCTGCTTGAAAGACTTGGAGTGTGACCAGCCGAAATAGAATGATGCTGAACCCGCAGAGGAACAGGAGCAGCATCACATAGCGACGACCGCGAGAAGGGCCGGCAGTCACTCGCTCACCCTTCCGGTTGTATCACGTCTCGCCAGACGGACTTGCTCCACGGGTGGGGATGACAGGCTCGGAACCTCTCCCGGCTGATGCACCATCAGCACTTGCCCCTGCTGCGGCGGAACCAGCCCCAACTTTTCCGTCGCCACCTTCGCAATCCGCTCCGGAGCCGACAGCGCAGAAAACTTCACTTGCAATTGATCCCGTTCTCGCTCCAGCAATACTTTCTGGATCTTTAATCGTTCAATCTGATAACCCAACCGAACGACGTCGACACGTTCCCACACAAATACGAAGACCAACAGCACACCGGCCACAAGCGTCAACGTCTTCATGAATGACCCTCCTTGGATACTCGTTGGGCAGCCCGCAACTTGGCACTGCGGGATCGAGGATTCCGGTCCGATTCTTCCCTGCTGGGGACCTGCGGCTTTTTGGTGAGCACCACCAATGCAGGATCGTCCTTGCCGGAGAGCGCCCGAAACGTGTGCTTCACAATCCGATCTTCGAGGGAATGGAATGAAATCACACAGAGGCGGCCGCCGGGAGACAACACGTCTACCGCATCGCGCAACGCCGGCTCGAGACTGTCAAGTTCCTGATTCACTGCAATGCGAACGGCTTGGAAGGTGCGGGTGGCACAGTGGAGACGACCATGCCGATAATTCGCCGGAACGGCTCCCTCGATCACTGAGACCAACTCTTTCGTCGTCGCCAATGGATGACGTTCACGCGCGCGGACAATGGCACGCGCAATTCGTCGAGAAAACCGTTCCTCGCCGAACTGAAAAATCGCGTCCGCCAACTGCGCTTCCGGCCATCGATTGACCAGGTCAGCTGCGGTCCCGCTCATCGATTGATCCATCCGCATGTCCAACGGACCATCCCCTTGAAAGCTAAAGCCACGAGCAGGTTCATCCAACTGCGGGGACGAGATTCCAAGATCAAACAGGATTCCATCGACCTGTCCAACGCCACTGGCGGCAAGATGCTGTTTCAGATCCATAAAGTGACCATGAAGAAGGAGCACACGGTCGCCGAATCGTGCGAGCTTTTCTCGACTCGCTGCAATGGCCGCCGCGTCGCAATCAAACCCGATGAGCCTGCCGTCTGGGCCGCTTGCCTCAAGAATCTTTTCAGCATGCCCACTATAACCCACCGTACAGTCAAGATAGATTCGGCCATCCTCTCGAACGAGCCAAATAAGCACCTCTTCTGACATTACCGGGATATGTCGAGAAACCTCCATAAGTCATGAAAAACCAAATTCACCCACTTTCTCCCACTAAGCCGCGCAGTATACACTCACTCAAAGACTTGTCAATAGAATATTCATGGACTTATGAAGCATGGGAGGCCTCTGTCTCATGATTATATACTTGACAAACCCACGGCATTTTGATACCCTGTAGACAGTCAATATATGGGGGTATCAGATGCGAAATAATCTACTGAGTGGGGCCCATCTGAACGATGAGAAAGCGGCCTATGAACACCTGGCCAAAGTGCGCTGGCCGAATGGAGTCAGATGCATCCATTGCCAATCTGAGAAGGTCTATACGCTCAACGTCGCCGGTACTGCGCGAGTTGTCTTGAAGTGCAGTAAATGTCGCAAACAATTCTCAGCGACAGTGGGTACGATCTTCGAGAAGTCCCATATACCTCTTACTAAATGGTTCATGGCATTTCAACTGCTGGCCTCTTCAAAAAAAGGTATGAGCGCTCATCAACTGCATCGGATGCTCGACATCACTTACAAGTCTGCTTGGTTCATGGCGCATCGGATTCGCCACGTCATGAAGCAGACCCCGTTCGGTGACAAGCTCGGTGGCATTGTCGAAGCGGATGAAACCTATATCGGGGGCAAGTCTCGCGGCATGGGACATATACCTAATAAAATGCCTGTGTTTGCGCTGGTCGAACGTGGGGGCCGCGTCCGATCATTCACTATGCCGACCGTAACCGCCACCAATCTCAAGCGCTCAATTCAGGAGCATGTCAACACCGATGCGAAACTCATGACGGATGAACTCGCGGCCTATACGAAGATCGGGAAAAACTTCGCCGATCATCAGACGGTGAACCATTCACAAAAAGAATATGCCCGAGGTGAGGCTGGCACGAATACGGTTGAAGGATACTTCAGTTTATTGAAGCGCGGATTGACCGGCACCTATCATCATGTGTCACCGCGTCATCTGCATCGCTATTTGGATGAATTCAATTTCCGCTATAACGCACGGAAAGATGATGATGCGATGCGAGCCTTCCTAGCGGTGAAACAGACAGAAGGGAAACGCTTACAGTATCGGTGACTAGTCAGGCGTGGGACTTCGATGCAGACTTGGACTTCGATCGTTTCGGCATGACTGGCTTCTTTGAAGCGGTAGCCCCTACCATAATTCTTAGTATGTCATCGAGCTTCAATGGTTTCAGCGAGATCGGCTTGGCTTTGGCCATTCCGTACTCTAGCAAGAAGTGCTACCCCTTGACAAAGTTTTCTATTGAACCGATACTATCTGTGTATAAGCCACTTCTACCCACGTTTTTGGAGGGTGGCAAGCAATTCACCCTGACCGACCCTACCTAACGCCTCATTGCGTGCGGCAAGTTAGGCAGAGGTCGAGGAATCCTTGGGGGCGCACCATTTGGTGGCCCCCGTTTTCTTGGTAGCCTGATCTTCATTTCATTCCATCCTCCTTTCCCGGCCGATTTGTTTGCGTTGGCCGTGCCATTGCCGCTGCAAAACAAACAGCGCGTGGACAGGATCAGGAATTTATAGAAAGAAAATCAGGGGTGCTCGCCACCCATTATTGTGTTGCTATAGCCGTATCTCCTGTTTTTGCCATTCTACGAGTCCATACACATTTGGTTTTTCACGGTAAAATATATTCTTAGTTAGTACCCGCCTCGCAAGGTTCCCGACCAAGGTACCCTTGTTCACGGTAAATCCTAGCTTGCTGATCTTTTCCACGATTTCGTCTAAATGCAAGGGGTGGTGATTTTCTTTGAGGACGCGAAATGCCAAGCCTGTGCTTGACTGCTGTTTTGCGGGTCCCCCCGTAAGAGACGCCAGTTTCCCGGTCTTCGCTTGATGACGATTCTTTTTCAGTTGAGGTCTAGGATGGTTAGTGGAGACTTGTATCCCACTTCCATTTGATAGAACTGCCCTCGCCTCATCAAGCTCTTGCTGCAACTTGACTATCTGCGCTTGCTTTTCTTTAATTAAGCCGATCAAATCAGGCGTCATGTGCCTCCCCCTAAAGCAGGCGCAATGCGAATGGGGCTAACCTATACCACAATGCGTTTGAATGCAAGCCCAAAAATGGGCTTAGTGTCAAGCCCATTATGCTAGGCCAATAGCGAAAGGAGGTGGGTCAAAGTGATGGGTTGTCACCTTACTCGGTTGTCGAAAGTCTCATCACCCTTCACTTATTAATACACGTGCGGAAGCTAATTTTCCTGTTTGTTCTGATCTATCGCGTGGGAAGTTGTGGTGGGTGTGTCAAGTATACAATCATCCTCTGTCTGCGCCTTGTCCCTCTGACAAATTTCTTGAGAGTTGGGAGGCTGTCTCCCCACATTTCAAAGAAATCCAAGTGAGGGTATACAGAGGACCTACCACCCCCATCATATGGGATGGAAGGGGGTATGAAATGACCCCCCTTTATTCATTTAATAAGGCGAAGTTTCTTCTGCGGAAGGTCAGACCTTATGTCGATGATTACTATCTATTGCGATGATAGTGGAACCGATCAAGAGAGCCGAGTGGCAGCGGTAGCAGGGTACATAGGGGGAAAGTCGCTAAATGGGAAGCCTTTCAAAGGGAATGGCGCAAGGCTCTTGGAGAGTTCTCTGTAAAGCAAATGCACCGGGGTGAATTAGAGAGCTTTGAAAGAGAATTCAAAGAGTGGAATGGCACCCGTCGCACAAAATTTCGTCAGTGTATTCAGCCAATCATTGTGACCATATAAAAATTCCTATAGGGAGTGTTGTCATAATGAAGAAATTTGAAAACATCATTCCTGATGAATTGAAGGGCTGGTTTGGTGGCGTTTATGGTCGGTGTGCGCATGATTGCCCTGTCGCTACGCGTCGTTGGTATGCCGCTCAAGGCATATCGAAATCCGGTTCAATGAATCTTTGAGGCGGGTACGATTGGATACGGTCAAGTTCATGCGATGTTCGAGCACCTATACAAGAATCAAAAAACGCGAGATGACTTCCATATTAATTAAAGGCTGGCCTTTTCAAGACAAGAGAGCATAGTGCCTCTACAAGTAGCAGACGTTCTGGCCTATGAGGTGTTCAAGCAAGTAACTAACCAGATTCTCGATAAAGGCAAAAACTATGATGTCCGCTTCTCAATGAAGCATCTTGCGCGGGCTACAGACGACCGTTATCTCAAGTACTGGGGAACAGAGCGGCTACTTGAATGGATCAGAGAATGGAATTTACGGCATCTTTGGCTTGTGAAATGGGGTGTTAGCTACACATCGTAAGGACGCGATCCATCATGCTTAAGGCATCCCTATTGTTGAAACGGAATGAGAACTCGTCGAGATAGATGGGCAAATACGTCTCGGAGACCTCTTTTCTCATGATCACCGACATGCGCATCTTCTCTCGGCGAGGAAATGGGCACGGACATAGCCTGGCCAGTTGAACAATCCGTCAAGCGCACGGAGTCGGCGAGTTTGATTGACAAGGGTTCGAGTCGGGGTGAAAATACTGGTATGCGTTCGCTCACGCCAACCAAGGCCCTCTACCTGACGATCTTCATGGGGGGAGTCACCCTCACGTTCAACGGTATCACCGCCGCCACAGCGTCAGCGGCATCACCACTCTATTGGTGCCCCGATCAAAAAGCCGATCGGCAATATTCAGCGAAGCAAGAGCCTGGATGCGTGCCACTTGTTGAGAAAAAAGAAACCCAGGCAACAGAGCAAGAAGCGGAAACACCCATGAACGACAAACCACAGCGCGATTTCAAGATCGAGAATCTACAGGGTGACGTATCGATATTCCTGAACAAGTATCGCGACTTCCTCGATTGCTGTAAGACCGATCTCTCGGAGCTTCAGCAGGTCGAAGAAATGGGAGACGAGGTCGGAGATTTGCTCAAGTCCACCCAGGCTAAAATGTCGAATCATTCGATGGCCTCGCGCGGCATCATGCTCCGCGAAATGATCCCGACTGTTTCCAAGGCCCGCGCTGATCTGAAGAAGCTGCGCGCGACCCTCGAACGCATCAGCACCTCGACTAACACCCGCGATTCAGGAGACTTTGAGGCCTCAGGTCGGGAAGCCCACGCGATTCGCGAAATGGAAGAATCGATTGAGAGAGACATTCGTGCGCCAAAGCTGTCGACAGGGCCAAAGACAGGCGCCAACATTGGCAGCGCCTCTGCCGCAGGACCCAGCATCGGCAAGACACCGAAGACCGGCAGCGCCATCGGTGCCGAGGGCGTGACCGGACAAGATGTCGGAGCCTCCTCGCGGAACAGCCACGACATCGGCTCGTCGGGGCCGGCCGGCTTCGCCATCGGGGGGACTGGTCGTGCCGGGCCTTCGATCGGAGAATCGACGTTCAACAGCGAGTCGTCTTCGGCTGTCGACTCGTCACTACATCGTTCGACGGTGGGATCCAGCCTGTCGGATTCGACGGTGGGATCGAGCTTCGGCGGCTCCAGCGTGGGATCGAACCTCAGAGAATCGAGCGTCGGCTCGTCGTTCGGATCGTCCTCAGTCGGTTCAACTATCCAAGAGCGGGGCACCAGCCCGCAGCAGTAGTGTTGATACTCACCCGCATCGACTCAGTCACTAATTCGCTGCCACGACAGGCGGCATGGACTCCCAAGTTTCACCCGCATCCTTACTGCGATACAATCCACTCCCGTTCGTCCCAAGATAAAACAGCTTTGGATCGGTGACGCTCTGCGCGAGGGACCGGACGTTTAGGGTTGCCAACCCCTTACTCAGGGTGGTCCATGTGTCCCCGCCGTCTTCGCTCCGGTGAATGCCTTCCCGGCCACCAAGGTAAATCACGCCCTTTCTCGTCCGATCCAAGACCATCGAAAACAGCATTTGGTCCTGCAGGGAATGGCCGATACGCACCCACGACGCCGCCCCATCTGTCGACTTATAGAGCCCTTCCAGCGTCGCGGCATACACCGTGTCGGGCTCATGGGGATCGACCAGAACCGCCGTGACACTCAGTGCGCGAGACGATTTGATGATGGCCGGGGACACGAGTCCGTTATTGACTTTTTCCCAATGCCCCGCTTGATCGATTGATTTATAGACACCGCCACTCGTGCCCGCATAGAGGATCGCCGGCCTCGTGGGATCCAGGCCGAGCGTCTCCACCATCAGTACTTCTTTCATGCCGTCCATTCGCTTTGTCCAACTGTCGCCTGCATTCGTGGTTTCAAACACGCCCATCGTCGTCGCGGCAAACAGATGCGTGTTGTCCGCCTGATCGAAGACGAACTGATTGACCACGGAGGAGATCGTGACATCGTCCAACCCAGCTCGCTGCGAGACCCAACGCTGCCCCCCATCGTAACTCTTGTACACCGCATCGCCCTTCGTGCCAGCGTACACCGTGGCTGGATAGGCCGGATCAATCGCCATCGAAATCACGCGCGAGTGGCTCATACCATGTGACAAATTCGTCCAGGTCTGGCCCCCATCGCGCGTCTTATAAATGTAGTCGTTCGTCGCGACGTAAATGATGTCAGGATTCTTCGGATGGAGCTGGATCACGACGATCGCATCGCTGCGATTGCAGCCCGTGAGGGAGACGGCCAGGAGAAAACTGATGATAAGAACTCTAGCCATGCACAAGACAAGACCTTACGGGATGCTCAAAAAGGTCGTCCAGCGAGGCCGCAGCGAGTGAAGAGGCGAGGCGTACTTTTCTCGTACGTCGAGCCCCTGAACGATGCGAGAACGAAGCTGGCGGCCTTTTTCAGCATCCCGTCCTAGCGGTAGTTGGTGAATTTGAGATCAATCCCGAATTCCTGCCCCCTGAGAAACGCCATGGCCGCTTGGAGGTCATCCTTGCTCTTGCTCAGCACGCGCACTTGCTCGCCTTGAATCTGTGCTTGCACTTTCAATTTTGACTCCTTGATGGCCTTCGTCACCTCTTTCGCCTTGTCCGCCGCAATACCACTTTGAATCTTCGCCACCTGGCGCACCGTTCCACTCAGCGCCGGCTCCACGGTCCCATAGGAGAACGCCTTCAACGAGACCCCGCGCTTCACGCACTTGGTCTTGATAATATCGTTCACCGCATTGAGCTTATACTCATCGTCGGAGACCAGGACCAGTTCCTTTTCCTTCTCCTTCAACGTAATCTCCGTCTTCGAGTCTTTGAAATCGAAGCGTTGCTTGATCTCCTTCGTCGCCTGATCGACGACATTCTTCATCTCTTGCATGTCCACTTCCGAGACCACATCGAAAGAAAATTGCTCAGCCACGATCCCCTCCTCTCATCACTTCAACCATTCCGTTTGCTACCACACAGGGTAGCCTGGTCGATCCTCAAGTGCGCGCGTTGAACGACCACAGAAATATGAATGCTCTCTCCAAGCTCGCTTGCTTCTCTCTCTTGGAATGGCACCCGTGTTGGTCCCACTGCGGCCGTCGAGCGAGCACATTCTGATCGTGCGCGCTCCGGGAGCAAGGGATCAGCACGGGTGTCATTCCATCCCTTTCATCGTGCGGGCTCTGCGAGCAAGAAGGGCACCTCGCCGCTCCCCTCACTCTTCAACAGCAACCCCCGCCGGGCAATTGCAAGCGCTTCTCCTCATCATAACGAATCGTCGTCTGCAATCTTCCTGGCGAACCTCCGCCGGCCATTACCACCACTTCGCTGCTGGTGAACGGGCGCTTCAAGACCACATAGCCATACCACTGCATGATACTATCGCCCAAGACGATCACCGCGAGCAAGGCCACCACCGCCACCAACCCTGCATCCAGATACAACGCAAAGGCCTGTCCGCTGTCGGGGAGGGACGATGCGTTCGTCACAAACATGCCGAACATCTCGTAGGACCCGATCAAGGTGATGGTCCCGACAAACAACATCGGCAGCGCAGTGATCCATAGATATTGCGCCTTCCGCATCTTGATGAGCACCGTTGTGGCAATACAGAGTGCCAACGTCCCGAGCAACTGATTCGCTGCGCCGAACATCGGCCAGAGCGTCGAGATGCTGCCGGTGCCGATGAGATAGCCCCAGGCTCCCACGATCAGCCCGCTGCTCACCGCCACACCAGGCCACCAATTCATCCGTCGCAACGGAGGGTAGAAACGTCCGCCCATCTCCTGGATGAGATAGCGCCCCACGCGCGTGCCTGTATCGATCGTGGTCAAAATAAACAACGCCTCGAACACCAGCGCAAACTGATACCAATAGGCCATCAACCCGGCCATACCAGGGAGCGCGGAAAAAATGGAGGCCATGCCGACCGCCAACGATACGGCCCCGCCAGGCCGGCCAGCCACATCCACCTCGACGAGTTGCGAGAGTTCCTGAATCCGCGAGACAGGAAAACCCATCGCAGCCAACGCATCAGGCGAGAGCATCGTATTGATCGCTAGATAATCACCGGGGATCAAGACCGAGGCCGCAATCAACGCCATCACACCGACAAAACTCTCCAATAGCATCGCTCCATAGCCAACCGTAGCCTGGGACTCCTGATCGATCATCTTCGGCGTGGTCCCTGAGGAGACCAGCGAGTGAAAGCCTGACACGGCGCCACAGGCAATGGTGATAAAGAGAAAGGGAAAGAGCGTGCCGGGAATAATCGGTCCTCCTCCGCTAGCGAAAATTGTGACGCGCGGCATCTCGATCGTCGGGGCCATGAGAACCACTCCCACCCCCAGCAACACCACTACCCCGAGCTTCATAAAGGTAGAGAGATAGCCCCGCGGCACCAGCAACATCCAACCGGGCAAGACAGAGGCAAGAAACCCGTAGCCGGCCAGTCCCCACACCAACGTCGTTCGCTCGAACTCGAACCACCCGGCCACCGAAGACTGAGCAACCACCCGCCCGAAGATCACAGCCGCAATCAACAGCACCACACCGAGCAGAGAGACTTCCGCTACCTGACCAGGCCGGAACTTTTGAAGGTAGAAGCCCATGATGAAGCCGATGGGAATCGTCATCGCAATCGTAAAGGTACCCCAGGCATTGAGATAGAGCGCGTTCACGACGGCAAACCCTAGCCCGGCCAGCGCCACCACCACGATGAAGAGCACAGCCACCGCCGTCGCTGTGCCGGTGACAAGGCCGAGTTCATCTCGAGCAATTTCAGGAAGGGAGCGGCCATTACGCCGCATCGACGCAACCAAGATGATGAAATCCTGTACCGCCCCAGCCAAGACCGCACCGATCACCAGCCAAAGAAAACCGGGCAAGAATCCGAACTGCGCCGCCAACACCGGCCCAAGCAACGGCCCCGCCCCGGCAATCGCCGCGAAGTGATGGCCGAACAACACGTACTTATTCGTGGGATGAAAATTGACACCGTCATTCAACCGCACAGCCGGCGTCACACGCTGATCGTTCAGCTCAACAACCCGCCGAGAAATCCAGCGGCCATAGAATCGAAACGCGAGCACATATAAACAGGCAGCCGCGACGACGAGCCAAAGGCCATTCACTTTTTCCTGTGGATTGACGAAACCGACAACAAAGGAAAGCGCAACAGAGCCAAGAACGGCAAGGAATCCCCAAAGCACCAGCTTTAACGCCGACATGCGCGGCATCCTACACAACATTATGGAAGAGAGTAAATGATACAGAAACTGGAGCGTTGCATTCGATAAAGAGCCTATGGGCAAGAAATCGCTTTGTCGACGCCATGAAAACTGGGTCTGGTACTTAGGTTGACTTCACTTAAGGGCACGGTAGCGTGTTGCGCCGCGTGACAAGTATAAAGCCTCCATGAATTGACACGTACTACGGACTCGATAAAGATAACCGGAGCGTAAGGAGGACAAAAATGAGCGAACCCGTAGACCAAGAAATTGCGGCCATTAAGGCTGTGCTTTCTGCTCTTGCCCCTCTCTCGGAAAAAGCCCGTGTGAGCGTCCTCGAATACGTCACTAAACGACTCGAGCTGCCTGTTGGTTTGGGGTTGCAGATTCCCACGCTTCAACCTGGCCTGCCACTTCAAGAATTGCCTCCCATACAAACGACTCCTGCGCATATAAAGGACATCAAGGGCCAGAAAAAGCCTCGTTCTGCAAACGAGATGGCAGCCATTGTGGCCTACTACATCTCGAACTTGGCACCAACAGATAAGCGCAAGGTGACCATCAACCAGAAAGACATCGAGACTTTTTTCAAGATTGCAGAATTCCCACTTCCAGAACAGGTTCGAGCCACTCTTCCGAATGCAAAGAACGCAGGTTACTTTGATTTAGCTGGAGATGGTGAATACAAGCTGAATGCCGTGGGGCACAACCTTGTCGCCCATAGCATGCCGCGTGGAAGTGGTTCGGCAGGAAAGCCTGGTAAGCGTCGAAATAGACGACCGCGTAAGAAGCGTGCATTATCCAAGAATTGATAGATCAGGTAACGCTACTCCAAACTCACCTTCGCCGCGGCAATTCGGTCAACGTAAACAATCAGACCACGAAGGCAGAGGTGATTCGACTTGCTCACGCTTACTTTCAATCGTTTCGACCTAATCTTACAAATGCGCTCGGTGAAAATGATCTCCTTCTGACTCACGACTCCCGATGGCAGGAGCTTGTTGGGCTGGCGCACGGTAACAATCAACGAAAAACCTATCTCAAGACTCTTCGAGACCTCGCAATTGAGCTGAAAGAGCTCAGCGTCATCTTGCTAACTCGGGTTTCCGAAAGGGGGCAAGAGGGGAAGGGCCTATCATCTCTAACCCCTGCAGAGCAGCAAATCATAGGCACATTAGAGGCCCTACTCCCCACTGCCGCAGCCTCGTATCGCCAAGGAGTTCACGACGTTCGAGAAGCCAGACGCCTCTCCTACCGTGGAACAGCTTCTGAATTTAGAGAAGCTCTCCGAGAAACATTAGATCATCTTGCACCAGACGAAGCAGTAATGCAGCAGCATGGATTTTCTCCCGAAGAAGGGCAGAAAAAGCCAACTATGAAACAAAAAGTACGTTTCGTAATGAACTCAAGAGAGAAGAACAAGACTCAAAGAGAGGTAACCGAAAAGTCCATTGGTGTAATTGAAACACTCACAGGAGAAGTAGTGCGCGCCACTTATGATCGGGCTTCCCTAGCAACCCACCTCGAAACCTCAAGGGGAGAGGTACTCAGAATTAAGCGCTATGTCGATACAGTACTGTTTGACCTTTTAGAAATCTCAGACTCGTAACCACTTCGTTTGATTCCCTCATCGCTCAAGCAGAAAATAGCCCACCCTGCGACGGCTGATTGGGATCGCCGGGGAGAATATAAATGATCCTCCCAAGCTCGCTTACTTTTCCTCTCTTGGAAGGGCATCCATGTTGGTCTACGTGCGGCCGTCGAACGAGGCCCTTCTGAGGGCGCGCGTTCCGGGAGCACAGGACCAACGTGGGTGCCTTTCCAAGCCTTTTCATTGCGGGCTTTCTGTCTTTCCACTCCTCTTAGGGGGCGGCCTGGTCGATCCTCGAGTGCGCGCGTCAAACGAGCACCTTCTGAGCGTGCGCGTTCCGCGAGCAGGAGGACGGCCAGGCCGCCCCCTCTCCCCCCTTCTAATGGGGAATACCCCCCAGCCCCTGGGCTCCGTTACACTGCGCTCCACAATGGAACAGATCAAACCCTACCAACGCAGTCTCTACCGCCTGCCAGTCACCTGCCCAGCTATGTACTGTGTGATATCGACCGTTGGCGAAGGGACGATCAGGAATCTTTCGGCAGTGGGATGCACGATCGAGACCGATCAACCCCTGTTGGCAGAACAGAACGTCGCCTTGCGCCTGATGCTCCCCGATCAGCACGAGTCGCTGCCGATCGATGAGGCCCACGTGCGGTGGGTGCATGGCAATCTGGCCGGGATTGAATTTGTCGAGGTGGAAC
The DNA here is from genome assembly GCA_036004925.1 of Nitrospiraceae bacterium. GTDB lineage: Bacteria > Nitrospirota > Nitrospiria > Nitrospirales > Nitrospiraceae > Palsa-1315. Next base: position 42,457 of record DASYRC010000014.1, on the reverse strand, counting down.
GTACCGCGAATCTCCGGCTGCACGGATTCGTATGGGACAGGATGGCCCAACGCTTCCACTCGATTCAACAGGAGCGCGCGACGTCTTAGCAGGCTGCAGAAAAACCATTTCGGCACAGGGGAGGAGAATGGTGGCAGGAACTATTTTCGCTCCTGCCACGCCTCACCGCCCCGTTTTATTCCCCCCCGTTCAAGGAGAAAATATCCCACCATGCGATGGCTGATTCGGATCGCCGGAGGGAATATAAATGCTCCTTCCAAGCTCGCTCGTTACTCTCTCCCCAGGGAGCGGTCGCCTGTTGTCCTCTACTGCGCGCGTCGAACGAGGCCCTTCTCAGGGCGCGCGTTCCGCGAGCACAGAGGACATCGGAGGTCGCCCCCTCTCTTCCCTCCGAGCTTGCTCATCCTCTCTTCAGGGGTGGGGGCTGATTGATCTTCCACTGCGCGCAGCTTTCTCACCCACCCGCCCACTGGCACGCCGAGACGTACCAATAGCCCAAGCGAGGGCTTCCCAATTCTCTTTAGCTCTCTTTAAGAGGAGTGGCCGACGCTGTCGTCACCCAAGATCATGTTGGGAGAATATTGGAAAGAATCTCCAGCACTCTGGATCAAATTCAGGAAAAGCATCCAAGGTTATAGCCATTTGGCTATTGGTTATATCCTATCCCTTCCGTTTATTGTGCGGCGATACTATAGCTCGTATTCTCACTCTCGCCTTCATTGCGAACGAGCAAACCTTGGTCAATCAGTTCTTTAATATCCCGCTGCGCAGTGGGGATAGAGCACTTCGCGATGACAGCCCACTTGCCAGCCGTAAGGTTGCCCTTGAAGCCATCGAGAACTCTATTGAGCATATTCCTCTGACGTTCATTGAGAGAGACCCGTGCGTTGCGCTGCCAGAAATGGGCCTTACGCAAGACGGGAGTGCAGGCAACTTCAGCGGAATCAAGAGGGGGAAGGGAAAAGGTGTTAGGAACCATTGCCTGAGTCGTCTGTACGACTTTCCTGAATTCCCGCTGCCTCCCTCCGAGAAGAGCCAAGCACAGCAGCCCGATTCCGATCCAGACCAACTCGCGGAACCGCCGGAGCAACGCGAAGGTGATGCCAGTCACGTCGGAGTAGCCGAAGGCACTGAGCAACAACAAATTCCCGCCGTCTTGGGCGCCGAGGCTGCCGGGGATGAAGAAGGTGCTGCTTTTGATAAAGACGGAGAGGGCGCCAATAGAGATGGCAGAGAGGGCCATGGCAGGCCCCCCCAGATACCAGATGATGACGTACACTTCCAACGCTTCCGCGATCCAACCAAGGAAGAACAGCCCGGTGGAGGCACAAAAGGCCGGACGTTTGTTGCGGTAGAATCCCCAGATCGCTCGATCCAGCGACCGTAATTGTTCCTCGCGCGCTTCGAGATAGGCAATCTTCAGCCCGATCCTTCGCACAAATTCCAATAGCCAGGTAAAGAGTCCTTGCTGCTGCACAAACACAAGGCCGGCAGTCCCAAAGACCATCAGGCCCACGCTCAAAAGTGCAGCAGGCAGGGTCAGACCGGATGACTCGTTCCCTTCTAACAGCCACACACCCAGGGCAATGCCGAGCAGAATGAATAACACTTCGGCAATCGTCATGGTTGTTTTCGCAATGATGACCGAGGTGAACGCTTCCTCCATCGGCACATGATGCTTCCTGAGCAGATGGGCCTTGAGCGGCTCGCCGCCGACGTAGCCGGCCGGCGTGGTCATGTTCACCGCTTCACCGGCGGTCCGGATCGCGAGCAGACGCCAGAACGGAATCTCCTTTGCCGACGGGCCAAGCGTGAGTTTCCATCCGTACGCTTCGATGGCGTACATGATGGCGGAGGGAATCAGCATAACGAGAAGTGCGACCGGTCCGAGTTGCGCCGCCGCATCGTAGATGTTCTCTGGACCGATATGCCAAACGATGAGACCGAGGGTGAGGAGGCCAACGAAGAGTAAGAAAAGTCTAAGCATGTTACGCTAGGGATCCACAGTGAGCGGGAAAAAGCAACCACGTCATAAGGGGACAGGACCTTTCGGGAAAGAAAAAGCTATCAGGAACCATTGCCTGGATCGCAACAGCGACCTTCCTGAATTGCCACCGACCGCCTCTCGATGAGAGCCAGGCAGAGCGAGCCCGGTCCACTCCATGTCTGCTCCTGGAACTGACGGAGTCACACAACGGCAATGCCGGCGACATCGGAATATCCATAGACTCTTAGCAATACAATATCATATTCCTGCCGTCTTTGGCGCCTCGGCTGCCAGGGATGAGGAAGAGGATGGAAATGGCGTCAGGAGCCATTTCCTGAGTCGAAAGTGCGACTTTCCTGAATTCCCGCCCTACGCCCACGCAGCACCGCTATACACAGCAGCCCGAGCCCGATCCATACCATCTCCCGAAATCGCCTCAGCAAAGCAAATGTGACGCCGGCGACCTCGGAGTAACCAAAGTCTTTCAGCAAGAACAAATTCCCGAGGTCTTGGGCACCAAGGCTGCCGGGGATGAAGAAGGTGGTGCCTTTGATAAAGACGGAGAGGGCGGCGATAGAGATGGAGGTGAGAGCCTTGGCAGGCCCCCCCAGAAACCAGATAAAGAGGTACACTTCCACCGCTTCTGCGATCCAACCAAGAAAGAACAGCCCGGTGGAGGCATACACGGCCGGACGGTTATGGCGATAGAATTCCAAGATCATTCGATCCAGCGACCGTAACTTTTCCTCGCGCGATTCGAGATACCCAATCCTCAGTCCGATCTTCCGGAAAAATTCCAATGCCCCCGCAAAGAGTCCTTGCCGCTGCACGAACACGAATGCGGCAGTCCCAGACAGCAGTAGGCCGACACTCAGCCAAGCCGCTAGGACCTTCTGCCCGGATGAGCCATCGTCGTCGAGCGTCCAGAACGTGAGCACGACACCCAAAAGGATGAAGAGCACTTCCGCAATCGTCTTCGTTGTTTTCGCTATGACGACCGAGGCAAACCCTTCGACCGACGGCACATGATGTTTCGTGAGCAGGTAGGCCTTGAGCGGCTCGCCGCCGAGGTAGCCAGCCGGCGTGGTCATGTTCACCACTTCACCGGCGGTCTTGATCGCGAGCACACGCCAGAACGGAATAGCCTTCGCCGTCGGGCCAAGCGTGACTTTCCATCCGTATGCTTCGGCTAAGTACATGATGAAGGAGGGAATCAGCATGACAAGGAGTGCGACCGGCCCGAGTTGCGAGGTCACGTCGTAGATGCGTCCAGGGCCGATATGCCATACGATGAAAGCGATGGCTAGGAGGCCGACAAAGAGAAGGAAGAGCTTAAGCACGGGTCGTGGCGGAAGGTCTGACTACCCAGAGCATCAGGAGCGCGAACGCTACGGATCCGGTCGCAGCCATCCAGAGGAACCAGTCGAGCTTGCCGATCACAGCAAAAATCAGCACGATGACGGAAAAATCGCGGCTCGCGACGTTTTTGAGCATGAAATCCGACCAGGCAGCCTGCACCGGTGTCTTCCATCCACTCGCGAACTTAATCTTTTGTGCCCGGGTGACGAGCCAGAACGAGAGCCCATTTCCAAGGACCGCTGCGGAACCCAGGGCAATAGGAGCCCACCCACCGTCGTTCCCAGCCACGCCCAGGTAGGAGCCCACCGCAATGCCGCCAAAGATCGCCATGTGCACCACGTTGTCCATCGCGATATCGAGCCAGGCCCCGAACGGCGATTCGGTGAAGGTGAGCCTTGCCACTTCCCCATCGCAGCAATCGATGATCGCCGCCAGTTGGAACAACAGCGCGGCAATGATACCGGCGCTGTAGGTCCCGACGCCAAAGCCGGCGGCCGCGACCAACCCAATCAGGGTCGCCAGAATCGTAATGGCATTCGGCGAGAGACCTGCTGCGAGAAAGAGACGAGTAAACCAGCGGGAGACCTTCCGATTGAAGAACCGGTCGACAATGCCCTCGAACTCGCCCTTGAGGGAATTGTAGAGCTTCTTCTCAGCGGCTTTAACGTCGGCGGCATCGCGCACGTCCTGATACCAGTGGGACCGATCTGTCTCCGTGGACAGCACCCGCACATGCCCGTCCACCGCGGCTCGTTCGAGCCATCGACGAATCGGAATCGTGCCGGTTTCCACCTCGACTTGACTGGCAACGGTCATGAAACTGGCCGGAAGCACCACGAGGTCTATCGCCACCAACGCCGCGTCATCCTGTCTCGATGTAATCGAGCGGAGCCGTCCAGCCTGCACCTTCACGCGCATATTCGAACGGCGTGGCTGTCGATCTCGCTCGCTATCAGCCCGTGCCACGACGATTGCCTGTCCCTCCTGGACCTCATGGCGCAGGCTCTCGATCAAGGGGACCGCAAACACCCCCTGCACCCCGGACAGGAGACAGAAGCCACGGACTTCAGCAGCGAGCGATTCCCAGGTGCGGGGATCATCCAGCGGAAACTCACGAATCGGCATCCAACGCACGGGGATCGTCAGGCGTGGCCCTTTGCCCAACGCCTGCTTGAGTTGATCTTCCTCCGGCCCGACCAATACCATGAGCTGTCGAATACCGGCGCGCTGCAGCGTCAACACCGTCCGTTGAAAAAGGCCGATGCCCACCACGCTGGTGAGGGGACCCACCTCATCGGCATACAATTCGGCCGGCTCGCCGAATAGGCTCACCGATGGCAAGAGAATTGCCGTGCTCAATCCCTGGAGGCCAGTCTGCTTCTGAATTATGCTCTCGCTCATGATCTATTTCGTCTCTCGTCGTTTGTCTCTCTCAGCACCGGTCAGCGCTTTACGAGGAACGCTTCACGGACAACGCCTCTACAGTTTCGGCAAGACATCGCGTTCCGCTTTCGACACGTCTTCCATAAAATCGATTTCGGTCCAGGGGAGTCCACCGATCTTCTCATGCCCGACTTTGACGTCACGGAAAAAGCCCACAAGCGCATCCTCGTATTCCATCTGCCAGGCCTCACGATCCACATGGGTCCTGAGCGACGCAACCACATGGGGCGCATCGGCATGCCGGACCTTGAGGAACCCCACGCCTTCTCCGGCATAGTCATAGTGTAATGGCATCTTCTTGGTCAGTGCAATCACGCGGCCGCCTTCGACCACGACCATACACTCTTCCCCGGTCTGCTTGACGGTGTCGTCCATGAGCAACGCGTTCTCATAGGGGGACTGCACCAAGCGGCGCAAGATCTCTTGATGGAAAAGCACGTCTGCATCCATAACGATCGCGTCGTCATCCAATGCTGTGCGCGCGATCCAGAGCGAGGAAATGCTGCCGCGATGGAACTGCTCGTTCACGAGGAAATTCACGCGCACGCCACAAGAGTCCGTTGCTACAACTGCGCGAATCATCTCCTGCTTGTAGCCCACAACCATGTCGGCACAGTGAATACCGACGCTCCGAAGCGACATGAGGTAGCGATGCAAGAGGGTCTGCCCGCCGATCTCAATGAGGCACTTAGGGCGATGTTGCGTGACCTGCCACAGGCGCTTCCCGACTCCGGCCGCGAGGATAATGGCTTTCATGCTTTGCCGCAGATCCGTTCAAATGTGTCGAGGAATCCGACCAACTGCGCCTCCGTGAGGGCGCCCATGTTAGCCACGCGGAAAATCTTGCTCTCGAGTTGGCCTTGGCCCGCGTAAATCACGTAGCCCTCTTTCTTTAGTTGATCGTGCAACGACTGATAGGTCACGCCCTCGGGAAGATGATAGGCGGTGATCGTGTTGGACTGTTTGTCGGGAGTCAGGAGCGGCTTCACACCGAGCTTCGCCATGCGGTCTCGGATTAAGGTCGCAACTTTCTTATACCGTTGAATCCGCTTGGCGACCCCTTCCTCCATGAGTTCGTTCAATGCTTCGTCGAACGCGTAATAGATCTGCACAGCCGGCGTAAACGGAATCGTCCCGCGGCCCTGGTCATCCACATATTGAGTGATGTGGAGATAGATCGACCGTCTGGGGTAGGCACGCATCCGCTCCAGAAATCCCTTGCGGACGAGCACGAAGGACAGGCCTGGGAACCCTTGAATACATTTTCCGGCTGTGCCCGCCACCATATAGATGTGAGACTCGGCGATATCCAGCGGCTCCCCTGCCAAGGCGCTGACCGCGTCTAGAATAAACACCCGGTTCTGGCTGTCGACGACATCCGCGATCTCCTTGACCGGATTAATGAGCCCGGTGGTCGTTTCATGGTGGACCATGCCGACAGCATGCGCTTCCGGATGTTGTCGCAGCGCGAGCCGCAACTGTTCAGGATCCGGCCTTGTCGTCCAATCGTATTTGAGTTCGGACACGCCCAGGCGATACAGGCCAACCATCTGGGAAATGCGCTCGCCGTACACGCCGTTGTTGAGCACCAGCATCCGTTTGCCGTGCGGGAGCGACGACATGACAGCGGACTCCACCGCCGCAGTTCCCGATCCAGTCAACACCACAGCGGCATAATCCGCTTCCGCCCCCGGCACAAAGAGCTTCAGCAGCTTCGCCTGAATCCCGTGCAAGAGTTCGGTAAATTCCGACTCACGATGGCAGACATCCGGACGCAACAGCGCCTGCCGCACCCGCTCCGACACATTCACCGGTCCTGGATTCAATAAGATCATAAACCCCCGTTAGGCGTGAGGGGTGAGGCGATAGGCGAAATCGCCTGGGAAGATTAAGTCTACCCCCTTACACCTCACGATGTTATCCTATCGCATTCATGAATCGCTTCGTAATGTCCGGTGGATCAAGCATCACGCGCCCGACATTTTCCACCATCTCGTTGACTTTCACCAGTAACATACTCGGCCCGTCCTTCTTCAACATGTCTTTGAACTCGTAGACGAGGTCCTCGCGTTCCCGCACCCGTTCGACGTTCACATACCCGGCCGCCTTCGCCACCTTCTCAAGTGGAACCACATTGGAAATCGTCGGCTGATTGCCGGTACTCCCGTAGACCTCGTTGTCGAACACCACATGAATGAAATTCTTAGGCTTGAGCGCACCGACCGTGGCCAAGGTGCCCATCCCCATCAATACGTTCCCATCACCGTCAAATATGACGACTTGCTTCTTCGGCTTGGCCAGCGCAACACCCAGCCCGATCGCCGCGGCCGAGCCCATGGACCCGATCATATAGAAATGGGTCGGACGATCGGCAATTTTGTAGGCCTCACGCGAGGGAAACCCATTGCAAATAATCACAGGCTGATCGGTGAGTAGTTCCAACAAGGCCGCCATGGCCATCGCCCGACTCTGCATCGTTCCTTGCTCCGGCCTCACGGGTGCAACCCTCTCACGACACCTTTCGTGATCAAGAGGGCGACGGGGATGCGCTGCTTCATGAACGTTTCCGCCAGCCATTTCAGATCGTCAATCGCGGTCTTTTCCGACAGGGTGCGGTGGGGGATCTTCATCGTGTCGAGAAATCGCGGCATCACTTCACCCATCACCAGATGCTCCGGCGCATCCTTACCTTGATAGCCGCGCCAGGACACAATCAGAAGGCAGGGCTGGCAGTAAATCATGTTCAACGAAATGAGAGCGTTGAGGGACGTACCTAACCCTGAATTCTGCATGAGCACGGCGGGGACCTTGCCGGACATATAGGCCCCGGCAGCCATGGCAACCGCTTCATCTTCCCGAACGGCCGGGGTGTAGAGACGCCGCTCCATCAACTCGGCAATAATGCCGCCCAGGATCGAATCCGGGACCCCCGTAAAGAAATCCACCCCAATATCTTGTAGCGCTTGAACAAACACATCGCTTTCAATCATCGTGACGGTTCCTTGCCGCAACGCACACGGAAAAACCGGCGCATTATAAGCTATGCCCTACGACATTCTCAACAAAACTGAGGGAGTTGCGCCATATGATCGGCCATGTTAGCGTTCTGCCATGATCGGACGGCAGAGAAATCACGCAGGCCGACACCTTGTCCTACTGGGGCTGTTGCTCTGTATGAGCGGCCCTTCTCTCGCTCACGCGGTGCCGATGGTTAACGATCCGAACGGTTTTCAGAGCCTGTCGTGGGGTGTTGCCTTGACCACGAGGCCGGACTTGGAAATTGCGAGGGCAGGCCCACATGTAAATGAATACCAATTGAGGGATAGCCAGCCGTTGTTTGCCGGAATCCCGGTCGAAAGCCTCCGCTTCTTATCGGTCGATGAACAATTCGCCCGCGTGACCATCCGCTATCAAGGTGACGATCGGCACAAACAGATCCTCACCTATTTGGAGCAACAGTTTGGTTCCCTTGAGCGTGTCCCCGGGCAGATGATGCGGGGCCTCAATCAACAGTATAATTGGCGCGGGACCGATACCGAGATCAACTTGACCTACCATGCGAACACGGAGCGGGGATTTATTTTTATCGACAGCCGTACCCTGGCCCCTCGTTTCAACGACCATATCACTGATTCAGCGGAGTAAGATGCTTCGCCGTCCCCACACAGACCCTTGGATCCGTCGCTCCTTCCTCATCTGCCCCCTCTTCTCGATCATCCTGCTGGACACCTTGGCATTCGCCGTGCCGATGCAGAACGATCCAAACGGGTTCGAGGGAATCCCCTGGGGCGCAACATTTTCTGAAACCGACACCTTCATAAAAGTCGAGGACACCGGTCGGTCTCAAACCTATGAACTGAAAACCGGGGTTCCTTCGCTTGGCCCGGTGAAGGTCGACTCCATGCGATTCGTGACCTCCGATGGCAGATTCGCACGAGTCACCGTCCGCTACCAAGGCAGGGCAACCCACGATCAGATTCTCGCCTATCTCCAATCCCTCTATGGCTCGCTCGACCGCACACCAGGACAGATCGCCGTCGGCCCCGTCAAATTCTGTAGTTGGACTGGCTTCGAAACGGATGTGAACCTCCGATACGAGACAGGAACCGATCGCGGCATTATCTTTTTCGAGAGCCAGGAACTCCGCCGCAAAATCACCGAAGGCAATTCAGCCACCGTGTTTTGACAGTCGTCATCCCGCCTCCTACCTGGCCTTCCCGAAACATTCAGCAAGATGCTGAAAAGGTCGCCAGTTTCTCAAGCAGGCAACAGGCGCGATCGAAGTTCCGAAAACATCGAACCTCGAACCATCGTCCGTCTCGCGTGTCTCGCGCACTATCCTGCTAGAAAACCCGCACCAATTGAGCCCTTGGGCCCAACTCCCCCCTTCTGGTGGGGCATCAAGCCCCTCTCCTGAGGGATGGTCGAAATTCTTGATTGCGGTATTCTCACACTGTCGCAAGGAACAGAGGAACCGCGGCGGAACCACTGAGGAGGCGCAGATGAAGCTGGACTATCCCGTTCTCAAGGTCAACACTCAGAAAGCTCATTCGCTCTTGGATCGGCGCTATGCCGAACGGGTTCCAATTCGTCACCGAATCACCTACTCAGGAGAAGAAGGAGCACGAATCGTCACAGGAGAGGGAGCGTTGAAAGACCTCTCCAAAACTGGCTGCAAGATCTTGGGTACGACCACGAGCTCGCTGGGAGGCCGCATCACTCTGCTCCTAGACCTTGAGGATGGGCAAGCTCCCATGCGCCTCACCGACGTCCTCGTCTCCTGGATCGCCAGAGACTCGTTTGCCGTCAGGTTCCCGAAGCTGTCGCCAGAAGAAAGGAAGCGGCTGCAAGAAGTTATCTTCAAAAATATCAGCCGGTCGTCCCTAGACGATCAAAGGACGGCATTCCGCATTATTTAGGCGTCGATCCAACGCCTCGGAGGGAATCATGGGTCCTTACACCGCCGCTCCCGTCACCACAGAAGCTGAACTCCCCGGTCAATACGATCGTCGGCATAGTAACCGTACCCCGGCACTCTTCTCATTGCTCTATTCCGGCATGAACACTGGCCAAATGCTGATCGGTGAAGGCATCGTCACCAACCTCTCACCGGGCGGGATCGGCATTCGCGGGAATCGATCGGTCACGCCCGGCATGGAAATGGCCCTCTTTGTCGACATTCCTGGACTGGATGAGCCACTGTGCATCGCCCAGAGCCGGGTCTCCTGGGTTGCGGGACGTCGATTTGGAGTGGAGTTGGGGACGCAGAAGTTGGAAGAGAAGAATCATCTGCAATTCTTCTTATGGAATCGCGTCACCCCCTCAGACCGTGACGGTGGCATCTGAGACCGTAGTAGGAACAAGGAGGCGTCCTCATGAAACGAGAACAGGTCGCATCTGCAAATGGGCTTCAGTCTGTGGCGGAAGTGGTCAATCGGAGGCAAGACCCTCGACCCCCGGTAGAGTTCGGGTTGATGTACTCAGCCCAAGACCGTTCCGGCGAGATCCTCATGGGAGATGGCATGGTCACGGATCTCTCGCCTACAGGATTGGGCATTCGCGGCAATGCCTCGGTCACGCCGGGGATGGAGCTGACGATTTTTCTCTACCTCCCCGACGGACAAGACCCGCTGTTCGTGATGGAAACGAGGGTGGCTTGGACCTCAGGACGTCGGTTCGGAGTTGAGATTCTCAAGATGAACCTAAGGGAACGAAACCGACTCCGTCACTTCTTATGCTCGAATCTCGAGCATTCCCGTTAGACTGACCGCGTGTTGCATGGAGAACTGAATGACCGGACGACGACGGACAGACAAACGAGTGACGACTCACCTCCCGGTTCAGGCCATTGATCGCAGGGCAGCTCAGCGGGTCCCTGTTCAGATCATAGTCCGCTTTTCAGAAACAGATAGCTTCCAACATGTTGGCGATGGGGTAGCCCTTGACCTGTCTGAGAGCGGGTGCAAACTCCGCAGCGCACAGGTGTTGCCCATAGGAAGTTTCTGGGATCTCTATCTGACAGTCCCTGAAACATCCCGTCCTGTTCTCATCTCGGAGGTTTGGGTGATCTGGGCCGCGGGGAATGAATACGGAATCGAATTTCTTCGCGTCACAGCACGAGAACGAACCCGTTTACGCCATTTCATCTGGAAACACATGAACTGTTCCACACTCAGAGATGGGCTTCCCTTGTTTACCCTCGTTGACCATTCCAGCTCAAGCCGGCCACAACTCAAATCCCTGAGCTAAGAGCCTGTCCGACATTGACCTTTCTCCTGCGACTCGGACAGACTCCGGACTCTCGGCTCTGCAGCCACTGATCGCTCCCCAACGTGTCTTTGCGGTACCGGCTGGTAGGGCATACCCCCTGCTCAAGATAGGCCGTCACGCCCCTCGCAGTCTTCGATATCGGCACGTGTTCGGAGCGCGCTAGGATTCTCTCCCCGTCTCGTCCACCCCTTAGTCAGAGGTCTACGATGAACTCCGTCGCCCGAGCCGGGTGGGGTAGAAGCCCGGAGCCTCTACCTCCCCCACCCCAATAATTACTTCTTTCCGATCACCGACGCCTGAATGCTATTCCGCGTTCGTTCCACTACGAACACACCAGGTGCGCTGGTCGAAAGCCTTACTGAGGCCGAGCACAGCGCCATTGCCGAAGCCCACACCCCACATGAGGGCAGGATTCTCCGCATGCGCCGACCCCGACCAATAGTTGGCAGACTGGACAGCCATAAACGGATGGCCCGGCGGAAGAGTCGGACCCGGAGAGGCTACGGAGGGATCCACCAAACTGGCCAGCTCTGTGAGGGACGGTAGGCGCCAGCCTTTTCGGCCTCCGACGGCTTTATTGCCGCAGGTCAAGCGGACGTTTGCCGAGGATACCGCGGTCGTCTGCGGGGACTTTTCCCAGACCAAGCCGGTTTCCTTATCCAATACCGCGTCGCTGTTGAAGGATTGTAGGATGACGAACCGCTGCGACGCCGGCAGCACCTGGTCCCACCGCAGCGCGTGATTGTCTTCGGTACCAGCACCACTGCTCTTAGTGGCCTCTCCACCCCCACTGCTACTCTTAGTGGCCGCCAGGATCTGATCGAGCTTGTCCAAAATCTGCCGAAGCTGTTGCTGCTGTGAAGTTGGATTCTGCGCCCCAGCGGGCGTGACTCCTGGGCCACCGCTCGCCAGGAGTAGCCCTCCGAGTACGAGCGTGCCCACACTCATTGCTTGAATCCGTCGTCTCTTCATCACTCCCTCCTTGATTGGTAGTGTTGATATGACCCTGACTGACTGCTGCTTGGCCTTCTATGGTTCCTGAGAACTTCTCCCCCGCTTTGTAAGGGGCTTGGGACGAGTATAATCAAACGAGTCGCTCATAAGCCCCATCAGACCCATCCACTCTTGGCCCCTCGCTCTTTACAACCAGCTCTTCACGATTGGCCGTTCGCTGCTTGCTCTTCGCTACCAGCTAGCCCACTTCAGCGCCCGAATCTGAACCCGCCGAGCGCGCCTTACCTTTCCCGGCAGGCGCGAGACTCGCCGCCGGGGTGAATGGGTCGTTTCGTGGTGACGGACCCTGCTCACACGGTTCAAGGTTCAGTACATTGTCAGACGTGGCCAATCCGTAACCGCATAGCGATAGCGCGTGAGGAGCATCATCCTCAGGAGCAACACCAGGCGCGGACACAGCAGACGCCCGCACAGTCGCGATGGCCGCGTGTCCTCAGCCCGTTCAGGTGACGTGGTCGAGGCTGGAACGGGAACGGCCTGCGTGAGAGTGCTGTCGCTGACGCGCTGTATCTTCCGCCGGTCCGAGACGGACTAACCCTTCAGGCGAAAAGATGATGGCCGTATGGTTAGGTATCGAGTTGTGTGTGAGCGAGTGCAAACGGGAGACCGCCGGCAGGGAGCACGTCAACCGTTTAACGCCGGCGAGATCCATGTGGGCAACCTCTGATGCGCGATGTCCAGCCTGGATTGCTCTAGAGCCACCTCGCGAGGAGTCTGGCTTATACGGCAGATTGCTTTTCTCTGTCAAGTGCTTCTTACGAAGGAAGTTTGAACAAGATTTCCATTTTCTTCGTCGATCATGATGACGGCAGAAACCGGATACGGCGAGTGCGCCACGTAACCGGAAGTCGAGTCAGCATTCTCCTCGTACGTACTCAAAACTCACCGCATAAACCCTACCGGAAACAGCCAACTAACCCGCATTATTCATGCGGGCTATCGGTTCCTATCCAATGCTTGCCCACTCGAAGCGCTGCGTGCTAGGATTTCGGTGAGTGAGCACTTACTTACCATGAAGAAGCACATCAAACAGACCACGAACAGGAACGGGCAGCGGGCTTCTGCGCCCGATCGTCAGGCCAGCCTTATCGTGGCCGCCGCTTCGCTCTTCGCCGCGAAAGGATTCAACGGCACCACAACAAGAGAAATTGCCAAGGCGGCGGGCGTGAGCGAAGCCTTGGTCTTCAAATACTTTCCGACGAAACGGACGCTCTACGCCGCAATCCTGGCAGAAAAAGTGACCGTCAACGAACTGCTCGAAGCGGTGGAGACGGCGGCCCGCAAACACGACGACCAACGAGTGTTTACAATGATTGCGAGCTATCGCATTCGCCCCGGCGTCGATTCGACGCTCTTACGACTCCTCTTGTTCAGCGCGCTGGAAGGGCACGAACTATCCGAGATGTTCTTCGGCAAACACCACAAAGTGTTCTATGATCAGCTCGCCGCGTACATTCGCACAAGAATTGAAGACGGCGCGTTTCGCCCGGTCGATCCACTCCTGGCAGCCCGCGCGTTCATCGGCATGGTCGTCCATCACCGTCTGCTCCATGAGATATTCGGAGTCCCGATGCATCAATCCCATGAGGACACGGTGGCAACCTACGTCGATCTCTTCCTCACCGGACTAATCAAGATGCCGGGGAGGGGTTCGCGATGAATCCACTGAAACAACATCCGATTGTGACGCTCGGGGTAATTATTTTCTTTGCGGTCACGGCCCTTGTCGTATTTCGCCTCAGCAGCGGCGCCAAGAGTGACACCCGCAAAACCCATGTCATCATCGTCGCCACCGTGGCGCCGCTGAAACAGGACCTGGACATTCGACTCACCTATACCGCCGATATCACCCCCAACCAAGTGGTCAATCTGTTCTCACGGGTTGACGGCTACATTTCCAAAATCTACGTCGATAAAGGCGACCTGGTCAAAGCCAACCAGCTTATGATCGAGATCGATCACACGGATTATCAGCATGCCGTCAACCAGGCCAAGGCAAACCTGGTTGCAGCCAAAGCGAGAGTCGCGCAGCAGGACGCCAGTGTCCGCAACACCACCCTCACGCTCAATCGGATGCAAGCGCTGATCAAAGAGCAGTTCGTTTCGCAGCAGGATCTGGATAACGCACAGGTCGCGTACGATGCGGCGGCGGCGGCGCTCGACTCACTCCGGGCTCAGGTCCAGCAGATGGAGGTCGCCCTGGCGCAAGCCGAGACGAACCTGGCCTACTCGTATATCCGTGCACCCTTCGCGGGCTACGTGGCCGAGCGCAACCTCGATCTCGGCTCCTATGTCAGCGGGACAACCGCCGGCACCTCCACCATCTCGCGGGGGATTCTCACCCTCCATGAGATCCAGACGGTCCGCATTCTGATCGAGGTCGTCGAGAAAGACGTCCCGCTCATTCAGGTGGGTCAGAAGGCAGAAGTTCGCGCCGAGGCCTATCCCGATCGCGTATTCGAGGGCACGGTCACCCGTATCGTTCAGGCACTGAACCGAGCCACCCGCACAATGACTATCGAGGTGGATCTCCCCAACAAAGATCATGTCCTGAAAGGAGGCATGTTCGCTCGCGTAGAGGTCCTGGTCGGCACCCATCGAAACACGATTCAGATCCCCATCGACGCAGTGAGTCGATTGGAAGAAGCCCAATATGTCTACATCGTACGCGAAGGAAAGGCCCTACGGGTACCGGTGGAAATCGGAGTCCGCGACGAGAACCGGGTGGAGATCACCAAAGGATTGGACGGGTCGGAGCAAGTGATCGTCTCCGGAAAAGACCTCGTGCACGATGGCACCCCCGTGGAGACCCAAAGTCTTGAACCAGTGAAGCGTGAGGGGTAAGGCGTGAGGCGCGCTGTGAAGACATCATTCCGCTCTACAATTATTTACTCACCCCCTGACGCCTTACGCCTTACGTTTCACGCTTCAGGTTTCACGTCTTCATCATGTGGCTGACCCTCCTCGCCCTTCGCAATCGCATCGGCATCCTGATGCTGTCCTTGGCCATGGTGATCTTGGGCGCCACCTCCGTGCAGCGGCTACCGGTCGATCTCTTCCCGCAGATTCAAGTGCCCGTCGCCTTCGTCGGCGTCATTTATAAAGGCGCGCCCCCGCTCGACATCGAACAGAGTGTCGTCTATCCCATCGAGAAAGCCGTCAGTTCTGCGTCAAACGTCGAGCATGTCGAGTCGTTCGCAAAGCAAGGCATCGGCGGAGTGCAGATCTGGTTCAACTGGGGCGCGGATATTAACGTCGGCCAGATGGAGGTGATGCAACGCATCACCCAAATCCTCAACAGCCTCCCACCCGGCATCCTGCAACCCTTCATTGTCAAGTTCGACGTCTCTAATATCCCTGTCTCCCTCGTGACGGTCTCCAGCGACGATCTCGACGAACGAGCCCTGTACGACCTGGCCTCTAATACGGTTGCGCCGCAGATCGAACAGATCGCCAACGTCGCCGCTGCCACCGTGGAAGGCGGGAAGATCCGCCAGATCAACATCAACCTCGACCCGGCACTGTTGAATGCTCGGAGCCTCTCGATCCTCGACGTCGTCAAGTCCGTAAAGGCCGCCAACCTTATCCTCCCTTCGGGCGACATCAAAGCCGGCAATCTGGACTACAACGTCTTCACCAATAACCAGTTTCGCACGGTCGACCCGATTCGGGACGTAATCGTGAAGGTCAACCAGCAGGGCAGCCCCGTGCGCGTGCGGGATGTCGGGACCGTGACCGATTCGTCGGACATACAGACCAACATCGTCAGGACGGACGGGGCCAGAGCCGTGTATCTGCGGGTGAACAAACAGCCCATCGCCAACACCGTCGAGGTGGTGGATGCGCTACGCAAGGCCCTGCCGACGATGGTCGGCATTCCGCCCAGCGTGAAGCTCGGCATTTCTTTCGACCAATCAGTCTACATCCGCCAGTCTATCAGCAACCTCATCGAGCAGGGGCTGCATGGATCGCTGCTGGCCGCAGTGGTCATCTTGATTTTCCTCCGTAATTTTACGAGCACGCTGATCATCTCCGTCGCCATTCCCCTCTCGATCATGGTGACCTTCATCGTACTGTACTTCTCCGGGCAGACCTTGAACGTGTTCACCCTGGGAGGCCTGGCCCTCGGGATCGGCCGCCTCGTCGACGATTCCATTGTGGAACTCGAAAACATTCAACGCCATCTCAACACCACGCCTCGCCGCTGGGACGCGATCCTGGAAGCGGCCCGCGAGGTGGCGATGCCGATTCTCGCCTCGACGATCACCACGGTCGTCGTCTTTCTCCCGATTTTCTTCGTCGCGGGGATTGCCCGCTTGCTCCTGATTCCCCTGACCATCACGATCGCGATCTCGCTCTTCACCTCCTTCTTCGTCTCGCGCACGGTGACCCCGGCGCTCTGCTACAAATTCCTTAAGCCGGAACAGGAGTCTCACCATTCGATGCCGGCATGGTTCGTGCGGCTGATGGATTGGAGCCGAGAACGGTACGAGTCATTGGACAAAGGGTACGAGGAATCGCTCCGCTGGGTGTTGGCCCATCGCCGGCGTTTCATCACCGCCATCCTGCTGCTCTTCGCCACCTCGCTCGCCCTGGTACCCAAGATCGGTACGGAGTTTTTGCCGGTGTCGGATGAAAGCCAGTTCCGCATCGCCCTACGCGGACCGGTCGGTCAGCGAGTGGAGAAAACTGAGCAGCAAGTGGCCGAGATCGAAAAGGTGTTGCGGGCACAGATCCCTGCCGAGGAACTGGAAACCATCGTTTCCAGTACCGGCGTGTTAGCCCAGGGCCGATCCTCCCTGTTCAATCCGAATACCGGTCCCCATACATCGGGCATCTCCGTCTATCTCGTCACGCCGGACAAACGAAAACGAAACCAAGTCCAAATCATGAACGACGTGAGGCCCAAAGTTGTAAAACTGTTTCCGGGCGTCGCGATGTTCTTCGATCCGGGCGGGCTCATCAAACGGGTCACCAGCTTTGGGTCGCAAAAATCCGTCGACGTGGAAGTTTACGGTTACGATTTCGAGAAAGCGCGGGGTGTCATCCGGCAAGTCGAAAACATGATGCACAAAATACCGGGCCTGGCCGACATCGAAGTCAGCCGCGAGGAAAACTATCCCGAGGTCAATGTGGTGGTGGATCGAGAGAAGGCTGCCCTCTTCGGCATCAGCGAAACGGACGTAGCCAACTCCGTACTCTTCTCACTCAACGGCAACGGCCCAACCGACCCAATCATCTACACCGACCCCCAAAACGGGAACGAATACTACATCAGCGCCTGGCTCGCGGAAGAACACCGGAAAGATCTCACAGACATCGAGAATATCATTTTGACCTCACGAACCGGAGAGCCGGTCCTCCTCAAAAACGTCGCCTCGCTCAAGCTCAATGCCGGTCCGGTGAAGATCGACCGCAAGTACTTTCAGCGGGTGGTCCATCTGACTGCCAACCCTGTGGACCGGGATCTCGGCGCTCTGGCAGTCGACCTCGAGGCAGGCTTTGCCAAGATCCAGCTCCCCACCGGCTTCAGCATCCGGTTGGCCGGCCAGATTCAACAACAGAGAGAAACGTTTGAGGGGTTACTGTTTGCGACAATCTTGGCGCTGGTCCTCGTCTATATGGTGATGGCCGCCCAGTTCAAATCGCTGATTGATCCCTTCGTCATCATGTTTTCGGTCCCAATGGGCTTCCCGGGCGTGATACTGATCCTCTTTCTGACCGACACAACCCTCTCCACTACGTCGATGATGGGCATCATCATGATGCTGGGCATCGTGGTCTCAAACGGTGTGCTGCTGGTCGATTATACGAACGTGCTGCGGCGACGAGGGCGGGCGTTACACGATGCGGCGGTCACCGCTGCGCGGACGCGACTCCGGCCCATTCTGATGACCTCCCTCGCAACCGTCCTTGGACTGCTCCCTATGGCCATTGGCTGGGGAACCGGCGGGGAAACGAACGCCCCATTGGCGCGCGCGGTCGTTGGAGGACTCAGCGTCTCGACAATCCTCACGCTTTTTCTCGTCCCCACGATCTATGTAATATTGGAGGAACGGTTCCCTCGCCATGCGGATCAGGCGCCACAGAATGTCGACTGGATACCGGTAGAGCCGGGACAAGCACCGGCTGGCCGATAGCAGGATGCTGGAAAAGTCCGCCAGCCCGTCTTGTTCATTTGGTCTGTTCGGTCTGTCTGATTTGTTTGGTTGACTGCGACTAACCAGATAACCAGACAGGCCGGGCTTGTCCCAGACCTGCAGGCCATCAATATTCTGCTGTGCTGAAATGTTTTTCCCCCAGACAGATAGAGCAGCTGGTTGGTTACCAGACAGTTGGAAAGAGCGTTTTCAGTTGCATCGCTAGGCCAATGTCCCCGCTGATCTTGAGGCGGCCCGACATGGCGACGGCTGGTCCACTTAACTGGCCCTTCAGAATCTTGAGGCAATCCTCTCCCGCCATCGAGAGTACTACGTGAGGGTCTGCATGCAGCCCCTCTGCGACATGACAGGACCCCTCCCGGATCGTGAGAATGTACTGCCCGCCCTGCGCGCCGCTCAGATCGAATTGGTAGACCGCATCAAGATCTTCGGCGGCATGTGAATCGAGCCGACCTGGGAGAAGCTGAAAAAACTCTTTGATGGTAGTGGGGTTCATGGCTCATCGGCAGGCGAGGGTCTCTCGGATCGATACCGGGAGCCGCAGTCCCGCGGCCCCCGGTCCCTTCCTAGTAACGGAGCGTGACCGTTGCGGTGCTGCGTCGCGCGCCGAAAAAGTCTTTGGAGAACGCCTCGACGACGGCAGGGTCATAACCCTTGCAGCTGAAAATGTCGAGGTAGGCGTTGTTCGTATCGTTCGCAAAATGGCCGCTGATCAACGAGGTCGAGATCAGCTGGACCATGGAATAGCCGGCCACGCGACCTGAGCCGAAATCGACGACCTGGCACTCGCCAAAACGCTTCATGTCGATGAGCTCACACAGCTCGACGACATAGCGACGGATATGGTCGGCATTTCGAATCAGGTCGGGATGACAATCTTGGAGGTCGATGGCGGTACAGAGTCCCCACGCCTTCCCCTCACCCACCATCTCCTGGGGGGTAATAGAGGCGGCTACTGGGGACTCGGATGGAAAGATCACGGACTCGGATTCAGGCGAGCTACTCATAGAGGGTGTACACCTTTCTGTTAGGAGGGTGGAGAACTGTGACGGTGGACTGTTGTTCGGACTATACCACGAAACTTTTCACATCAGGGAGGATGGTGAAACTTTTTTTTCGCACCGAGGCCTTCAGGGGCCACTCGATCGATTGACAAGATTCTTGGCGGTCGGAGAGAATGCCGCGCATGGCCGATATCATTCCATCAAAACCGAATCCGGCTCCGCCCTCAGCCGACCTCCCCGATCGCCTCTGCACTTGGTGCCAGGTGCCGATGAAGAAGCGTCTCGTCGGCGGCAAGCAGTTTGTCCACTACACATGCCCGAAGTGCGTCTTTCAGCACACAACCAGGCTCGGCCCAAAACCACCCAGCCCCGCGCACTAGCAGACTGCGGAAAAACTATTCTGCCAAGCTAACGCTTCGGCGGTCCGTATGTGTGGCTTAATGGGAGAACACCTTTCCAGGATAGCTGAGTGAGACGGATGAGAGTTGATCTGGTTCACCTGGTCTGTCCTGTTCATCT
Organism: Nitrospiraceae bacterium; assembly: GCA_036004925.1. GTDB lineage: Bacteria > Nitrospirota > Nitrospiria > Nitrospirales > Nitrospiraceae > Palsa-1315. The sequence goes on along the minus strand of DASYRC010000014.1, from coordinate 22,700 downwards.
GGTTAGTCTCGTTTAACCAAACAAACCAAACAGACCAAATAAACAAGAGAGACTAGCCGGTCCTCGCACTTCATGCGCCACGGTCTTTGGCGGATTATTCAGCATTCCGCTAGCGAAGACCGGCTACCGGCGTGAAAAACTGCTCTGCACGTGATCATCGAAGATATGGGCCAGTCGCTCCCTGTCCTCCGGACTGATCGAGGTGATCTTTGCTCCAAACTTAGGGGAACGCACATGGATGACTTGCAGCCCACAGGTCAACGTTCTCCCCTGCTCAAGCTCAATCACGAGATGGAGCGCATCGCCGCTCTTCACGAACAAGCGACTCTGAATCCGGACACCTGCCTCGCTGACATCCAGCACCTTGCACGGCGCCGAGAGAGCCCCCCGTTGCAGACGGCCGCCCCGGCTTACTTCAACACGTGACCCTTTTCGCTTAAACCCCATCGGCACCGGTCTCCAGTTTCGACATCGTAGCAAGTGGCTACTCAACTCCAAAGGAAATTGCCAAATGGCACTACAGCTTTCCCCCGACGAGAGTCCGCACCTGCTCCATGCGCTTGCGATTGACGCCCATATCTCCGTACCCGGTGCGGGAGGCGGAGCGGAAGTGTATGGTCTTTGTCTCGTCATCGAAGAGGAACTCCACGTCATCGACGAATCGGAACAGCAGACTGGTAAATTCGTAATGCAGGTAGGACTCGTCTTCTTCGACAAGGTTCGTGCGGGGCAAGGAACGGATGACTTCCTTCAACGCCTCCTTCGCCTCAGCACGCGACTTGCGATAGCGAAAGGGAGCAATCAAATGGCCCTCGTCCTGGGCCTGGGTCGAGACGCAGTTGGGGCTGGAAGGACAGGGGGCTAGTTGTTTCATAACTAGAGATGATTCAGAGATCTGGAGTGTCTTCATTAGTTGCTTGCTGTTTTGTCCGCTGATTTCTCAACGGTATTGTCGAGCTTGCGACTCATGATAGCAAACTCGCCGAGTAGCAATGTAATGAGGACGAGAAGCCACAAAGGGAAGTAACCTGCCATGAATACAAATACCTGGAGGCTAACAGTATTGGCGTAGAGATCTGGGCCGGGAGGGCCAGAGAATACTGAGTTGACGCAGTTGAAAGCATGAAAAACAACAGCGACAGCCCATAATACAACAGTACTGAAGTAGATGCGTTGAGCCTTTCGCATCACGAGACAATTCATCATGAGCTTCCCGTTACTGCTCGCAGCCACAATTCCACTATCAGCACTGCGTCGGAAGGAATGAGATCAGGGATGCCTTTGTCTCGATAGGCTAAATGCGGGCTCACGCGGACTTTCCGATAGCCGCCGGCTTTCATGCCCATCAACGTATGCTCGACGCCGGCGATGGCCTCACGCCGCCCGAGCACAATGGTGCGATCAATGAAAGTCATGCCTTCCACGACCCGTATCATCTCCTTCGGAAGGTGCTTTGCCTGAGTCTCGTTCAGCGGAATCTCATCACCCTTGTTCAGAAAAAGCCTCATATGGAACATGACGCGATCGCCTTTTTTCGCGGGTGTCCCCACTCCTTCTCGTTCCTCAAGCAATTTGAGACCACTGATCCGTTTCATGGCATTAGTACAAGAGCGTTCTGGATGTCGCCCCTGTCTCTCCCCGCTCTGCCACGACAACAGACACGCGTCCAACGACCCGCCCGTCTTCGGTTTCGACGTCCACGCGCCAGTCTCCAGGATCGAGCCGTTGCTTGAACGTATAGGCGCGGTAGCCGCCTTCCCGACCGCCGGCAATCGTGATCGGAATCTTGTCGGCATGGGTGAAGGGCTTGCTGCTGTTCGTTCGGAAGTACCAATGGTGGTAGACGGTGGTGTTCAGCGCCACTGGGGCGAACACGGCGGTGAAGCAATATACTGGTTCATCAGCTGGAAAAGGATTCTGCGAACGCTTCCACACTTGATACCATTCGCGATCGAAGCTGAGCACAAACCGGTCGTCCTGCTTCTGCACCTCGCGATACATGCCTCCGAACTTCATCGAGAGCGGTACGGGCGGAATCCAATTCAAGAAATAGAACCCGACCAGGAGGCCAATGAGGGCAATCGCTGGTCCTCCGACCAATATCGTTTCCTTCTGCGACCGTTCCGGATTGCGTTGATAGATCAACTGGACCACGCGCAGCGTCACTCCTACGCTCAGCGCAGCCCCGAGCAGAAACACCCAAGTTCCGATGGTCCCGACCATGACGGGCAGGAAAAACGTGAAGAAGCTGAAGCTGGCCAGTGCGTAAAGCGCAACGAGTAGGCGCAGATTCGAGAGGCGGTCGCGCAAGAATTCGTTGGCCATCAACAGCAGGACAAGCACGCCTAGGAATACCCCCGTGCGTGTGAGCGTCGCGCTGCGCGAGTAAAACACGGCGTAGGCGCTGAAGAGCCCTCCCAGGAGAAACTGGATCGCCCTCGGATAGTAGGGCCGGGCCTTGATCAGGGATTTGGTGAACGACGAACCTTGAGATTCGATTGTGGCCGGTTCCACCGCGGCCACGCCAAGACGACCGGTGAGGACGATGAGAAAGCCGAGCGTCACGAGATAGAGGAGGAGAATCAGATTGTCTTGCAGTCGATCGATGCGCGTCAGCGTCAAGGTATCGTAGGTGACGCCTGAAGCAAAGAACAGGGCCGACATGAAAGGATTTGCAAGAACGGTCCTGACTGTGGAGGAAGAGAGCATGAGCCTAAACTTCAGGATATTCTTAGGATTGTCAAATGAACGGAAGAAAGCGGACGGCTCAAAACGGTCATCCAACGAGGCCGCAGGGGAGAAATAACCGGAGGCGTACCCTCTGGGGTACGTTGAGGATTATTTCGAGCCGAGAACGAAGTTGGGGATCGTTTTCAGTCGTCCACTAGACGAAAGGAGGGAGCGGCGCATACACCACCGCATGCCCAATCACCCGTTCCAGCCAGAGGGCCATCAGATCTTCGTTCAGTGGGGCTCGGTTCAGACGGGCCTCAATGTGAAAGCCCGTCTCGTTGCCGACGATCCCGATTATGGCAGAGGCATCCTCCCCATTTGGAAGGAGTTCCTGTGTTTGAAACTCACAGAGGGTGCTGTAGAGGCGGCCGTCAGGATCGATTGTAGATCGAATCTCCGGCAAGTCGTCAAGCGGACAATGCACCGAACAACGATAAACGGAACGGGCGGTAGGTTCAATCGCTTGAAAGTCATCGAGCGCGTCCTCTGAGAAACCCGTTAGATAAGCCCGGACGCCGGCTGGCTCCGGTACAGACGTCGCGGCCAATTTACTGGCCGGCACCAGGAACTCGTAGGCGTCTGCCGTGTTGTATTCAAACTGACAGGCCCCAAAGGCATCGGGCCAGGAGCAGAAAAAGGGCACGGAGGGATCGACAGGACGCAACACCAGCTGCTGCTTTTCAACCAATGTCTCGATGGGAAGCTCCAATAGCGTGATCGCTTCGAGAAACGCCGTGCGCCGTTCCTCCAGCCACTTGGCTCGCTCAGCATCGCCGCGCGTCTCGCCTGGGGTGATGACCTCTTTCGTTTGGAGCCGTATACGGATAAACGAATGGGCATGGCGAAATCCCAGCCAGAGCATGCTGTGTGGGTCGTGCAGCCGTACCGAATCGCGAATGCGCCAGGGATGGCTGATCGAGCAGTAGGTGCCCACATCCTGATAGCGCTGGTACACAGTGTGGTAGGACCCGGCCAGGAGAAAAAAATCGCCCCGCCAACCCTCTCGGACGTGGATTAGGGTCACATCTTCCGTGGACCACGCGTCCAGTTGGTCGAAATCCTCAGGAGACTCGACCGTCCATTCTTCGACATAACAGATGACGTCCCTCGCAGGCACCGCCGGCTTCAACCCCAACGCAGCCAGCCGTTCGCCCACAACGAGCACCTGACCGAAGGTCAGCGGGGTCGTCGTTTCCCAACGACGTTCACGCACGGTGAGTTATCTCTTTCCGGCCCATCAACGTGTCGGCCGCAACGCCTTCTGCTCGATCGTCGTATCGGCAAGGTACCGATCGATACCGTCCTTCAGGGTCGCCGCCAGTAACTGTTGCACATCGTCTTCGCTGAACCAGACCACAGTATCACGTTCTGCTTCTTCGACACCTCTGATCGTCGAGCTCTGGTCGCCGATGTTCCTCGCGGTGATCACCATCTTGCTGCTCGTGGTCACCACTGTCGAAAAGAGTCGGCTCCTTGCGTTGGCTGAAAAATCGAGCAGCTGCCCGCTGATGACGATGTCGGCATCGTTCAGATTCGTCATGGCCCCGCTGGAAGCCACCAGCACCGTCCAGGCGCGATCATTCCATCCACGCGTTTTCAGACGATCTGCGAGAGCCTGAGCAATCACATCTCCTGGCCGCTCCCCCGCCACATTGAAGTAGCTCACCCCGCCCCACAGATGGGTCCGCAGACCGAGCCGATTTTTCTCCAGTCTCCGATCCTCGAAGGGTTCGATGACGATCCTGACTGGTTCCGGCTCCATATATTGCGCCGCCGCTTGTTTCTGCTGAAGATCCAGATAGAACGTTTTCCCGGTACCCCCGCAACCGGCTCCCATCAGCAGACTTGCCGTGAGCACAATACCGACGCCCAGCCGTCCCCTTGTCTGTTTCACGATATCATCCTCCTTGCGATTGACCGCCTCACCGGTGAAGCGGACCCAGTTTACCCAAGTTGCTGATGAGAGACAAATACCGACGTGAATAGGATGCTGAAAAAGTCCGCCAGCCTGTCTTGTTCACCTGGTCTATTCGGTCTGTCTGGTTTGTTTGATTGCATAAGACTAACCTGGCGGGCCGGACAGACCAGACAACCGGACAGACCGAGCTTGTCCCAGACGTGTGGACCATTGAATTTTCACCATACCAACACAGCTTTTATCCGCAGACTCCTAGCGGGTAACGATCGGTAGGATGGCCCGAAAGGTCTCGCGGCTGAATTCCGGCATCTGACCCGACTGAATCCGCGGATCGGTAAAGGACAGGAAGCGGACGATCTTCAAAAAGGACCGTTCGGCCACCACGGCGGCAATCTGTGCCTTGCGATCGTGGGTAATCGGCAACGTATAGCCCTCGCCGCGTTTCCATTCCCACAATGTCGGCGCCAACGAAAGTTCCAGCCCCTGCCCGGCGAGCTGATGAAACCGGTCCACGATCCGTGCCTTGTGCTGCTTGATCCCCTCCCCCTCCAGCATCAAGGCGCACACGACGTGGTGCCCCCACCAAAAGAGCGTCCGAAAGGCAAAGGCGTTCGAGTCGTGAAAGTGTTTCGGAAAGTCCAAATATTGGTAGGGAAAGTATTCGAGATTCTCTCCCTTCACAAAGTGATAGTTGGTGGGATCGAAATCCGGCGGGGTCGCGAGCGAAACCGACCCAACTTCCTCCTTCAATGCCACATGCGTCGCCGCGAGCAAGTGACGCACCTTGACCATGATCTGCGCCTTGGCGAGAAAGAAGTGCTGATTGGCCATTAAGGCCGCTTCTTGGTCTGTAAACTGTGATGGCATGGTCATCAATCGGCTGGACGACCGGCGCGAGGAAAGCCGGCTATTTCTGATGTGTTTCGAACTGGGAGACCGTCAGGTCGTACTGGGCCCGGCATTCCGCACAGCGGACCCACACCGCATCTTGAAACACATCCATCTCCCGAACCGACAGGGCCGGAGCATGGGTTCCCACACAGCTCTTGAGTGCCACGAGCCCATCCGGCTGCGAAAGGTCTGATGCAGGCAAGGAGGAATCCCCTGTCGATTTTTGTCTAGTGATCGCGCCGGTGGTCACCCGATGCACCATGCGGCAGGAACTGCATGTAAGCACCACAATGCGCTCCGGCTCGACGCGCTTGACCGTCAGACAGAGCGGATGCACCGACCAACATTGTTGGAGAAAGGCTCCGCTACGGATAATCTCTGCCATCGACCGTCCTCGCACCGAAGCAGCCACTAGCAGGCTGCGAGAAAAACCAATTCAATACGCCAGAATTTCAATGATCCGTCCGGGTAACACAACAGGAAAACTTTCCTGCAGGATAGCTGAGCGAGACAGGCAGGACGAGCGAAACGGGTCACACGAGGTGGGAATCCAATTTGTTGACGTCGCGCCTTTCTCGCATGTCTCGCACTTCACGCGCCACTGTCTCTGGCGGACTGTTTCAGCATCCTGTTAGAGCGCCCAAAGGGCCAGCATTACCACCACGCCGATCACGTATGGGAGCACACAAGAATACAGCACTGCCGACCACGCACGGTTCGGCGTCGCGTTGCGCGACAGTTGCTCTTTGTAGACGAATTCACGGGAGAGAATCAGCACCGTGAGCGTCAGGGCCAACGTCCGACTTGTTCGCGGCCAGGTGTAGGAGCCGCTGAATAGAAAGTTCGCCGTGAAAAATCCGCTGAAGAGGAGAATCAGCGGCGCCAGGACGAACCGGACTGTGTCGGAAAAAAAGGCGTGCCAGCCAGGACGGGCTTCCACCTGGCTTGATTGTGAGTTGGGATTCACGACCCAACGGCCACTGGAGTCGCTGGCTTCGGCGAAGGTAAAGTAGTGCCCTCTTGGGCGGCACGGCAGGTCTTGCATACGCGGGGGCGGACTTTTAGGAACGAAACCTTGCCGCTGGCCAGGCAGCTGTAATGGACGAACTCGTCGCACAAGGCGCACCGAGACCAGCCGCCGCTGAAAAGCGTCTTGTTGCGGTAGAGCCCTTCCTTGCAGACTTTGCAGTTCCGGGGCTCAATCCCCAGCAGCATCGGCTCCCAGTCCCCACCGCCTCTTCTAATACTCATACGGTGGAGTATAGCGAAGGCGCAAGGCGGGAGGCAAGGGGCGAGAGAGGCACGGGGGCGGTTGGTCAGCTGCAGCGTGGCGCAATCCCAATGGACTGGTCTAGTATATATGCCGATCGGATCCACCAACTTTGGGCTCGGATTTGGTTCGACAGCCGGCGCCAACATCAACCAGGGTGAAAGCACTACCGGCACGCCAGCGAAAAAGAACTGGGGTGCAGGATACAGTCAGAGTGGCTTCGACAACCAAGGCCTCTTTGTGAACGGGAATTTCATCGACGAAGTGACATTCGGGTCGGGGCAGATCGCAACCGGCATCGCGGCCATCGCAGACCAAGGCTCGATCGATCGTAACGTGGCGTTTGCCACCATCCGCCATACCATTGAGTCCCATTTGAATGCCGGCTTGGCCACTGAAATTCAGCATGAAGCGGTCAGGCAGGTAAGAGTCGAGCAAGCCCTTGAAACCAACATAGATCACTAGCGGACCCTTATAAATAATGGTTCCATCGTCGGCATATCTGACCTCGATCTCGGCCTTCAGTCGACGCCCCAGAAAGCAATGGCTTCGTTTCCGACTTGCAGGCTTCGATCTTGAAAAAGTCACGCTTCCCCCGTTCGAGTCTGAAGCGCACACCATCCAAATTCAAGATTTCAAGGGGATAGAGGTCTCCCCATAGTTGATGTTACAGCCCGGTTGGGCCACGACGAGGACAATCAAAGTCAAAACGCGCTTCAACATAGACTCTCCTTAAGTAGCCTGACCCTACCGTCGGATCGAAAGACGTTCAAACGGTCCGACCTTTTCTGTACCCCTCCCTTGGCGCACCGCACCCCTCACGCCTCACGATTCGTGGTTTGACAGCCCTCAGACCATTTGTTACTCTCCGCGCCGATTCAGGGCCTGTCGCGACTGGTCAGCCTTTACTTTCATGGACATCAAGGACTACCTCGAACAGAAGCGGGACGACGTAGATCGGTTCCTCGATTCCGTCATGCCCAGCGCCCCCACGGCGCCCACCACGCTCCACGAAAGCATGCGATACAGTCTCATGGCGGGAGGGAAGCGAGTGCGCCCAATCCTGGCCATTGCCGCGGCAGAAGCGGTGGGGCAACCAGCACCGGGATTGATGCCAATTGCCTGTTCGCTGGAACTGATCCACACTTACTCCTTGATTCACGACGACCTGCCAGCGATGGACAACGACGACTTCCGTCGCGGAAAGCCGACGAATCACAAGGTCTATGGCGACGCGATGGCGATCCTGGCCGGCGACGCGTTGTTGACGATAGCGTTCGATCTCTGCAGCCGTCCGGATCTGATGAAGGGCTGCGACCCGGCGCGCCAAGTCCGGCTGATTCACGAACTGGCCTACGGCTCAGGGAACTTGGGGATGGTGGGTGGTCAGGTGTTCGATATCCAGGCTGAAAACAAGGACATCGATCTTCCGACGCTCCAGAACATTCACAAGCATAAGACCGGCATGTTGATTCGCGCAGCGGTGCGGATGGGCGCCATTGCTGCCGGTGCACAGAATCGCCAACTGGATGACCTCACGAGTTATGCCGAGGATGTCGGACTGGCCTTTCAGATCGCGGATGATGTGCTCAATGTGACGGGAACGCGCGAGGAACTAGGCAAGAACCCCAACACCGACGCGGAACGAGGAAAGAAAACCTACCCGACGTTCTACGGAACCGAGGGAGCCAGAAAACTGGCGGACGACTGCGCAGTCCGCGCGATCACGCGCCTCTCCTCGTTCGGTCCGGCCGCCGACCCGCTCCGCGAACTGGCGCGCTACATCACCTCGCGGAACAATTGATCGGCAGGCGTGAGGCGTAGGGGTGAGAAGCGACACCCTGATGAAAGCACTATTCGACGTGAGCTTCACCCAACCCCTTACCCCTTACCCCTCACGCCTTACTCGCCCATGAAAGCTCTCGTTACTGGTGCAACCGGATTCGTCGGCGGCGCGGTGGTACGCGCGCTGGTCAACCACGGCATCGACGTCCGCGTCCTGGCACGCGCCGGAGCCGACCTCCAAAATATTCAGAATCTGACCGTCGAGCGGGTCGAAGGCGATCTGCGCGATCAGGCATCGTTGCGCAGATCGCTCACCGGCTGCCGACAGCTCTATCATGTCGCGGCGCACTATGCCCTCTGGGCCAAAGATCCTGCGATCTTTTACGACGTCAACGTCACCGGCACAAAGAATCTGCTGGAAGCGGCGCGCGAAGTTGGCACCGAACGGATCGTCTACTGCAGCACCATCGGCGCGATCGGCCTCCCGCCTGGCGGAGGACTCGGCACGGAAGAAACACCCGTCTCGCTCGAACAGATGGCCGGCCACTACAAACGATCAAAGTACCTGGCTGAGCAAGAGGTCTTAAAACTCGGGGAAGCAGGGCTGCCGGTTGTCATTGTGAACCCCAGTGCCCCGGTCGGCACAGGCGACGTGAAGCCGACTCCAACGGGGCAAGTCATCGTGGATTTCATGAAAGGTCGAATACCGGCCTATATCGAAACCGGGATGAATATCGTGGACGTCGATGACGTGGCCGCCGGTCATCTGCTTGCGATGCAGAAGGGTCGGATCGGCGAGCGGTACATTCTGGGCAACAAGAATTTGATGCTGCGTGAGGTGCTTGAGATCTTGAGTCGCCTGACCGGCATCAAGGCTCCCTCGATCAAGTTGCCCAGATTGGCTATCCTCCCGTTAGCCTATGCCAATCAATGGCTCGCGAATTTCACGGGCCATCCTCCACGCATCCCACTTGAAGGGGTGAAGATGGCCAAGTACAAGATGCACTACGATTGCAGCAAGGCGATTAGGGAGCTCGGCATCCCGCTAACCCCGCCGGAGATGGCACTTGAAAAAGCGGTACGCTGGTTCCGCTCTCACGGTTATGTGTAACCGTGAATGTTGAGTGTTGAATGATGAATGTTCAATGTCAGATTTTCAGACTCATCAACGGAAGGATCTCATTCAACATTCATCATTGAACATTGAACATCGACCATTAAACATTGATGGACACGTTCACCCTGTTCCTGAAAACGATTTTATTCCGCCCCTACGTCTTCGTCTTTCTGGTCGCATTCCTGTTCGCCGCGATCAAGCTGATCGGGTGGCCGCGAACCTGGCGGTTCTGGCTGATTAGCTGGGCCACGGCCTTCGTCTGTGAATTTTCCTCTACCAGAAACGGCATTCCCTTCGGGTGGTACCACTATAATGGCTCGACCGTGGGCCAGGAGTTATACTTCTCCAACGTCCCGTTCATGGACTCGATCTCGTTCAGTTTTCTGCTCTACGCCGCCTACTGCGTCGCGCTCTGTCTCGTGCTTCCAATCGGGCCGGCCCCTGCTTCCACTCACCCTATGCTCAAACCGCTACATCTTGATGTGAACGCACGAACGAGTTGGTCCGTGTTCTTGTTGACCGCTTTCTTGTTTGCCTTCATCGACATGGTCATCGATCCGGTGGCACTCCGTGGCGACCGCTGGTTCTTGGGGAAGATTTATTACTACCCCGATCCTGGCCTTCACTTCGGTGTCCCGATCGCCAACTATGTCGGCTGGGCTGTCGTCGGGCTCATCTCCCTCGCTATCTACTTTCCGATCGAGCGACGACTCCCCGCGCTCTTGCCGCCTCCGTCGGTCACGCCTCGACTCCTGCTGGGCGTCGGTCTTTACTATGGTGTCCTGGCCTTCAATCTCAGCGTGACGTTCTGGATCGGCGAATCCTTCATGGGGATGAGCGGGCTGCTGATGCATCTCCCAGTCATCGCGCTTCTGATGTTTCGTCTTGCAGGACCGCGAGGTGTCTCTCAATCGGGATAACCCGGTGGCAATCAGACTGAGGACTTTGTATAGTCAGGGCAGTAGCCATGCGAACGAAACTGATCGTCTTCATCATCGTGGGGGGCCTCGGGATTGTCGGTGCCTTCGGATGGGTGGCGTATCAATTGTTCACCACCGGCTTCAGCGCCAAGGCCAAGCCGCATGCCCTGGAGGTCTGGATGGCGCGGCAAATCCGTCATCTGGCCATCCCGATCGAGAGGCGAAACGCACAGAACCCTATCCCGTTGACCCCCGACCTGATGAAAGAGTCGCTGGCGCATTTTGCCGATCACTGCGCCACCTGCCATGCCAACGACGGCAGCGGTCAGACCCCGATCGGCAAGAACGTGTACCCCAAAGCGCCCGACTTACGATTGGCCGACACCCAGTCGATGTTGGACGGTGAGATCTTTTGGGTCATTCACCACGGCATCCGCTTTACCGCAATGCCGGCCTGGGGAGAGGATGACCTTGACAAAGATTTGGACAGTTGGAAGCTGGTCCACTTCGTTCGCCATCTCCCACAACTGACGCCGCAAGAACTCGACCAGATGAAGGCGCTCAATCCCAAGACGAAGAAAGACCTGGAAGAGGAAGCCGCCTTCGGCCAGTTCCTGCAGGGAGACGATGCGGCGGCAGCGCGGACCAATATCGGCCATCATCACTAATATGGTATTAAAAAATACTTCGAGACTCAGAAAAACGTATGGTATAGGCAATCGCAGGACGGCCGCTGAACAACCAGCAGGCTGTTCAAAAAGGCCATCCAGCGACACGTGAGACGTGAATCGTCAAACGTGAAAGGTTTAACCATTCCCGGTTCTTGAGAGCGATGCGAGAACGAGGCAAGGGGAAAGGCGCGTCCCTGGGTAAAGAGGCTCTCTTAACAGACTCGGGGCGGGTGGGTGAAGCAGCCGCCAGGGTCGGGCGGGTGAAAAGAGCGACTTTTTCATCAGCCTGCTAATTCATCGACAGCGATACAGGAAAGAGGATTCACCATGTGGTTACGTCTGATTATGACTCTCACGTACCTCTTCATTTCGACGCCAAGCTTTGCCCACGGTACCGACCAACATGTGCTTGGCACGATTATGGCCATTAACGCGACCCACGTCGAAGTCAAAACGCCCAAGGGCCAGTCAGTGGACGTGCGGGTCAACAAAAAGACCCGGTATAAGGACGAGGGCAATCCGAAAGGCGCCAACGTGCCAGCGGTGGGCGATCGTGTCATCATCAAAGCCACGAAGGACGACAAAGTGTTGCTCGCCACGGAAATCCATTTTTCCGCAGGCAAGCGCGTACCGGTTCCCATGCAGCCGGTTCCGGTTCAGTAGGGTGATCGATGCCGACGTTTCACGTCACACGGGAGCTCAACAACTATTTTTTTAGTGGCGGGTTTCGCGCGGCGGTCATTCGAGTTCTGATCACGGGCATCGCGGTATTTTTGGCGGTCATGATTGTGCCCGGCCTTGAAGTCGACTCGCTCGGCGCCGGACTCGCCGCGGTCCTGGTGCTCACATTTCTGAACCTATTGGTCCGGCCCATTCTCTTTGTGCTGACCCTTCCCTTGATCGTCCTCTCGTTGGGGCTCTTTCTCATTGTGGTCAACGCGCTCCTTCTGGAACTCACCGCGTACCTGGTCACTGGATTCTCGGTAACAGGGTTCTGGCCGGCAGTCGGCGGCGCGGTCGTGATTAGTCTGGTCACCATGATTCTCAACGCATGGACCTCTGACCACCGCCCGACGGAACATAGCCCGTCCCCCCAACGCCCACCCAAGATTATCAATCCCGACGAATGACGTGACCTATTCCTTTTCATTGAATTGCTCGTCCCGCGTTGTTACAATGCCGCGCGCCCGGCTATCCTAACTCACGAATGACACCCACAGCTCCTCACAGCAAACCACCTCCCGAGACACATCTCCAGCGGACCTTGACGTCCGTGCTCAACGAGCTGCCGGTCGACGCGGCGCTCGCCGCCGTGTTCCACCGTGATCAAGGCCCGCTGGTCAGCCATGCTGCACGAGGCTTCACACCTCGTGATATTCAAGCCATCCTCCGGACACTTTCGGCCCCCGCCGTCGCTGCATCGCCCCTCGCAAATGATCAGGAGGGCGGGCGCACCATTCGCCTCCGCCTGATTACGCCAGGCACGAAGTCATTGCTCGGGGTTCCCCTTCTGCATCGGAACCGGACATACGGCTTCCTCGTCATCGGCCGAAAAGAGAGTGCGACGTTCGCGAAAAAAGAGAAGAGCTTGATGGAGCAGGCCAGCGACGAGATCACGAAAGCGCTGGATCGCGAAGGCCTGTTCGATATGAATGTCGTGCTCAGCCGGCCGTTTGTTGCGCACGAGCCAGTCTCTCCACCACCCTCTCCGGCAGAAATGTTCACGGCTCCGGGGTCGCAGCTCACACCGGAACTCCAAGACAAGGTTATTGCGGTCTTGACGGATGCCAACCAATACGTCGCCTATGATCGCATCTGGGCCTGCCGCTACGATCCCCTTGCAGGCAATGTCGAAGTCCTGGGATTGACTGGTGATCTGAAGAGCGAACAAAAGGACGGGAAGAAAGATCTGAAGCCGGGCCACCGCCTCACGCTCGACAGTTCAGCCTCCGGATGGGCGGTCCGCCATCGTAAGCCACGCGTGGATCATGATCTTGCCTCCACACAGGGACGGTTCCTCGATCACAAATATCTGTTCAAGGACCGGCTTCTCTCCTCGCTCGTCGTGCCGTTCTTCGTCCGGGGACAAGTGGGTGGGACCATTACCCTGGCCTCGAAAGAAGCCGGACGCTACCAACAGACGGATGCCCGCACGCTTGAGCCGACTATAGTGAAGATCGCGGACATTCTCCAGGCGCCGGCACCGGCACTCACCAGCCAGGCCCCTTCCACTGGACCAGCTGGCACCCCCGGGGCAGCATTAGCCCAAGGTCCCTCGGAGCCGATCATAAGAAAACAAGAGCGGCAGGCCGCGATAGGCGAGTTCAGCATGTTTTTGGCAACAGAAGTGCGTGAGCCGCTCGCCTCGATTCGCGCTCAATTGGAGGAAGTCACGGGTGAAGGCATCCTCGACTTCGACCCGCAGACGCGCGTCGAGAACGCGATGCGCGATTTAATCCGTATCGAAGCCATCCTGAACGAGATTTTGGACTTTGCAAAACCACTCGAGCTGACTCGACGGCTCCTCCGTATCCCCGAAGTGATTGAGAGCGCGCTCACGGTTGTCGCCACCGACCTCGAAGTCACACGGATACAGGTGACCAAGGACTATGCGACGATGATCGCGCCGGTCCGCGGCGACGAAGCCAAGCTCCAGCAAGTCTTTCTCAGTATTTTCAAAAACGCGGGCGAAGCGATGAACCCCGGTGGGCATCTCCATATTCAGGTCACCCAGCATCGCGCGGGGCGCGGCGTAGAAGATCAGATCCTCATCAAGAACGACGGGGCACCTATTCCGACAGAAATCGTCGATAAGGTGTTTGAGCCGTTTTTCACCACGAAGCGGACCGGCATTGGTCTGGGTCTTGCCACAGTCAAGAAGATCGTCGAAGAACATGGCGGCTCGATTGCTATCGGCAGCGCGCCTGGCGAAGGGACCACCGTTACCATCCGCCTCCCCGGTCTCAGCCCTGGTCCGTCCTATCGCGGACGCGGACGCCGCCGTCCACCCGCACGCCGCCAGGCCTAGCGTCCTGTTTCCAGGCACTCCGCATTATTCATGGGTATTTCTGCCGTAATCGGAGATTCGCCGCTCTTGCGCTTGAAGCGACAGTGGCCGCAATGATCAATGTTCAATGTTCAATTGAACATCAAGAATGCATCGCTCTGTATCCGGCGCCAAAGCCGCCAGTTCCAATGGGTGTGCACGTTTCTTTGAGTAGATCCGGAAGGCAAAAACCTAACTCGGATTCGGCATGAACGATCGCTTACGGACTGCAAAGCGTAGACATGTGACACATGAACCAGGTCGGCCCTTTCCCGACAGGATTGGCGTGCAAGCATTGTTATAGCTTGCCGACAAGACGGCTCATGACAATTAACGAACTCAAGCTGAGCCACAGCCGCCGACAAAGACTGTGGGGCGCACGGCGCGCTTCCGAACTGCCGCGACGGTGGAACGCAGAAGCAGGGCGTCTGTTGGCTCCAGCGCAGTGTTAGGCCGCGCTGATGATGTCATTCTGTAAATCCCTCTGAACACTCCCCCGCCAGAACGGGAAAACAAACAAACTGGTCTCGCTGTCTGCAACCCACTGGCCGTCCACCTTATGGAGGACCTGCCACTTGTAGTCCGCACTACCCAGGCTGAAAACTCGGAGGCGGCAGGCAGTGGAAAGACCAAACGCAAAACAGTTGACCGCCTCGTCGGCGTCGGTGAACTCCTCATGCCAGCCGTCGAAACCGACGGAACAGCCGTCTGCTCGCTCGTGAATCCAGACGCGAAAACCCGTCGGACTCGGCGCCGGAATCTGCAAGTGACCCTCGGTCGTGGTGTAAGTGACATGCGGATACTTTTGAAGCTTTTCTTTGATGTGTGAAATCACCATGCGTATGGAGCGGCCTAACGTACCGGCGTTCAGCTGCGAGCGCCAGAGCGACGGCGAAGCCGGCGCGACAAGCTCGTCAGCTTCAACGCCTTGTTGGGCGGCGACGTCGTCAGCCGGCCAGAGAGCTCCAGAAACGAATCTCGCGAGGCTCATGCCAGGCGGCGTTGTCGACGGCAGACGGGCGGAACTCGCACCGAAGGTAGTTTGCGAGGTCGACGCCGTAGTAAATGATGTCGGGTTGGTAGACGGAGAAGATGGGGTTGCCGGAAACGCATGGCTCCGCTGGGATGTATCGATGTGCGAAGATTGGAATCAGCCGCGGCGCGGCCGAGACGAAGCGGCGAGCCGTGGCGATGGCATCCCGAAGTTCGTCAGGACGAGGACCCCACTCCTCCAACCAAAAGGAGTTGTTGGTGATGTCGAACGTAATTCCTTCGAAGGGCCAGTCGAGCTGTTCACGCAAGGCTACTGATCGCGGCTGACGCCAGTCTGGAAACTTCTCTCCGGTCGGGAGTCCCTGCGACAGAAATTCGCGCAAGTCGGCTGGGATGGCGCTTCCGATTTCGGATTCGGCGTCCTGAAGCTCGGAGTCGGTCAGTCCTCGCGCGATAACGATTCCGGCGTTCGCCAGGAGTTGATGTTCCGCCCTCCAGTCCGTCGACATTTGGTAAGTCTTCGCCCGCCCAACAATGTTTAGGCGGATCCGCATAAGAGCTGGATCTGCCAATTTCTATCCGCATAACACGCCATCGGTTCTCCCGAAACATACGCGACAAACTCTACCATTTCAGTCAGTTGCAGTTCTTCTGGTAGTTAGCCCGATATCTTATGCGGATCCGCATAACAACACCTCCGTAAGGGAGTTCAAAGTCCATCCAGCGGACTGCGAAAGCCACCAGAGCCGCAGTTGAGGACATGAATATACATCATCGTTGTCATGACGTCACTGTGGAGCCAGGGAGACCCTCCCCTATGTCTCTCTTTAGGGGAGCAGCCGAGGCTACCCTTTATTGCGCGCATCGAACGAGCGCGATCGATCTAATCGACTTATCCACGCTTGCTTGTTTTCCCCCTCGTGGAAGGGCACCCATGTTGGTCTACGTGCGGCCATCGAATGCTTGTCCTCATCTATCCATTCTCAGCGAGGGGGCTGGCATAGTCTCTACTGCGCGCATCGAGGGACCACCGCTTTATCGTGGGGCCTCTGCGAGCACAGAGAATAGCCAGCTTCCTCGCCTCCCTCCTTCTCAGGGCGCGCGTTCCGGGAGCACAAGACCAACGTGGGTGCCCTTTCCATCTTTTTCATCGTGCGGGTTGCGCGAGCACAGGAAACCATCTAATCTGCCCTCTCATGCTCCTTCCACATTCACACCGCCTCTCACAGGAGGGTGGCCTGCTTGGGCTCCCACTGCGCGCGTCCAACGAGCACCTTCCGAGCGTGCGCGTTGCGCGAGCACAGGAGGCCAACAGACCACCCTCCCATTCTTTTTCACCCTTGACAGAGGCACCCCCGTCCTGGCTATGATTCTGTCCACTTGATTCGACCTCGAAGTTGCGAAGGTATTATTTCCGGCCACCATTATTCATAAGGTATTCATAAGGAGTAGACGTATGAAGCTCGTAACCGGCACTGTTGCAACCGTCTCCGGTGTCCTATTTGCGCTGTCGATGGCCTCAGCGAATCCATCGCTCCTCCCCAAGCATGAAGGCTACCCGATGAAGAACAGCGGAAGCCCTGTGACGGGCCAGCCAACCGCCAACGATCCTGGTCAGTCGGATGCGCATGGTGAGAGTACGCTGATGAAGTCAGCCGACTCCATTAAAAACGCCCAGCAAAACCTTATGAAGACGGACAATGCGCGGATTACCACAGGCCAGGGAGCGAATCAGCTCCCGACCGTGCAGGGGCCACAGATCAAGATCGCCCCTCCGGTGACCTCCGCCACGAAGATCGCCGGCGATCGGAAGATCGAGTAGCAGGATGCTGAAAAAGTCCGCCAGCGTCGTTCTCGCATCGCTCAGAGGCTCAACGTACCGAAGCGTACGCCTCGCCTCTTCGCTCGCTGCGGCCTTGCTGGACGGACTTTTTGAGCATACTGCGCGCGGCTCTCTTGTTGTCCTAGATGTGCGGGCCATCGAATTTCCACCGTGCCACAATAGTTTCTCCGCAGACTCCTAGTCGAGCCGTTCAGCGGGATACAACAGGGGGGTGCCGGACCTATCCGGCGCCCCCCTTTGCTTTTGTGCGTCCGGTCCGAGTCTGAGTTGTGATCCTACGCAACCGGAATCGCCAGGGTTTCTTGGCCCACTCGCCCGCATAGTCGACACCGACTCGGGGGTAAGCCCCCACATCTCCTCTTTCCACCAATGCCCCTCGATCCTCGAACCAGAGGGATTCGCCTGTCGTGAGATCCACACGGTTAAGACGGCGATCAATCTGCAGCGCGCGACAGAGCCGCCCCGGTCCATCGATCAACTCCCCATCAATTTCAATCGCCCTAATCAATACGGCTGAGGGAAATTTCTCCCGATCCGTCACCACATTCAGACAATGGTACATTCCGTAGATGAGGTAGACGTAGGCGACCCCACCAGGGCCAAACATGACATCCGTCCGCTGCGTTCTCCCTTTCGACGCATGGCAGGCCTTATCCTGTGACCCGACATAGGCCTCCACTTCGACAATCTTACCCGCGAGGATACGACCATCGATCGCCCGAACGAGATACTTACCAATGAGCGATCTCGCAACCGTGAGCGTTGGGCGGTTAAAATAGATGCGTGACAGAGTACGGCGCATGGCAATTTGGAATGATGAATGTTAAATGGTCAGAAACGAATCATTCAATTCAAAATTCACCATTGATCATTCAACATTAGCCGCAGAGCAGCTCAAAAATACCACGCAACGCCGCCCATAAACATACGCGGGTTCCCCGGCACGAAGTGAATGTCGTTGACCGGCGCCGCTTCGTTTCTTCGTTGCGATTCGAATGCAAATATGGCCTGTTCCCACTTCGTGTTAAACAGATTCTGAATGAACAAGAATGCCTCCAGACGCCCATGGGACAGCTTGATCGGCAGTTGATAGCGCTCCGAAAGATCGAAGTCAATCCAGGAGGGAGATTTGACACTCCGGTCCTCTATGAGCGGTCGTACACCGAGATACGTCGCTTGCAATTGCGAGGTCAGGCCTTCGGGCCAACGCACTAACACCGCGCCATAGGCCGTGACCTCGGATGCTAAGGGAATCGCGTCGCCGTTGCGAAATTCAGCCTTCGTCCATGTGACGCTCCCGTTAAAATAAATTGGGCCCCAGAGTTGTCCGCGCGCAGCCACTTCCACGCCCTCTCGTCTGCTTGCGCCACGAATTTCCGTCGTCCCTGCGTCTCCCACAAACACGAGTTCTGACTTGAGATCCAATCGCCAAAGCGTAGCAATCAACTCCACGCCCTCTGGCCCCCAGGGCTTCGACCGCACACCGACTTCATAACTCCTCGCGCGGGCGATCGGAGAGGAAGCCTGTGCCACGGCCGAGCGGGCATCATTGCTGTGATAGCCTTCGCCATAGTTCGCAAAGAATTCAGTGCTAGCCCAGGGACCGAGAATGAGGTTCATCTTCGGTAATACGATGCCGGATTGCTTCCGGCCGGCAGGTTGTTCCCCACAGGCCGTGCAGCGATTGCGCACATCGAAGGTGAACGTTTCTCCACGCACGCCGCCAGCCAGCCGCATCCACGACGTCGGCTGAACCTCCGCTTTGACGAATGGCGCGTAAGAAGCCTCAAGAATATCGCTGTCTGTGGTGATCCCGGTTGGCATTCTCGTCGTTTGGGTCCCCAACCGAGCGTGGATGTTGTCTACTCTGGTCTGAAACCCGATCGTCCCAATGCTCGGCAAACCCAGCACCTCTCCACGCTGTTTATATCCGATGTCTCCCCCATACATCACCCGTCGGTCGGCTTGCTGGATGCCGTCGCCATTGGCAGGATCGTTGAGAAAGAACGTAAAATTCGTGAACAGGTCAAGCCGGTAATACTGCCCGTATGCGTTGGCAAAAAACTGCCCGCCCGAGGTGGTGTCGTAATGGTAGTTCAGCTTCGCGGTGCTGCGAAGCGTCTTACCCCCTTCCGAGGGATCAATGGCACCAAACCGGTCGAGCGAGCCGTCCTGCACTGCTCGAAGTGGAATCTCGCCCGAGGCATTCCACTGCGCCTTGTGAAAGGTTGCCGTGAGACTGAGTTCATCCCGACCTGAAAGATTGGTCGTCATCTTTCCCAATAGATTGGTCCGAAAATAGCGGTTGTCATTCTGAAACGGACCGTTCGTGTAATAGCCCTCAGCGGCAAACAATGTACGAACCCTGCTCTTAGTTGGAGAGAACATGAGCATATATCGCTGCGTATCGTACTGCCCCCCGGCCGCCTGCGCGACCCCTTCTTGCACCACCTGCCTTGTCTTGAAATTGACCGCCCCGGCCGTGGCAAAGTCGCCGAACTCCGGAAGGTACGCCCCTTTGTAGACGTCAAGCCCTTCGATGGTTTCGGGAATGATGAAGTTGAGGTCGGTGTAGCCTTGCCCGTGGGCGTGGGTCCGCAAGTTGATCGGCATTCCATCGGAGAAAAAGGCCACATCGGTACCGTGATCCGCATCGAACCCGCGCAGTAAATATTGATCGCCCTTACCCGCCCCGCCGGAATGTTCCACCGCAATGAATCCGGGGATCAACCGCAACACCTGCGCCGGACGCCCTTGTGACTGAAGCAAGTACTCCTTGTCCGGGATGAGTTGTTGCGATGAAGCCGCGACCGGACGCGCGCCGATGATGGACACCTCCGGCACATCAACGATTTCAGCGTCCGGATTGTGGGCGAGGGCAGAGGAGACAACGAGCAGGAGCGCGGTGAAATGGAAGAAGAGGCTGAGGACACTCAAGAAGACGCTCAGCTTAAACCTTTTCCCGTGGTGGTGGTGGCAAGCTTCCCGTGCTTGACACCCTTGGTCCCGATGAGGGTGTCGGCAACCTTTTTGATGACAGAGCCTTTACCCTTCACGACCAACACTTCTAAGCAATGGTTATGGTCGAGGTGCACGTGCATCCCGGACAAAATGATGGGCTGATAGCGGTGCTGAATATCGGTGAGCTTCCTGGTCAAGTCGCGCACGTGATGGTCATACACAAACGTGATCGTCCCGACCGTCTCTTTATCGTCGTCCCACTCCTGCCAGACCAGATTGTCCCGGATCAGATCCCGCAACGCCTCCGATCGGTTCGTATACTTGCGTTTCTTGATGTGCAGATCGAAATCATCAAGCAGATGGTGGTCCAACGACACACCGAATCGAATAAGCTTCTTCATTGCCACCTCCGAGTAGCACGTTTGTTTAAAACGTAGCACTCCGCGATACTCAAATCAATACTTAGTCAGCACAATCAAGCAGGGGCACACTCGGCTGGAATTTATGCTTTCAACAGATTGGGGCGAGGGCTAACTCGGACTGCTGGCATCCATCGAGGACCTTTTCTACCTTCTCCGCGAGATCACACTTTCCCTTCTAAGGGAGTCGCCGGACTGTCTTCACTGTACGCGTCGAGTGTGCACGTTCCGTTCGCACCCCCCTCTCTCCAGGCAGGGGGCGCGGGATGTCTCGGAATGCGCGCGTCCAACGAAGGCCTTTTGCGAGGTAATCGGTGCGTCTTAGTGCACCGGGGGTGGGCTGGTCAGAACATGCGTGTTGCGCGAGCACGCGAGACACCCGCGCTCTCTGCCTCTCTACTCCTATTCGCCTTGAATCGGGATGTACATGACGTTCCCCTGCCGATTGACCAGCAGGAGCGCTAGATTGGATGGCTTAATCGGATCGGCCAGTCGCTGAAACACGTCGAAGTTGGGAATAGGCTGACGATTGATCTCCAATACCACGTCGCCAGGCTGGAGACCCGAGGATTCAGCCAGACTGCCTTCTTCAATGTCGGTCACCACCACCCCGCTGGAGACAGACAGATCCATCTGCCGAGCCAACGGCGGGGTCACATCGTCGAAGACGACGCCTGCGAGGGGATGAGCCGTGGCAGCCGAAGACGATACCGCTTGGTTTTTCTTGGCCCGTTCACGCGGTGCCTCCTGCACAACCAAATCTGCTTGATACGGCTTACTCTCGCGCATGAGATCCAGTCGGTGCTTACTCCCGATCGTAGACGCGGCCACGAGGTTCCGAAGATGTCCGCTGTCCATCACGTCGCGCCCGTCGAATCGTACAACCACATCGCCGCGCTTGAGGCCGGCTTTCTCGGCAGACCCTTTCGCCTGCACATCGGTCACGATCGCACCTTTCACATCGGGGAGATGAAAGACCTTGCCTAACAGGGGCGAGACATCCTGTGTCGAGGCGCCGAGGAGCCCACGGACAACATGACCGCTCTTGAGCAAGCTCTGCATAGCAGCCCGTGCCATATTGCTCGGAATGGCAAAGCCCACCCCGACGCTCCCGCCTGTGGGACTGGCGATGGCGGTATTGATCCCCACCAATTCTCCATTGATGGTCACTAAGGCCCCGCCGGAATTGCCTGGATTGATGGGGGCATCGGTTTGAATGAAATCTTCGAAGTCGGCGACACCGACATCAGCGCGACCGACGGCACTGACAATGCCGAACGTCACACTGCGACTCAAACCAAGCGGGTTCCCGATCGCGAGCACAAATTCGCCGACGGCGAGGGTGCTCGAATCCCCCCACGTCACCGTCGGCAGATTGGTCGCCTGAATTTTTACTACGGCTACGTCGGTCTTCGGATCGGTGGCCACCACTCGTCCTTTGTATTGCCGCCGGTCGGCGAGAATTACTTCCACATCAACCGCATCGGCTATGACATGGTTGTTCGTCATAATGTAGCCATCCGACGACACAATGACGCCGGAGCCCTGGCCATATTGCCGCCGCGATGGGACATCCTTGAACAATCCGAACGGCAGCGCTTCGTCGCTGAACGCTTGATCGCGGACCATCACCGTAGAAGCAATGCTGACGACAGCGGGGATCACTTTTGTCGCGGTCGCCTTAACCTGCGCCTGAAGTTCACCCCCGCCCGCCACAGGAATCACACGATCCCCGGCCAGAGCTGTTCCCCCGACGATCGAACTCCACACGCAGAGCCCGATCACGAGTCGCAATAAGTGATTGGGTCGAAACACGCCACGGTCCTTTCTGAAAACAGTCTCCACTCGATGGACGACAAACGATTGTAGCCTAGCATGCGTGCATCGGAGCCGCACTTACAATTCCACATGACGCAGGCGGAGGGCATTGGAGATGACGGACACAGAACTGAAGGTCATGGCGGCACTGGCGATCATGGGGCTCAATAGAACCCCCCAGACCGGATAGAGCACGCCGGCCGCGATCGGCACCCCGATCACGTTATAGAGAAAGGCAAACAAGAGATTTTGTCGAATATTCCGCATTGTGGCTTGACTCAGCCTCCGCGCGCGGAGCAGCCCGCGCAGATCCCC
>DASYRC010000013.1:0-19574 GCA_036004925.1 Nitrospiraceae bacterium | reverse complement strand
CGCTGATCACCCATATCAAGCGGTACATCGCACGCTGGAATGACCACCCGACCCCGTTCGTCTGGACCAAAGAACCCGTCGCGATCATCAAGAAGGTCCTCCGGAGGGCCCCTTAACCTGACTTTGGAGACGGGACACTAGGTTCTCCCAACGGTCCAAGTTCATGATTCGCATGTTAGCCACTCGACCCAGTCAAAGATCCTTGCGAATAAGGCGGTGTTATGGATCATGATCTAGTGAGTCCTTTAGTAGCAGAACTGGGCCGATTATATTCTTCAGCACAGCGCATTCATAGCTATATCAGATGTTCTGTGGATGAAGTTATACCCCGTAAGTAGCCTTGGCAGGCTTTCTCAGATTTCAGTCCCCTTCTATCTAACTAAACCAGCATCGCTCTCCGGTTGGGAGGCAGGAAAGGTGCTTTCGACCAGGCTGTCCAGCGGTCTATGTCGTTGCGTCGAGTGGTGGGGTGCGGAGTGAGGTCTACAGCCATAGAATTGATCTTCTCTAGAGAGTCTTAACTTATGGGCTACTGTCCAGAGGGGACACCTCGTAATATTACTTATAGTACTTAAGTAGGGGCGCGTCCTACATCATCGGTATTGTTGAAGGCGACAATTTGGGCGATAGTTCACGATGCGTGCTGGGAATCGGTTGTGGGAAAAGTCATTTGTTTTCAACTTGTTTCGTCAGGCCACCAACAAGATGAGCAGTATTTTTCTCAATGTATTCCCAGAGAGCAGCCTGAGTCCGGCCATGAAAGGCATGGCGAGCTTACCTCAGAGTGGTGCGTACAACCAAGAAGCCTTTCGGTACCTCCTGGAAAGCGAAACAAAGCGTTCCGAGCGCTCCGGCTATTTCTGTCAGATCCTTCTCGTCCATCGCACCAATGCACAAGGGGTGGTCGTGCAGATGGATTCTCATATCGCCAAGGAAGTAATGGCGGCGTTATCCCGTAGCCTTCGGGAAACGGATTACATCGGTTGGTACCGCGATGGGTACATCGTCGGAGCTGTCTTAACAGTTCTGGTGCAAGAACCTATGGCGCAGGTGGCCAGCAATCCTCAAAAACGTCTGGTGGAAATTCTCCGGGCAAAGCTCGGCGTCGAGGAGACCAGCTGCCTGCAGGTCCGAGTCTGCCAACATCACGAGTTGGAGGACATAGAATCCGGAGAGGGAACATTCGCGGAGAACTAGGTCCTTAGGAGGGTGCTTTCGTTTAGGTGTCTGGTGCAGTAGTTTCTGGAAAGCTGTCGTTTATCATTGGGCGTAACATTTTTACGGAGTGAAGCCATGATTAAACTCGGTGTGATCGGTTACGGATACTGGGGTCCGAACATTGTGCGTAACTTCTCGGGACATCAAGACTGCAAGGTTGTGGCCGTGTGTGATAAGAACTCTGTGGCATTGGCACGGGTGTTAGGCCGTCACCCCGGTGTTCGAGTGACGACCGAAGAAGATGATATCGTCACGTCTCCGGAAATCGACGCGGTTGCGATCGTGACACCGGTCTCGTACCACTACGAGTTGGCCAAGAAAGCGCTTGAGAATGACAAGCACGTGTTTGTAGAAAAGCCCTTTACGGCGACCTCTGCACAAGCGGAGGAACTCATCGAGCTGGCCGAACGCAAAAATCTGCGGATTATGGTGGACCATACATTCCTCTTCACCGGCGCGGTTCGAAAGATCAAGCAGCTTGTCGACAATGGGACTCTGGGGCCTCTCTATTACTATGATTCGACGCGCGTTAACTTGGGGCTCTTCCAGCATGACGTCAATGTGATGTGGGATCTCGCTCCGCATGATCTTGCCATCATGGATTATCTGATCGGGTTGGAACCTGATTTGGTGGTGGCGACGGGCAGCGCACATGTGAACTGCCTGGAAGATGTTGCGCACCTGACGGTGTATTTCCCCAATAACGTACTCGCTCACATCAACGTCAATTGGCTCTCGCCGGTTAAGGTGCGTACGACGCTCGTTGGGGGTCAGAAGAAGATGTTGGTATGGAATGATCTGGATCCGGCTGAAAAAGTGCGAGTGTATGATAAGGGCGCTGATGTAAAGACAGAGCAGGGGGTTCACCAACTTCTGGTCAGTTATCGAAGCGGAGATATGTGGGCGCCGAAGGTGGAGGAGCTGGAAGCGCTTCAGCTCGAAACCCGATATTTCTTGGATTGTATCAAGGACGGCACGAAACCTTTCAACGATGGGCAGGCTGGTCTGCGCGTTGTGCGGATTCTGGAAGCGGCGGAACAATCGCTCAAGCAGCATAAAGAAGTTGCATTCGCGGCGGCTCGGTGACGGAATCCAGAGGCGTCTTGGCGTCGTCATTCGGCTGCGTTATAGGATCATGTGCAGGCTTGGTCTAAGGGATATAAATATGATGTCTTCGTGCGGGGAAAGGGTCGGGATCTTTCAACCGCTCTTCGATGAAGCGCTCTTTAGGGATACCGTTACGAGAGAGCGCAAACGCACGGACCGATCCGGACTGGCCATGGTGATGCTCTTGATTGGCGTGGAGGAGAAGCGACGCGGAAACACGCCAGCACTGTTTGCCGGGATTGCCAATGCGTTGTCGGCGATCAAGTCGGACATCGATATTCTCGGGTGGTTTGAACGAAAGTCCATCATGGGTCTGATCGTTCCCGAGATCGATACCGCGAACTTGGCAAGCACCTGCGAGCGGCTCGAATCCGAATTTCAAAAAGAGATCACGAATCGGTTTGAAGGGGATCTCACCGAGCGATTGTCGATCAGGCTGCGCGTCTATCCTGAGCCACGGCAACTCGGAGAGGAAGAACTCCAGATGGTGGATCCGTTTCTGTATCCGGAATTGCATGCACATCAAGAAAGAATCGCCATGTTTCAGGTATTGAAGAGGGGCATGGACATTCTCAGTAGCCTTGCTCTCCTCATCATCCTCTCGCCGCTACTCTTGGCCATTGCGGGGCTTGTGAAATTATCATCCCGTGGACCTGTGTTGTTTCGGCAGGTGCGGATCGGCCAGATGTTGAAACCATTTATGATCTGCAAATTCCGCACAATGCACGCGGATTCTGATCACGGGATTCATCATAACTATGTGAGCTGGTTCATTAGTTCAAGCGGGGAGGCTCAGGACAAAGAGAAGAATACAATCTTCAAGTTGACCAATGATCCGAGGATTACGCCAATCGGACGTTTTCTTCGCAAAACGAGCCTCGATGAGCTGCCTCAACTGTGGAATGTGCTCCGGGGAGAAATGTCGCTGGTTGGTCCACGGCCCCCGCTCTGGTATGAGTTGCAACAGTACAAGCCATGGCACCGCCATCGGGTTTTGGAAGCCAAGCCGGGCATTACGGGGCTGTGGCAAGTGACCGGCCGGAGTCGGACGACGTTCGACGAGATGGTCCGACTGGACCTTCGCTATGCAAGAGGTCAATCGCTCTGGACCGATATCAAGATCCTCCTCGCCACTCCGGCAGCAGTCATTAAAGGCAAAGGGGCTTGCTAGAACCTGTAGAAGTTCCTCTCTCTATTGAGAAATGACATGCCCGTCAGCAACCAACTGAGCATCACACCGCTGCAAGAAGAGAGTCGTCGGAATATCTCTGGAGAAATGCCCACAAGTTTTGGAGTTGAGGCGGTGCGGCTGTTGAGCAAGCCATTGCCCTTCAGTGCTCAGCGCCGGAATCTGCTCTCTCTCCTCTTGTTCTTTGCCGTAGTCGCATTGTTTTGGCAGCCATTGGTCACGCTCTTTTCCCTCACGCAGCAGCAGGAACATTATTCGCACATTGTGCTGATCCCATGCCTGAGCTTGTATGTTCTCTATCTTGAGCGGAAGGCGATCTTCGCTTCAAGGGAGTGGAGCCCATGGCTTGGCTCCATATTGATAGGGCTGGGGGCCTTGGGTTACTGGCGGGCAGTTCCAGTGACCCTCGCAGTCGATCAGTTGTCGATGATGATCTTGGCGTTGGTCGTGATGTGTTGGGGAATCTTTGTGTCCTGCTTCGGGATCACGCTCTGCCGAAAGGTTTTGTTTGGGCTGCTCTTTCTCCTCTTTATGGTGCCGCTTCCCGCTTTTTTATTGGATGCCATCATTGGATTCTTGCAACGCAGCTCAGCTGAAGCCACCGACCTACTGTTCTCAGCTCTTGGCGTCCCGGTTTTTCGGCAGGGGTTCGTGTTCAGTCTGTCGAATTTCACGATCCATGTTGCGGAGGAATGCAGCGGAATCCGATCAGCACTCTCCCTCATCATTTCCAGTCTCGTAGCCGGGCATTTCTTCCTTCGGTCCGCTTGGACGAAGATGGGGCTGGTGGCAGTCGTCGTTCCGCTCGCAATCGTCAAAAATGCCTTCCGCATCGTCGGGCTGTCCCTCTTAGCCAATTATGTGGACCCGACTTTCATTACGAATAGCGCGTTACACCGCAGCGGGGGCATTCCTCTCTTTCTCCTCTCCCTTGTCGTGCTTCTTTTTCTTGCTTGGCTGTTACGGAGAGTTGAGAAACGGTTCGGTTATAGTCCATAGCCAGGTAACTTGTCCGGTTTATCTAGCACAGGTGCGAGCACCCCAGTGGTCCGCATGTGTGGGACAAGAGGAAAACACTCCCGAGGAATAGCCGAGCGGGACGGGCGAGACGAGCTGGAAATACAATCTGTGCACTTTGTGCCTGCGGCACGTTTATTGCTTGCTCCGGCTGAATCTGCCACAACGAGCCAAGAAGCGGGTCCTGGTCTGGTTCCGACAGCCACTCGTCATGCTCCCGCAGCCCAATGTCGTCCGGCTCGTCGACTTTATGAGTGATACGTCATATGGCGGGCGACGATTCCAGACATTCAACATTCTGGATGAAGGTGCCCGAGAAGTGTTGGCGGTCGAGGTGGATACCTCGCTGTCAGCCGATCGGGTGAGTCGCGTGCTGAAGTAGGCGGTGGCTAAGCGGGGCCAGCCGAAGGCGGTTCGGCTCGACCATGCAGAGCATACTCCGTCGAATTGCGAACCACAGAAAACTGGGAATTACGGAGAACGAAGGCGTACCACTCCGAATGAAGGCACATCAAGGCAATGTTCCACAGATCGTTTTCATTATTGATTGTTCCGGTGCTTACCGCCCTCTCGTTGCTCCTGGGTGCCTGTAGCGATGGCGGATCAGGCGATGTGACGCCGGGAGCCTCCACGGTAGCGGTGACCAGTGGGACATCATTCCAATCGAGCCCGGTGAGAATTACATTTTCCGTCTCGAACTTCACGATCGGCCTCCCTGGCACTCCGCACCTGCGGCTCTCCATCGATAACGGCCCTCTCCATCACTTTTATAATGGTGCCGGTATTAATTCAGATAATGGCGTACTCCTCAACGGTGTCCACGATCACGCTGTGCATTGGACAGCGCCTAATTCGTTCGACCTGTTTGCACTTCCCGCGGGCCCCCATCAGGTTCGCTTGGCCCTCGTAGACCAGAATAACCAAGAATTGCCTGGAGCCTCGACAACCCACAACTTCAATGTGCAGCAACCTCCGACCGGCGCTCTGCAACTGCAACCCGTACTCAGCGGCCTGAATTTTCCGGTTGGGCTCTCTCTCGCTCCGGATGGGCGTATCTTTTATAACGAGCGCTTGACGGGAAAGATTCGCATCATCAATCCATCATGGCAGCCTGACCCCACGCCTTTCTGCCAGATCTTGGTCTCGACGAGCGGGGAACAAGGGTTGCTGGGTCTCACCCTTGATCCAAACTTTGCTTCCAACCAGCTTGTCTACGTGTATTACACGGTTCCTGGGCCGACGATGAATCGCGTGTCCAGGTTCAGCAAATCTGGCGGTGTCTGTACGGAGACCGTCATTCTCGACAACCTTCCAGTGAGTAGTAACCACAATGGGGGCATCATCAAGTTCGGACCGGACGGCAAATTATACGTGGTCATTGGCGATACCGAGGTTCCATCAAATGCGCAAGATATTACCTCGCTTGCGGGAAAAATCCTGCGCGTGAATCCTGACGGCTCGGCCCCGTCTAACAACCCCTTCATTTCGAATTCAAATCCCAACGCCAAGAAAGTGTTTAGCTTCGGACACCGGAACAGCTACGGATTCACCTTCCATCCCTCTAACGGCAACCTGTGGGAAAGCGAGAATGGGCCGAGTGACAATGACGAGATCAATCGAGTCGTCTCCGGCGGCAACTACGGCTGGCCAATTGTCGGTGGCATCGCCGGCAATCCTAGCTACCGGGATCCGATCTTGGCCTTTAACCCAGTCA
The DNA here is from genome assembly GCA_036004925.1 of Nitrospiraceae bacterium. Lineage (GTDB taxonomy): Bacteria > Nitrospirota > Nitrospiria > Nitrospirales > Nitrospiraceae > Palsa-1315. The sequence goes on along the minus strand of DASYRC010000013.1, from coordinate 13,329 downwards.
TCGCCCCGACTGGGATCATAGCCATCCCGGGAAATTCATCCATCTACCCGCAGGTCTATCGCAACAATCTGCTCGTTGCGGCCTGGAACGACGGAAAGATCCGTCTTGTAGTGTTGAACGGGGCGAATCTCGACCAGTTCGGTGGGGCCAGCGTGGCGTTCAATGGCGGACTGGGGGGCTTGCTCAGTTTCATGTTGGGTTCCGATGGCTACGTCTACGTCTCCAACGGCATCGGCATCTTCCGCGTCGTTCCGCATTAACTCCCGTCGATTCAAATACTATCCTGGGATCGGCTGGGGTCATTGTTAATCTCCTCCATTCTGGTCGCGCCGAAGTGAGACGACGCCACTCCTCGAAAGACCACAGCCGTCCTTTACGAAAAACCTCATTTGAATGCCCTGCCCGGTAGCGAGGATGAAAAATGCGTGCTGCCGGAGGCCGTAGCGATCCGGTACAGTAGTGGCATGGCCTACAGACGAGCCGGCCACTTGGGTACGACACCCGCTATTATCTGATGTGGGCGCCCAAGTATCGTATCGGGAAGGTATCTGAAATGGGTGTTGCACGGGGCGATTCGGCAGCGGATCAGGGAACTGTTTTTTATTCGAGATTGCGAGGCATCTTTATCGATACCTCCGCAGCTATGCACGTCGAAGAACCTGCTCTCATCGACCATCTTCTCATTCGGGCATAGCTTAGCGTCAACCTCTCCCGGTCGAATCAACAACACTGTAGGTCGGTCAATCAAATGGCTCGCGGCCACGGCAAAGCAGTCGGACACACCCTGTGTTCACCATGTTGACATTGCGTGGCTCGGAGCCGTTAGTGTGGCGAGATTGATCACAGAGCGCTGGTCAAAAATTAAGGAAGGCACACATCAAACTCAACCCCTTGTTTCTGGTGCCGGAGGCCGGGACTGAACCGGCATGGGCCTTTTGGGCCCGAGGGATTTCCAACTGGTGGATTGCGTGCTAAGGTGTGACCGTAGGGTTCCGCAACCATAATGTGAGTCAGCTTCATGCCAGCATGGGAAGCCATGTCCTCACTAGAGGATGGTGTCTATGCAATCGATCCGCTGCAGGATGATCGGTGGCCTGAGCTCATAGCCCAACATCCAAACGCCTCGGTGTTCCACACGCGAGGCTGGCTAGGCGCATTGCAGGCAACCTATGGGTATGCTCCGGTTGCTTTTACGACCTCCGCTCCACATGTACATCTGACGAACGCCGTTCTATTCTGCGCCGTGCGAAGCTGGCTGACCGGTAGCCGGTTCGTCTCACTGCCTTTTTCCGATCATTGCGAGCCACTCATTGACTGTGCCGAGCAGTTCGGGACACTCTGTGCCCACGCCGAGGTGCAGAGAGTAAGGGAAGGGCGGAAGTATGTGGAAATGCGTTCGGTGAGACCTTGCTTCGAATTCGACAAGGAGTTCGCACGCGCCAAAACCTATACCCTGCATCGGTTGGACCTTCGCCCGAGTCTCGATGCTCTGCACAAAGGATTTCATAAGAATTGCATTCAGCGTAAGATCAGTCGCGCGGAGCGGGAAGCCCTCACCTATGAAGCAGGCCGTAGCCCGCTGCTGCTTCAGCAATTGTACAGGTTGCTTCGGTTGACAAGGTCGCGCCACCACCTGCCCCCGCAACCGTTCGAATGGTTTCAGAATCTCGTGGCATATATGGGGAAGGATGTCTCGATCAGAATCGCCTCCAAAGGCAGCCAGCCCATCGCAGGCATCATGACGTTGGATCATGGAAAGAAAATGGTCTACAAATATGGCGGTTCTGATGTGAAGTTCAACAATCTTGGCGCGACACCCATGCTGTTTTGGCGGGCCATCAAGGACGCGAAAGATGCCAGGATGGAAGAATTGGATCTGGGGCGTTCGGATCTCGATAATGCGGGTCTGATTACGTTCAAGGAGCGCTGGTCGGCAGTGCCTGCAACCCTCACCACATGGCGTGCTCCTGCCGTGAACGCCTCCCCCTACTTTGAGCATCTCAAAGCTCGGGTGGCAAAGGAACTGTGTGCCCGGCTCCCGGACAAAGTGCTGACCTTGGTGGGGCGGTTTCTTTATCGGCATATTGGATAGGCGGTGTCATGTCACATCGAGATCAGGCAGGGTCGCATATTCCGACCTCCTAGTCCGACAAGATACTCGCGTAATTGTGTAGGTCTAGTATGGTGCTTCCGACATGGTTTTCAATAGCAGCTGGTCTTGTCGCGGCTCTTGCCGGCGCTATGGCGTGCATCCTGTTTGTCAGGCGGCGAACGGGCTCCTCGCACCGGAGTCTCGCGGTGTTGCTGGGAACGACCGCCTTGTCCCACTTGGCCAATGCGGCAGGATTGCTCGACGAGCCCCATGCGCTGTGGTGGCGTGCGACCGCGATGGTCGCAGAGCTCGTCCAACCCACCGCGTTGCTCTATGTTGGACTGGCATTCCTGAACCCGGTTGAGCGGAGCAGCGATACGTCTGCACTGTGGCGGGCCCGCATCGTTGGCTGCGCGGGTTTGTTGCTGGCTGGCTTCGTGGCGACCGGTCAGTTCTTTGAGTGGAAAATTCTTGAAGATGGCCGGGCAGCGGTTGCTTTGACCACATGGGGCCGCATCCCCTATGTCCTTATTGTGATCAGCATGGCTCTAGGGCTGGCGCAACTGGAGTTAGTCTTGCGCGCCAGTCGCGAACCGGTCCGCCACAAGCTGAAATTCGTCGTGATCGGGTTAGGGGGCCTGGCCGGTTACCAAGTCTATCAAGCCAGCCAGATGCTCCTGTATCCGGTCTGGCAGGTCGAACATGTGTTGGTTGGAAGTGTCGTGACGGCCATGGCGCTCTGTCTGACCGCCTACGGGTTGGGACGAACCCGCCTGCGGGAAGTTCTCGTCAATACCTATATATCCCAACAGGCGCTCTTCGGCTCGGTAACGTTCATCGTCATTGGGCTCTACCTGCTGGTAGTGGGGGCTGTCGGTGAATGGCTTCGGCGAACAAACCAGCCATTGGGGGTGGGGCTCAGTGTCGTCGTGGTGTTCGGAGCCCTGGTTGGGCTGGCGATTGCAGCGTTCTCAAAAACGGTGCGCGCCGACATTCGACGCTTTCTCACGCGGAATTTTTATCGATCGAAATACGACTACCGAGCGCAGTGGCTTCAGGTCACCGAGACATTTGAGCAGGCGGCGAGCAAAGAGGCGATCATGGATCGTCTGCTCGATCTCTTAATCAAGACCTTCGCTACCACCACGATTTCAATCTGGTCCTTTCGGGAAGCCGATCGGCGGTTTTTTCAACTCCGTTCGATGACCACTGAAAAGGAACCAGTTCCAATAGAACTTTCCCATCCCGTCATCGTGCAGCTCTTGGAAAAGGATGAGCCGGTGTTGATCGAGGAAGGTCTGGCAAGGAGAAGCAACGAAGTCACTTCTGCGGGAGATCCCTTGGGGGCTTCAGGCGCGGCGCTCTGTTTCCCCATCCGTGCCCAGGGGCAGCTCACGGCCTTTGTGGCGCTGGGCAAGCAAATTCATGGAGAAGCCTATGGCACGGATGATTGCGATTTGCTGCGAGGTATTGCACATCACGTCGGGGTTCTGCTTTCTCACGCAAATCTGGCAGAAGAACGCCAGGCTGCAGCTGAATTGGAGGCACTGCATCGATTCTCCGTGTTCTGTCTGCATGACCTGAAAAATCTCGCAGCGAGGCTCTCCTTGGTGGCTCAGAACGCCGAGAACCACGGCAAGGACCCTTCGTTCCAGGAGTCCGCCATGAGGACGGTTGCGGACACGGCTCAAAAGATAACCACTCTCATGGGCAAACTCTCCCTGAAATCGTTCAAACCCATGGCTGTGGCGACACCGGAACCAATAGATCTCTCGAATCTGATCGATGAAATGGTAACGCCGATCAGGGGGGAGGGAAACGCGCAGGTATATGTCGGGGGTGAGCCTGTCCCGCCGGTTCTGGCTGTGCGGGAGCAGATTCACCAAGTGCTGCTGAATGTGGTGCTCAATGCCAAACAAGCCATCGGCAAGTGTGGGACGGTCCGCGTCACTACGGGGCAACAAGACGGCTCGGTGGTCGTAACGGTTGAGGACACAGGGGCAGGCATTCCAGCGTCCAAGCTGAGCACTTTGTTTCGCCCCTCGCAATCCAGCAGACCTGGCGGACTGGGCATCGGATTGTATCAGTGCAAGCAGATCGTGGAAGCGCATCAGGGAACGATTCGAATGCGAAGCGAGGAAGGAAAGGGGACACAAGTGCGTATTGAGTTGCCTATTTATCGCCCTCCTGCGACTGTAGACGAAGATTCCATTGTTCGCTCAAGCAGGTAACGTTAGTTCACGAGCCCCAAATGTCTGAGAAAGTTATCAACACTCGACCGGCTCTCTTGCTGGTCGACGACGATGCCGAGATTCGGGACCAAATGAAATGGGCCCTTGCCTCGGATTACCAAATGCTGGAGGCGTCGGATCGTTCCACAGCATTGGCGCATGTCCGGGAAGCCATGCCTCGATTGATCCTGCTTGATTTAGGATTACCCCCTGATATCGATGGGGCTTCTGAAGGCTTGTCAATCTTGCGTGAAACCCTTCATCTCAACCCGATGGCCAAGGTGATCGTGATCACGGGCAATAGCGACCGAGCGAAGGCCGTCGCAGCCATCGAAGGCGGCGCCTATGACTTTATCGAGAAGCCTGTCCAGCTCGATGTCTTGAGGATTGTGCTGCAGCGGGCGGCCTATCTCTCCAATTTAGAGGAGGAACATCGGGCCTTCCAAGAGCAGGCTAGCCAGAATGAGTTCGAAGGGTTGCTGGGAAACAGTGCGCGAATGGAGGACGTGTTTCGCATGATTCGTCGTGTCGGACCGTCTGATGTGCCGGTGTTGATAACCGGGGAAAGCGGCACGGGGAAGGAATTGGTGGCGCGAGCGATTCACCGGCAGAGCGCGCGGAAGAGCAGGCCGTTTGTTGCTATCAACTGTGGAGCGATTCCCGAGACGTTGCTCGAGAGCGAACTGTTCGGATATGAGAAAGGGGCCTTCACCGGAGCGATGCAGCAACGAAAGGGACGCATTGAAGGAGCACAAGGCGGCACGCTGTTTCTTGATGAAATCGGAGACATCCCGCTGGCTTTGCAAGTCAAATTGTTGCGATTCTTGCAAGATCACGAGATACAACGGCTGGGGGCAAAAGAGACGATCGCCGTTGACGCGCGGATTCTCGCGGCGACCAACGTCGATCTTCAAAAGGCCATGAGTGAGGAGCGGTTCAGAGAAGACTTGTACTACAGGCTCTGCGTCATCACGATCGCGGTGCCTTCCCTCGGTGAACGGGGTTCTGATGTCACATTGTTGGCCCGGACTTTCTTGACGAAGTTTGCGGAAGAGCAAAAAAAACCGTTAAAGGGGTTTACGCCTCAAGCGGTCGAAGCCTTGACGTTGCACACTTGGCCCGGAAATGTCCGGGAATTGGAAAACAGGATCAAGCGTGCCGTCGTGATGGCGGAAGGAAAATACGTGACCCCTGGGAACCTGGAACTGAAAGACCCGTCCTCATCAGAGGAAGAGGCCTCCACCCTCAGAGCCTCACGCGACAGTCGTGAAAAAGATCTGGTGCGGCTCGCGATGGAGAAGGCCGATGGGAATGTGTCCAAAGCCGCTGCTGAACTGGGGATCAGCCGTCCAACCCTCTATCAGTTGCTCGTGCGGTACGGATTGAAGAAGACGAAATCCGAGGACTCGAAAGAATCTGCCTAGACACTCGCGCTAAGAAGCCAAGCCGGGAGAGAAACCCTGAGCCGAAAACGCCTGTCTTCCGTACCGCAGATCGCGTAACTCCAGCCAACTGCCGAAACCTATCCCACGACGCTGTTTCGCTTCGCGCAGTCGACAATCGATTGTGATCTGTATCGCGGACTCACGATCTCATGAATAACCCCTTAGAGCCATGAGACGACACTCAATACGCCGGCCAGCACCGTTAAGGAGCCGGCATCGTTGATGCTGCTCGGCGCCGGATTAGCCGGGATCGGTGTGTGGAAATGGAAGTTCAGTGAAGATCTGATTCTTCACCGTCATAGAACAGCGTGCGACAACAGGGCCAGTCCTCCTGCAAGAGGGCTGGCCCCGTTGTTTTTCCCGCCGCAATCATCCTGTGAGTTACATGAATACAGCGAGAATCTTGCAACAGATTGATGTTATTCGTATTCTGTCGATAGGACTTCGTAGTTACCGATGGAAAAAGGTCAAGCGAATCTGTAAAGCAACTTAACACAGGGAAAATGATATAAGTTATTGAAACATTGTAAAATTAAGCTTGTTAAAAGTGAATTTTGACCTATTGCTGTAATAAATTCTGACAGACACGCTGAGGGTTGTTGAAATGACCTATTTATAAGGCATTGTATTTAAATAAGTTATTATGATTAATGACACTGGTACAGGATGTGCTCAACACTGCGCATATCTATCACAGAGAATAGTCAGAGGATGAGTGTGACACAGCAAGGATGGCAAAAATAGAAAGATGAAGGCGGTGGCGAGTGCAGGGGGCAACAAGTCGATAGTTAATTGGAGATTTGCTATGAAACATCTCATAGTTGCAGGTATGATTGCCGCCATGGCGGTTGTTGCTACCGACGCACGCGCGAATAATATCGTCGATTTCCCCCTTGTTAGTGGCGGAACGAGTGCTTTCACTGCGATCCACACCGATAACGTGGACTTCACTGATATTTTCACTTTCAACGTCAGTGGTTCTGTACTGGCCGATGCCAGCTTTATCACCATTGGTTTGGCCCCTGGGAACAACATTGACTTCACCTCTGCCGATCTGAATGGGACTGGACTCACCCTAAGCCCAAATAGCTTCTTGGAAGTTGGATTTCTTTTACCGACCTCGTTCAATGGCCCTCTAGTACTCACGCTGAACGGTACCACAGACGCTGGGGTTCTGGTCAACGGGATCCCGCAATTCAGTTCCTACGCAGGCACACTGAACGTGACCTCGGTTCCTGAGCCTGCATCATTGATGCTGCTCGGCGCCGGGTTGGCCGGTATCGGAATCTGGAGACGGAAGTCAACGAAGATCTAATTGATCTTCTATCTTCAAGAACAGAATCGGCAAGCGGGGCCAGTCCTCTCATTCATAAGGGGATTGGCCCTTTGGTTTTTTCCACCCTATTATTCCTACCGGACTCCGCCTTTAGCCATGTAATAAAGGCCACGCAAATCTGTAAGGCGAATTAACAATGAAATCATGATGTAAGTTATGGAAAAATATATATCGCGATCGATTAAATGAGGACATTGACCTATTACCTGTAAAATTGCTTAACAGATGGCCAATTGATTACTGGAGGGAATGGATACTAAATCTTGTATTATTAACAAGTTACGATCTATCATTATGCTGGCACATAATGTGCGTATGCCACCCAGTATAAACCTCAAAGATGTTTTTGAGGCAGTAATTGAAAAATGAAGGGGGTGAAACATGATGAAAGGTAAAATGCTTTTAGGTTTAGCTGTTGCGGTTCTGGGGGTTGCCCTGGTTGCCACGTCCGCCCAAGCAGCTACCTTCGGGGTGGACAACCTGATCGGCGCGATCGACTCGGCGCAATCGGGTCAAGCCTACGAAGAGGCTCAGCTTGAGTCGGCTTGCAGCTGTGATGTGACGCTGTTGTCGAACGTCGAGACTTTCACAGTCCAGTTAGACGACGCCGGCAACAACTTTCTCGACGTCGCTCCCAACGAGCCAGGGTTCTTCCTCCTGAAGTTCGGCAACCCCGGTGCCAACGACATGTTCTTCTTCGAGAACGTCGCCGAGCTGACCAAGCTGGTCTGGACCGACCAGCAGCTCCTCGATAACGGGCTGACGGAACAACACCTCGACAGCCTCAGCCATTACGCTATAACCTCGAGCACCCCCAGCGTTCCGGAGCCGGCTTCGTTGATGCTGCTCGGTGCAGGATTAGTCGGAATCTGGCTCTGGAGACGGAAGTCAGTTCAGATCTAACTCTTCTTCGTTTAGGAAGCGAGTCGGATAAGCAGGGCCAGTCCTCTTTTAAGAGGACTGGCCCTTTGTATTTTCCACTAACGTGCCCTCAAGTCATACAGGCACAGGGACTCGCATTTCCTGGTCGAGTGGAAGAAAATATAAACATTCAGAGACTAAAGTTCCGACGGATTGAATGGCCACACAATTATTTACGAGGCCAAACCGTTTTTAGAAAGGTACCGTGGGATTGTTGCTGAGACACTTTGGACCCAAATTCGTGATCCTTCTTTGGCCACTTCTCTTCCTGTCCGCCTGCTCATTTCAGCAATATGATCTCAGAAGGGGCGGGGAGCCCATGGATTTGGCAGTAATGCAGAAGCGTCTTCATGACGTGGCCTTTCCGCTTCTGGTTGCCACGGCCGAATGGTGCCCCTTTGAACAGGAACCGACCTATGGGTTCTTGCTCTCAGACGGTGAAGAAAGTCGAACATTGGGGGAGGGAGTCGCTCGGCGTGGTGTAATCGTTTCTTACGTTCATCCTCGATCGCCCGCTTCTTCGGCCGGTCTTGAGCCAGGCGATCACCTCACAGAGGTGAATACACAGGATGTAATGGGACAAGCGGCCCCAGACGTCATGTTGTTGGTGCGCAAGTTGACCGTTGCTCGTATTCAGCCTCTTCAGGTCGAGATCTTACGAGTGGGACAGCGTCGCCTTATCACTATGTGGGCCGTTCCTGCCTGCCAATTCTCTGTCCATCTGATCGAGAGCGACCTGATAAATGGTATTTCCAATGGACGGCAGGTGGGTATAACGACCGGTGCCGTGCGGTTTTTCCGTTCGAATGATGAACTGGGATGGCTGCTGGCTCACGAAATCGCGCATAATGTGTTGAGCCACGTGCAGAGTGCCAAACTGCGTGGAATGCTAAATGCATTTCTTGGTGCAACCGTGGGTACGTCTGCGGTTGGGACCACATCCCCACCACAGCGGTCCCTTGAATCCCAGGCGGATTATGTCGGATCCTATATCATAGCTCGGGCTGGTTACGATCTGGAGGCCATTCGACAGGTCTGGCATCGGTTGGGGAGAATAGAGTCAGTACAGGCCGGGCCAGGTCGTGCGATGGCTGCGACCCATCCAACGACCGCTGAGCGTCTGGCTGCGTTTGAGGAGACGCTCAAGGAGATCGGAGAGAAACGTGATCGGGGTGAGTTGCTGCAACCTGTATTGGCGAGGCCACAATAACGAATTGCCATGGTCCAGACTAGCCGTCTGGTGGGAAAGCTGCGGTGGCCTTACTTTGGTCGGCGACGTGAGACCGTTTTGCCACGGCACTATCTGAAAGACGACTCTTTCCGACTCAGAGCCCTGCAAGAGTTTTCTTGGCCTCTTCAGATCCCGGAAAGCTCTGGTTCAGTTTCAGCGCGGCTTGAAGGGACTTTTTCGCTCCAACCGGGTTGCCGTTCTTATATTGGGCCATGCCGTGATGAAAGTGGACGATTGGTTCATTAGGCAGTTTTTCGGCGGCTTCCTTCAGAAGGCTCACAGCGAGGAGATAGGCGTTTTTCTTGTAATAGATCCATCCGAGCGTATCGGCGATGTGGGGATCGTCTGGCCTCCCTTCGCGGGCGGTCTGGGCGTGTGAGAGAGCTACGTCAAGGTTCCTTCCCTGCTCCGCCATTAGCCATGCGAGGTTATTAGCAGCCGGTGCGAACCTCGGCGCCAGCTTAAGGATGGCCTCATACTGAGCCTGAGCCTTGTCATATTCGTTTCGACTCTCATGGATAACTCCGAGCAGCATGTGCGCTTGAATCACCTTGGGATTCTTCACGAGAATGGCTTCATATTCCTTCACGGCCTGATCAGTTTTACCAGCCAGATGATAGACTTGAGCCAAGTTCATGTATGCGGAGAGTAGAGAATCATCGAGTTCAATTGCTTTCTTGAAGGCGATCTCTGCCCGGCCAGCATCTTTCGTCCTCATCCAGAGTTGGCCCAGAAGGGTATAGAATAGTGGGTTTTTCGGAGAAGCCTCAATTTGCTTATTCACCCGTTCTCGGGCTTCGTCCGCCTTGCCTTGGGCGAACTTGATCATAGCTATCTGAGTCAACGGTTCAATGGCCCCTTGTTTCTTGCTAAGGGCTTCTTCAAAGTACGCTAGAGCCTTGGCCTCATTCTTCTCCGCGCGGGCCACGAGACCAAGACGGTAGGGGCCAAGGGGTTCGTTGGGAAGAGCCTTTGCGATAGCCTCGAAGACCTGTTTGCTCTTGGCTACGTCCCCTTTGAGGAGGTACGCATCGCCCGCAATGACGGCCGCTTGGACGTTGCGCGGGTTCAGTTGAATGGCCGCCTGGGCCTGTTCGATGGCCAAGTCTGCTGAGCCTTCGGCCAAGTGGATCTTGGCCAGCGCCGTGCGTGCTTCAGCGAGTTTCGGGTTGAGCTTCACCGCCTCCGTAAATGCTGATCGAGCCTGAGTCATCTGGTGTTTTTGCAGAAAGGCTACGCCGAGGAAGTAATGAGCCCCCGCGAACTGCGGCTCATCTTTGACCACCCCCTGTAGGAGCGAAATGGCCTCATCGGAGTTATTCTTCGCCAGCCGTATCCTCGCATCGAAGAAGCGCCCCATTAAGTCTTTGTTGTTCTTTTCGAGGATGTCTTTGACCTTAGCCTCTGCCTCACTCGTCTTCCCTGTGTCGAGATAATGCGAAATCAGCTTGTCGCGGGCGATAACCGAACTGGGATTCACTTCTGTTGCACGCTGATAGCTGGCGAGGGCTTTGTCTCGTTGGCCAAGCCAGGTGAAGAAATCGCCCAAGTGGATGTGCGGTTTCTCGTCCTGAGGTTTGAGAGCAGCCAACTTCTGCAGCGTGGTTTCCACATCGGTCCATTTGCCGGAGCGCTGATAGACGCTGGCGAGCCGTAGAAAAATCTCTTCGTTTTCTGGGGCGATTTCGAGTGCTTGCTTGTAAATGATCTCCGCTTGGTCCGGCTTGCCGGTCGTGACGCGAAAATCTCCTAAAGCGAGCAAGATCTCGGCAGAGCGGGAGTCGATCGTCAACGCGTTTTTGAGTGTCTGCTCGGCCGCGGCTGTGTCTTTCGCAAAAACTTGAGCCCGAGCCAGATCAATATACGTTTGCATGTTTTTGGGATCGAGTTCGATGGCTTTTTTTAATTCCGCGATTCCCTCGGCATAATGTTTTTCATTGATCAAACTCCGTCCTTTGAGAATGAGCCCTTCCGTATTTTGTGGTGCCGACACCAAGACAATCTCAGCCTGCTTGCGAGCTTTGGCCGGTTCGTTGCCGAGTAAATACAGTTCACCCAGCTTGAGCTGGGCGTCTCGGTTCGTCTTGTCCAGCTCCACTGTTCGGCTCAGTTCGGCGAATGCGCCCTGAAGATTTGTCGTTCCGCCCAACTTGAGGTATGTCAAGGCCAATCGGTAGTGGGCGTCGGCATCCTTAGGATCTACCTGCGCGACATTCTTATATTCGATCAGGGCCTCATGATACTGACCCTTCTCGAAATAGGTCTCCGCCTGTTCGCGATGTTTGGCCTTCTTGGCCTCAGGCGAAGACCTGTCACACCCGAGGCAGGCAAGCACCAAGAGCACGCAGATCAACGTCGTGGAAGTCGAAAAACGAGCGGGCATAGTGATCCATCTTTCTTGTTTTTATGGTGACGGTACGCATTCTTTCGTGTTTGGTGGTGATTATCCGATCGAGCGTTAGGTAAGTCAACGCCATTCAGTATCTTGGTGCGGAGGCGAACGGGGAAAATAATGTAATTGCACTATTGTTCGCTTGGCCTATCGAAGTGTTGTTGGGAGAGAATTCTCGACTCGGTCGGTGGTGGGGTAGAGGCCACTGGGTGCTGCACCCAGTGGCATGATTCAAGGTATGACACGCGCGGACCTCCTGCACTTTTGTCAGGAGGAGTAAATGATGCGCTAGAAGATGCTCTTGTTCACCTCGTTTGAAGGTTGGCTTTCATTACTGGCTGAGTCAACGGCCGTGATCCTGAAATAGTAGGTGTTCCCAACCTGTAGCCCCGTGGCGGTATGACTGGCCGTGCCTGCTGGGACTGTCGCGATAGGTGCCCCGTACACTCCTTGCGTCGTGGACTGATAGACCCGATATGAAGCCAGGTCCGAATCCGTGTTCGGAGTCCACGTCAAGGTAGCTGACGATGTCGATGGTGCATTGAGTGTGAGCGTAACCGTGACAGTTCTTGTGATTCCGCCGCCAGTCACCGTGACCGTGGCGCTATTGGTTCCCCCAGTAGCGGTCGCGCTGTTCACGCTTACGATAATGGCTCCTGTATTCGCGCCTGATGTTGGTGTGATAGCCAGCCATGTCGCATTCTTGCTGACCGTCCATGTTCCACTGGAGCTGACTGTCACGGACTGGTTCGCAGGGTTTGCGGCTCCTTGTGTTGCAGTAAACGAAAGGTTGGTGGGAGTCACTGTTAATGAGGGCGCTGAAACCGTCAGTGTTACGGTCGCCGTTCTGGTTATTCCGCCACCCGTTACGGTGATGGCGGCATTGTTGGTTCCAACTACAGCGGTCGCCAAGTTTACGCTAGCGGTGACAGTTCCATTGCCTGATCCTGAGGCGGGACTTACTGTCAGCCACGAGCCGCCGCTGCTTGCTGTCCACGTGCCGTTCGAGGTCACGGTTACGGACTGATTCGCTGGATTGGCTGCGCCTTGAACCGCTGAAAAAGTGAGTGCAGTCGGACTGAGAGTGATCGTTGTGGATGCAGACGCGACAGTCAGTGTAACCGGCACTGACACCGCCGTTGCGCCCGTCGCACTGACGGTAATGGTGCCACTGTGGGTGCCGGCGGTCAGTGCTCCAGTGGTGACCGTCGCGGTGACCGTGCCATTGCTGGTTCCTGAGGCAGGACTCACTGTTAGCCAACTGGTGTTGTCGCTGGCGGACCAGGTGAGTGTGCCACCGCCGGTATTGCTGATAGTGAGTGACTGGGGCGCGGGATTACTGCCCCCTTGCTTGGCTATAAAGGACAGACTGGTCGGACTGGCACCGATGGTCGGAGGCACGGGGGCTGTGGTGACAGTGAGCGTTACGGGTACGGTCACACTGGAGGCGGCTCCCGTGGCGGCGAGCGTAATCGTCCCGCTATAGGTGCTTGCGGTTAGAGTGCCGGTCGCCACTGTCAGGGTTACCGTACCGTTCCCAGTACCCGATGCAGGTGAGAGCGTCAACCACGCGGCATTGTCGCTAGCGGTCCAGCTGAGCGTGCCGCCACCGGCGTTGCTAATACTCAAGGTCTGCGCGGTGGGATTGCTGCCCCCTTGCTGGGCTGTAAAGGACAGACTG
>DASYRC010000012.1:0-12019 GCA_036004925.1 Nitrospiraceae bacterium | reverse complement strand
ATTCAGGCCCCAACACCATACGAAGTCATTTACCTGTGTTTTTCGTATAAACCGAGTTTTTCCGCAGTCTGTTAGGTTAGGACGCCGCGTGACGCGATACGGGGAGGGCCGGCATTTCATCATGCCGAGCAATCAGAAAAGACTCCCGACCCTTTTTTTTTCGACGAACTGGAATCTCCTCCTTGCGATAGGCCCGCTGAATGGACTTCGGGCTCACGCGGAGTTCCGCCGCCAATTCCTTCACCGTGAACAACTCCTACTTCATGCGCAGTCCTTTCTGCCGTTGCGGCGCAGCACAGCGCTAACCATACCGGTATGAGGGGAAATGGTGCCAAAGGGCGCTCTCTCCATGCCTCCCCAGCAGGATTGCACGCGAGTGACGGGGATGAATGGTTCGATTTCCGGGGCAACTCCCTCCCAAGCTGAGATGATTTCGCAGTTGCAAACGGGTATGCTTTCCTCCTCAATGCTCACCCCCCGCCACGGCAACTACTTTGCCGACAACTTAACCCAGCCCTGCGGCTATGGCGGGCTGCTTGCGTACACCGCCTCCTTCACCTGACCACCACACAATGATGAGGCGCTGTGGGTTGAATCATATATGCCCTCTGCCGTTCACACGGTGCCATCGTGGACGCCTTGGGCTCCGCGGCTGAGTTCGTCCAGCCACTCTTTCAACGGCACCGCATGGTTGTGCTCTTCATCTGCCGCCCCGTATACAAGCGTGATGGTCTTGCGGTGCGAGTCCCGGATGAGTTCTTTGGCGGTCTCGACCTGACCGGAACGGCTCAATTCAGACTGATAGCGCTGACGAAACTCATTCCATTTGGCCGGATCGTGCCTGAACCATTTGCGGAGCGACGTGGTCGGTGCCAAGTCTTTTCGCCATTCAACGATGCGAGCCCGTTCTTTGCTGAGTCCGCGTGGCCACATGCGATCAATCAGGATTCGCACCCCGTCCTCCAGGCTTGGCTCACGATAGACACGTTTGATCCGTATCATGGCCGGCTCCTTATTCGTCACCCACTGATCCGAACCCATTCCTTCCAGACCCGTCGCGCGCGGACTAGTCCAACATGGGTTTCGGAGGTCGTCCAACCGAAAGGGACAAGGTCAACCAATCACCCCACTCGATACCCCAGGAAACCTGTCCAGGACTCCCCGCTGCTTCTTACGCTGTGGTCGAACGACGAGCACGGAACAGTTTGCGTGCTGGACCACCCGCGTTGAAACGCTCCCGAGGAGAACCCGGTCAATGGCGCCCAGCCCTTGGGCCCCCATCACGATCAGATTGACACGGTGCTTGGAGGCGACCTTCATGATCTCTGCAGCAGGCTTCCCAATCTGACACACAGGCTCGGCCGTAAATCCCGCCTTGATCAGCTTCCGCACGCTCGGTTCGACAAACCTGCGGCCTGCCTCCTTCAGCTTCGGGTACTTGATCGACGGCATCACATGGATCACGCTCACCTGAATCGGTACCCGCCCGCCCTTGCCGGTCGAACGATCCGGCTGAAACTTGGTCAGCACAAACTCCAGTGCTTCGGACGATGCGTCCGATCCATCAATTGCCAAGGAAATCCGCCGCAACGGCGCCGCCTCTTCCTTGACGACGAGCACCGGACAGGTCGCATGATGGATGAGATTCGTCGACACGCTACCGAGCAAGAAGCGGTCGAGGGCGCCGAGGCCCTGATTGCCCACCACCAGGAGCCCGTCCCGTTTGGGCGCGCGTTTCAAGATCACCGGTGCGACCGCCCCTTGCTCCTTGCGAGCCGTGCCCTTGAGCTTCAGCGCCGCCAACTGCTGTGTGGCCTTCCTGAGGGTTCTGGCCGCGTGCGCTTCCACGCGCTGAATCTCTAGCTTCGTCCGAAACGGCAAACGGAACGCGGCGCGATCGAGCACATGCAAGGCCGTCACCCGTGGCGGCTCGACAAACGGCAGCGTGGCCACCCAGTTCAGTCCCCATTGTCCATACGTCGATCCATCCGTCGCCACAAGTACATTCATGATGCACCTCCTTTCGTTTGAGTTCCCCTCACGTTGAACCGACATGCTGAAACCGGTTCATGACCGAACCATTTGCTGAACGACGTGCTCGGCGCCACGTCTTTTTGTCATTCAACGATGCGAGCCCGTTCTTAGCTGATCCCCAATATCTGTTATCGAAATCGACTCTCATGCGCGCACGCAACCTGTCGGATATTGGCTCAAGGCATCCGCTCCACACCCTGCTTGCGTAATGTTTCACGCTCGGTCTGCAAGAGCCTCGGCTGCACCGTGATCGCATTAACCACCTTGTGGACCCCTTGAACTGATTGGGTAGCCTCCCCTGCCGCCTCTTTCTGGAGCGGCTGCTCAACCGACCCAGCTAGCGTGACCACTGCATTTTCCACCAGGACTCGTAACGTCTGCGTTTGTTCTCGTAACGCATCCACATCCCGCAAGGCACTCCACACAGCTTTCCGGAGACGATAGTCTCCCGAGATCGCCCTATCGACGATGATGCGGTTGGCCAACTCCCTGACTCCGGGGACGGTGCTTACGATCAGGCTGGCCAGTCCTCTCTGGTCCTCCGTCAAGACTTCGCCATAGAGCGTCACCTGTCCTCGCTGCACGTCGACGTCCAGCATTTCCCAATCAATACGGCCATCCGTTCGGAGCCGTTCCTCGACCGTGTATTTGATCTGCTCGTCGCTCTGCGCTTGATCAGCGATCAGTTGCGCTATCGGGTAAGCACTCACTGGCCTCTCGCTTGCCAGGGCTCCGGTTCCGGACATGCACACAGACACCACCCCAGCCAGCGAAACGTTCAGAATATGCAGGGCTCTGCTCATGGTCACCCTCCGAAATGAAAGCATCAGTGCGCAATGCCTTTGATGCTCACGCAGGAAGATATCCTGCGTTGGTGACGAAAGCATGAACGCTAATTGCGAAAGCGAACATCGACAGCCCTCTGTCGTCTGAACGATAGTGCGCAAGTTCGGCGGTGTCAGCATCGTGCCTTCACACTACGACATGGGTCTGACCTGCCCTCCCTTAAACTAGCCGAGAATTACTTGCTTGAACTACTCACACCACCTTTGACACCTCCACGGACGGCCTAGCGTTGCGGCGTCATACAAATCGAGTGCATTTCGCCAGAGATCCATTTGTATTCATATGCGGGGCCCCCCACCCTCAGTATTTCCCCCCTACGGTACCTTTAGCCACAGGAGCCTCTTGGAGTTCACCTTCATACTTATTTGGGATGCCGAGTCGCTCTAATCGTGTCGCCGGGGGGTAGGAGAGATATCGGATGAAAGTCGCCTGGCCTTCCGACGTGGTTTCAACCTTCACCATGTCCCCGACCTGGAAGGGACAATCGCCGATCCTGAACCCCTGATGTTTCGCGCGGTCCTGCTCCTGCAGCACTTCCGCTTCTTCCGGCAATCGCGACGGACAGACCATGTTGGTATTGGTGTCGACCGGCACACTGACTTCGCGGCCGGATGGTAGCCGGAGGAAGAGTTTGTCTCCCACGATTTTCGTGATTTCTCCACGAAGGAACTGGATGGCGCCAGTTGCGGGCCGCTCGGCTATCGCAGGCACCGGCATGCCGATGAGCCAACTCACTGCCGTAGCAGCGAGCAGTCCTCCCCATCGGAAAGATGTGCTGACTCGTGATGGTTGATTGTGTCTCATTGTGACCTCCTGGGTTGATGGCTGATATTGCGCACTCTCGGCTATGACCCCACGGCCGGCGTCATCGTCTTCGAGACTGAACACAGAACGTTATAGCTTCGGTTGGCGGCTCAGAGTCTCCTACTCCGCGTCCAGCTAATCTTCCAGGTCGCAGCCCTGTCGATAACCTCGTTCTACAAACGTGAGCAGCGCGTCACGCGTCTTCATACTGTCTCCTTCCAGTGAATGAATAGTGTTAGTTTGACCATCACATGAATGTTGTTCATCGCCCACCTCACGACCGAGGTAATAATGGGGTCATATCCTGTTATCCCAGACATGCGGACTATTGAATTTCCGGCGGCGGGCATTTTCCCCGCAGCCTCTCAGTGATGATGGCCGCTATCGGTCCGCGCTGCCGCCGCATCGTTTCCTTGCAGGAACTGGCTGAAGGCGGCTTCTCCTTCCAGGTCTTTCTTCGTCTTGGGATTGAGTGCCTTCATCTGGTCGAGTTCTTCCGGCGTCAGTTGTGGGAGATGGCGAATGACGTGGACCAGCTTCCAACTGTCCTTGTCCTGCGCTGGGTCACCCTCTCCCCAGGCCGGCATCGCGGTAAAGCGGATACCGTGATGAATGACCCAGAAGATCTCACCGTCCGACATCGATTGGGTGTCGGCCAATCGTAAGTCGGGCGCCTTCGGGTACACGTTCTTGCCGATCGGGGTCTGACCGCTGCCGTCGTTGGCATGGCAGGTGGCGCAGTGATCGGCAAAATGCGCCAGCGACTCCTTCATCACGTCGGGGCTCATCGGGATCGGATTCTGCGCGTTTCGATTCTCGAGCGGGATGGCGAGATGACGAATCTGGCGCGCCATGAACACCTCGATCGCATGGGGCTCCGTTTTCGCGCTAAAGCCGGTGGTGAACAATCGGTAGCCGAGCCATACTCCGACCGCACACACTGCGGCCAGGCTCAGGAACGCGAGTGTGAGGAGTGTTGAGCCTACCGTCATCGCAGAGGGTGTCTCCTCCGCATGGTTGAGTGGTGAACGTTCCCCCTGGGACTGTTGTCGTATCATCATGTGTTTGACCAACGTGCGGGCTCAGCGGGTCGAAGATGCGTCCGCTCCGCCGTTCTGGAACAGCTCTGCCACGCTGTTCCTTCACAACCGAGGCCCAGCCGGCATGAGTAGCGAGCAAGGCCGCGCGGCGATCGCTCGTCCATTCTGTCCGGCATGGGAAATCACTGTGTCGGTCGCCGCGCTCCACCCGACGGCATGTGATGCTCCACCCGGTCTGCCGTAGACCCGCACACGTTCATCCATCTTCTGATTCTCACGTGTGTGTCTATTTACTTTTTTGGCACAAAGGCGATGTCCGTCACCTTCTGTTCATCGTCCACCAAGAGCACCACCGCATCGTCTTTGGAGAGCATCGTCAGCCTCGGCTGAATGAGCGCACGCACCGCGTACGAGTACTCGTTGCCGTCCTCGGTGCGAATGACAACGGTATTGTCCTTCAGGGGCTTCAGGATCACACCCACGACCTGGCTGAGGTTGCCCTTGAGAGGAGATTTCCGTTGCCCGAGTTTGGCCGCTCGATGGACTGATTCCACGCTCCCCATCGTCACGTCTACGATCTTATCCAACTCGTCGATGAGAAAGATGACATCGGCCCCGACCGGGATCGAGGCCACCTTGCTTCGCGCCACCGGTCGCACGAGGTGAGACTCTTCTGTCCCATTCATGGTACGAATCACCGCCTTGTCGTGTCCGGTATCCACGGGTCCAGCGAGTTGACCTCGAACCACTCGATGGTGGGTGGATTCACCGGCTTTATGTACATCGACTAAGAGATTTTGATCATTGACAGTGACCTCGACCAGATCCCCTTTTTTCAAGTCCTGTAATCCCTTGGCTTTTCGCACGTTCATGGGAACAAACCGAGGCTGGCCCTCGCCGATATTGATTCGTGCCTGGTCACTTCTGACGTCCTCGACCGTACCAAGAAGCACCCGGTCCCCGAAAAGACGCTGAGCCTCAGTCCCTTGTGCCTCAGCAGCAACAGCAACGGATACCGCGCCGATGAACCACATGGTGAGCACGGCGAGTCGCCAGAGAGCACGGTGTGCCATACATTCCTCCTTCAATTGTCAGAAGTTCAATGCATTACTCAGACAACACGACTGCCAATGTATCTTGCACGTCTTCACGATCACCCGCGTGCTTCAAAGATTCTTTCGCATGCGCACGACCCGGCCCCAAATACGCTGATCTTTCTTCACGGGGAGGTCTTCATACCGCCGATTGAGTGGATGAAGAATCGCCTGCCCGCCAATATCCTTGAGCTGCCGTAAGAGTGCCCCCTCGGGGCGGCCGTCCTCACTCTCGACCACCACATACTGACCAGGCTCACTGGGAAGATCGGGATTGACGAAAATGATCTCGCCCTCGCTGAAGAGAGGCTGCATGGAATTGTCTCTCACCTGTACGGCGAAGGTGCGCTTCCCTGGAACGTCTGTTTCAAGCAGGGCTTCAGCGTGGATGAGACGAGGCGGCTCTTCGCTTGTGACCATCTGGTCAAGCTGATCCCACCTCAGAAGCGGCACCTTCCTCATCGGGCCGAGGGGGGAGGGATGGGCGCTTTCTGTGAGGTCGAACAGTCCCTCTGAGTGTGGCGGGCCACCGGATCGGAGGAAATCCGCATGAATGCGAAAATACCGCGCAAATGCTTCCCAGATTGCCGGATCTTCCAGAAACTCGTCGGCCAGAATGTCCGCAATCGTCCGCACGGAGACCCCAACAGCACCGGCCAGCTCCTCTTCAGTCAGCCCCTCACCGAGCTCTCGATGAATAAGACCTTTCAGATTCACAGATAGTTCTCCTAAAGTTTTCTGGTACAGAGGTCAGATCAGCGGATCGATGGACCCTCTGGCTCTATGGCCCTTCTTTTGAACCTGCACCTACTGCAGATCATAGTCTCTCAACATGAAAGATCCGTGAGCTGAGCATGAAGTATTCTTCATTCGGCGCTGAACTCCGTCTTCTGGTACAGAGCGAGATGCGCCGGCACCTCAAGCATGTACCCACGCCGTGGATGGTCGTGATCAGCGAGAGTGAGAAGTCTCAACTGACCTTCGCCCGCAGAGCCCGGATGTGCACGTCTCCCTCTAATCGTTGGTTACTTCTGGAGGTGAGCATTCCAGTCCGCTAGAAACTTGTTCACACCGAGATCGATGAGCGGATGCTTGACCAGTTGTTGGAAAATTGAACGGGACCCGGTACGGGCCCCGTTGCCGGTCTGAACGAAGTCCCAAGCCTAAGGATCTTTTCTTGCCGCTGATCTCGGAATCTAAGCAGGGCATGCACGCGTCGTAGGCGGCCCCATGTCCACCATCTCAGGGGCTTCGTGAATCTCACCATCGGTGGAGGAACATTCCCCCTTGGAGCTTGCCCAAAATCGTATCCTGAGGCTTCGTCGCGCCCCTTCCAAAACGCAGCGTATTGGTCTCCATAGAGTCCAGCCCCTTCCATACATCTCCTCTCGATGCCCAGCCCTGAAATCGCTTTACTCTGTGGTGCAAAGCCTCTCTTGGGAATTCAGCAGAACCCGGTAATCCTCAGCCTCAGAGCGAACCTCCTGTCATATTGTGTCTGCTCTCGCTCTCCTGCGAGGTTAGTCTGAGGTTAGTCCCACGAATCTATATGGACGGACTATGAACCGACTATGAAGGATGTCTAATGATAGATTTCAGATCCCACGTCTTGCATGAGGATGAGGTCATTGGAACGCAAGTGAAAAGGATGTGCTTCCATGTCCTTTAACCTATGGCATCTTGCCGGTTCTCTCCGTCGCTCAGCCACCCACCGATGGAGGCCAAAGCGTTCTAGGCATACCCATACAATTTCTTCCTGATACCTTCGAGGTAAGACGTCGTGGAGGCTCGATAACGCTGCTGAACGATGTCCCGTCGATATTTGAGAAAAAAGCCTCGATGTATAACGGCTTCTCTGACGGTTTATAATCGAGGAGAAACGCAGGTTCCCAGACATCCAGTACGAGCAGCGGAGTGAAGCCGACAACAATCCCAATCTCGTGCAGGGACACCCAATGGTTCGATAGTCGACCATTGAGATGGTTATGACAGCAGATCACCCATCCCACCCCCCGCATCTTGGCGGTACTCGTGAAGTCCGTCTTCCATACGGCATAGCTGCCGAAGCTGGCTTCAGCCGCTTTGAAAAATGAGGAAGAACGGCACAGAAGCGCTCGACCGTCTACACTAGAGGTCACAGCCGCACAGACAGCTTCAGGTTGATAGAGATTGTTTTGGATTCGCACCTTCCGTTTTCCAGCCAGCACCAGCCAGTTCACCGTATCATCAGCCCGGCCGCCAAGGATCGCAGTGCCGATTGGAGCAAGAATTGAAATCTTCTACTGCCCAATCTCCGGATCGGACGGGGACACGAGGGTATAGGTGTTCTCCTCGCCCGTCTCCATCTCCTTGAGCTCCTTGAGGCAAACACGAGAGCTCATGATGACCACGTTATGAGGAATTGTCGTGGGATCCACGATGTGCGGCCGATCCGGCGCTTTCTGAACACTCTCCAGGTGATCGCGATTTCGTTCGTTCAAACTGATGCCAACCTGTAGGAGTTCCTTCAGACAGGCGAAGTCAAACTTGGTGATGTAACTGTCACGCGGGTCCAAGATCGATGCTCCTCTCCTCCCATTTCTACAGCTGTCTCAGTAATCATGCCGCGATAGCCGGGACTGAACTTCGGGCTTCGAACGGTCAGCACGGGACACATCGCCTGGCGCAGCACCGCTCCTGCCACGCTCCCGAAGCGCTCTCTCGACAGGCCCCGCCGCCCATGAGTTCCTATGACGATCAGATCGCATTGTTTCTGCAGCGCACAGGCGAGAATAGAATCTGACGGGATTCCTCCGCGGACCACGGAAGTCGCCTGGAGCCCGAATGACCTGGCTAACGCGGCAAGATCCGCCAAGTTGGCTTCCCAACGCGCACGTTTCACCGGTTCTTGTTCGATCTCCCCCAATCCCAATTCGAGGTCGTGGTACACCGGCTCGAGCACGTGCAGAAGCGTCAATTTCGCGCCCAATCGGTTGGCGAATTGAATGGCGTACTCGAGCGACGCCAAAGCAGGACTCGAGAAATCGACCGGCGCTAGGATATGTTGAATGGAAACGGGCGATTGGGGTGGGTACCGGACGACTCCCTCGCCAGACCCCCGGACAGCCAGGACCGGACAGGGTGCTGTTTCCGTCACCAGTTCGGCTGTACTGCCGGGAAGCGCACGGTCCAAGCGGATCAGCCCCTGTCCCAGCACCACCAAATCGGCACCGCATTCTTTCGCGGCTACGTTGATCTGCTCGCTCGAAATGCCCCTCACATGGTGCACAGTCGCTGCCACCCCGTTGCGCACAATCTGTTTCTGCATCTCATCGAGTTGCGGAATCTCATCCTCGTGAATCTGCCCAAGGGATGAGAGGCTGGCCGCACTCGATGGCATCCATGCAGTACCTTCCAGGACGTGCAACACGTCCAAGTCCGCATTCCATGCCATGGCAAGAGAGATCGCATACTCCTGAGCTCTTGCGGCACCATTAGAAAAGTCCGTCGCGAAGAGGATTCGTGTCATCAATTGAGCGTTCATCGGTTCTCCTTTGGGCGAGACTTTCCGGGTGATCCATTCTTTTTCATGACTGCCTCCTCTCAACGTGCAGTTGTTCCCTGCTCCACTGCGCTAGCGAGTTACGATCTGTTCGTCATAACGAACAGAAAGAGAACCCAGCGCCCGTGGCTGTTGGTCATCGCAACCGAACGGAGAACTCGTCTGCTCGACAGAAAACGCCGCCCGTTTCCCGATCTTCTCGAGGCCCGACAGGATCCGTTCAGGATTTCCCCAGTCACTCCAGAGGACATCCCGCATCTCCACAACCGCGAGCCGCTCCGGCACGCACTGGAGCAAGTGCGAGGAGAAGTTTCGACGCGGCATGGCGTCATAGATCGCGTCGAGGACCCTCAGTTCGTCAGCGGTATCGATAGCCTTTTTCACCTGTTGGAAGCACGACATCATTTCGGGAACGCACTTCCATCCCAAGCTCCAGAGTTCATGTCCTTTCGCTGCAAGTACCATAGTATTCCACAGGCTGCCGGTGGCCTTGGCTTCATGGGCCGTGGCCTCGTCTGGTTTTTCAAGGAACGTCTCCACAGCGTGGATGGCAGCCTTCCCTGTCCGACTCAGAAATCGCCCCGGCTTGATCCACCCATATTCCAGCTCCAGACCGTCCGGTCTCGCTGCGAGTAAGACGGGCCGACCTCCCAGCCCGTTGCTTCCCCGCACCGCATGATCCACGGCCGACAGAAAGGAGCCTTCCGGGGAGATGAAATGATCCGATGGATAGATCACCACGGTTGCCTGTGGATCACGCGCCAAGATATATGTGAGTGGCAAAAAAATGCCGGCCGCCGTGTCCATGTTCTTTGGCTGCAACAGCACCATGCCGGCCGGCCTTCCATTGACCTGGGGCCAGACTTCATGTTGATGGTGCTGGGCTGCTACCACGACCACGCGTTCCCAAGGGGTTAGTCTGGCCGCGCGGTCGAGCGTGTGCTGGAACAGTGAGCGAGAGCCGACGAAGGCGCAGTATTGCTTCGGTTTCTCGTAGCCCAGCCAACGCCAGATGAAGTCCTTGGTCCGCACCCCGTCACCGCCTGCCAGCACAATCGACCACAAGTTCCCTCGTTCAGCTCCAGATTTCATTCCATCCACCTGTAACGACGTCCCGTGCCTATTGGGTTCATGGTCCGTTGTTGTGGCTCATGCGAGTTCGTTCAACATGACTGTCCTCGTGGAGTATCGTTGCCGCACATGCCGTACTTGTTGGCTTTCGCGCGGCGGCCGGATTTGGTTCTGCAAGATCACGGGATCGACACGGTGTCCGCATTGCCCGCAGCGGAGGATCTCGACGCTGTGTTCGCCGGTGTTATTCAAGTCGTAGTACCACTCGTTCACGAGCAGGCCTCTGCAACGAGCACAGGATCTCGTGGAGAGCTGCCCACTCGCGGGAAGGGCCGCCTGGCATGTTCACTTCCGCCTTCTGCCATAGTTCCGTCTCGCATGGCTTCTCCTGAATCCACCCTCTGTTCCATGATTCAGCCTCCTGGTTGTTGGGTCGACGCGATGTGCTCTTGGCCTCAGAACGTCAACGTGTCCTCAGCCGTTGGTGGTACTCTACGTCCGTCACATGATCGGTCCATGAAGCGATCATGAAGAATTTTTCATTAAACTCTGAATGACTAGGAAATACCCGTGACCACTGAAAAGACCGTGAACGCACAGGGAAGAATGCGTCATGAACCGTTAACCTGCACTATTCACAGGGGTTCGTGACGAAACCGCCGAGACGGCAAGCGAGACGGACGCATGGAGCCATGAAGGAGGGAAGCATGCTTGAAACAATATGTTGATCGACCGAGCGGCGAGCCCGCCCGCCGTGACGCCGTGCCGACCGCGTCCAGGTGCGTCGCCACCGCGCTTGCGAGGTCGAGCGCCCTTTGTATGATCGTGGCGCGAAGAGAGAATACCGCATTGAATTCTGACTCCTGTTTTCGCGGTTGCAGTAGAAGCCTTCATGAATTATGCGGGTTAAGGCCGTATCGGGCGGATACCACTGTCGCGCCAAACCCCTATGGAGTTTCTCCAGGGACTGTTTCCTCAGCGTCGGGGTCATCCCGTGAGCATATACGGTAAAGCCGGCATTGCGTTTTTCCGCATGCCTAGTCAGACGGCTCGGTCTAAGTCACTGCAACCCAGCAAAACGTCTCATGTTCGTGGAATGGGCCGAATCTACGAAAGGCGACTGATAGTGGCCGTGACGACGTGAAAGCGTCGTAATGTCGGGTCCTTCTCGAACTCAACACAGCAGGACCCACGGTTCATCCGGAACCGCGGGTCCTGCTCTTCAGTGGCCTGAAACGGGCCTCGTACCGCTGTGTGTACTGCCCTTGGAATCACCGCATGCGACGACATCCCTCACTAGTCATGAGAACTTGCTCGGAAACTGCTTCGCCAATGCAGTTGTCATCGTATCCGCAATGACATAGACGTGTTGTCGCATCATCGGCCAAGTTGCCCCTAGGTGCGCATACTCCTTTCCCATGTACTGGTTGATTTGGAGAACATGATGGGCTCCATGCGCCGCGATCAGCCCCCGAACGGTGTCTTTCGGAAGATAGGGATTGACTCCGCTGAGGAATACGGCAAAGTCGTCGGCATTGGATGCCAAACGGGCAAGCGCGGCATCCTGCTGCCGCTTATTCCCCGCGACG
>DASYRC010000011.1:0-45867 GCA_036004925.1 Nitrospiraceae bacterium | reverse complement strand
GAGCAACACGATGAGCAAGTGGTCATTTTGTTGAATGGGAAAACTTTTGAAGCGGCCTTGCCAGACATGGCCATGACTCCGGTAATGCCAATGATAGCAGCGCACGTGGCCATCATCCATCATTGCATGCAAGGACTGAGTAAGTCCGGGGTTGCAGGTTACAGCGCTAGATGAACATGATCCGGCATGAGACAGAAGCCCAAGACGCGGAGCGGATATTTGGATTTGGCCGTCGGCAGCAGAGCGAGGAACGCCGCATAGTCGGAATCTTTGTGAAACACGACCGCGCCGGCGTTGCCGCGATTTAGCACATGGTAGACGTGTCCAGAAACTTGGCCGCGAGGACTGCGAGGCATGAGGCTTTACGGTACTGAAGGACGAATCCGAGATGCAACGGAATAGTAGCCTTCCCTCCACTTCTCTCATGCATAAATTTCAAGATTGTTGCTGACACCTTTCTCTTTCATGGCGCATTGAAATTGGTCTTGACATGATCAGGAGACGCGCGGTATCGTCCGCTGCTTTTTCAACTATGGAAACCGAAATACTTCTATTTTGTGCGCGACGACCCACAAAGGAGACGGACTGACATGATGGTAAGAAGTTGGACGCAGGGGATGCTGGTGCTGGGCTTAGGGGGACTGCTGATTGCCGGGTGTGCAGGTGGCCTCTCACCAAAGAACGAAACCCCGGGCCAGCGGTTTGATCGGGAGATGAAGGTGTTCGCGGAGAACTGCGCAAAAGCGAAATTAAAACCGAACGACACAGCCTGCGACATTTTGAAACTCAAACCTGCCGATCCGCTGGCGACCGAAGAAGGCCGCTTCGCTCACTCGATCAAGATTCCGAATCCGGTGCCTGAAGACGGTGGCTACAAGCCGGGGATGACTCCAGAGCAGTACTTCGATCATCTCTGCAAGACCGAAGCAGGGGAGTTCATCTACAAAACGGTAGAAAATGTCGAAGGTCTCTACATGATGCGGTCACTGGAGCGGGTAACGGATGATCAATTGAGCCATCTTTATGCCCTGGAAGACCCGTATGACGCTACTGATGATCCTCATCCACAGGACTATCTCGTGCAACCGCCATTTGGTCCATATCGTTATTTGGAATCACCACGTAACAAGGATGAGTCGGACAATTCACCGCCATTTGTGAGGTACTTCCGAGGCTCGGAAAAGGATAGCAAAAAAGACTATGTGTATATGGATGGAACGCGAAGCCATCGTGTCCCATATATTGTGAAAAAGGAAGGGGTCTCTTCATTGAAAAGCCACTATGGCTACACCTGGCGAGGAATTCCGCGGCCACATGATCGAGAGTTTGGGATAGTGGGAGGGGAACTAATCCTACTTGAAGTACAAACCAAAGAGGTATTTGCCGTACGCCGAGGGTTTATCCGCAGCGGGGGTGTTCGAAATCTTACAGGTATTTGGTGGCTGAGAGGGCAAGTGTGCCCGGTCAAGAAGTCTTTATCTACATCGCAGTTTATTCAAAAGGTGATTAAGCCCACATCTGAAGAGAAGTAGGGGGTACGCGCCATGCCACAGTCCCAAATCACTACTTGGTTAGATTTCGCACTTCAGCAGATGGCTGCCGAGAGTTATTTGGATGATCCCGGTGGTCTACAAGTGCAGCTCACACGGGGCAACAACAACTTTGGTTTTGATCCGCAAACTGGACCTCTTCTTGGGGCTACCCGGTTTACAGACTCACTCGCCGACCGATTCATCGCGAAGTATGACATCGTTAGCCACCATGCCAATGATTCCACCGGCTTCTCGGCGACCTTAATGCAGGAGCGAGGAACCAATACCTTTACTCTCTCCTTCCGCAGTACTGAATACAAGAACCAGGTCGAAGGTGGCGATTGGGAGCGCGATGGGCTGTTTGCCGCCCCGCTCACGTTTGCGGCCGATGGAGAAATTGGAGCAGACGGCTTTGCCTTTGGGCAATTGGCCGCCATGGAGAATTACTATCTTCAACTGACGACCAGCGGAGTCCTCCCCACGGGCGCCACACTGAACGTCACAGGGTATTCGCTGGGCAGTCATCTGGCCACCATCTTTACCGAACTGCACGCCAATGATCCCGATATCGTCTTTGGGCATACCTATACGTTCAACGGGGCCGGGCGCGGCCATATCAATGGACCCGGGGTCACCGAAGCCGCACGGATTGACGGCATGCTGGACCTCCTTCGTGAGGTCTTGTTCAATCCCGATGCAGGCGTGTCTCATGTGGTCGATGGAATCACGAATTCGCGTTATCTTGCCGCGGCGGACCTCGCTGGGCAGCCCTTCTCGCCGTTTACCAGTGAGACCACCCTCGGGGCAGCGGGGAACATCTACATTGATGCCCGCTATCGCTGGGCCGTGGAAGTGGCGACCACGGTCTATGATATGGACGGGGCACACACCTCTCCGGGAGAGATGGGGACCAGTCCAGCCTTTGCGAAGATCACGCAACTCTATGGCCTCGCAACAACCGGTGACCTCAACGTCGTGGCGAACTCCGGGGTGCATGCGCCAGCTACTCCGGTGTTCATTGAGGGCCAACCGCTGATCGAAGGCGTGCCCCTGTTCCAGGATCAAGCCGACTTTGGCAACGCACATGCGATTACACTGCTCGTCGATTCTCTGGCGACACAGGAACTCATCCAGACCATTGATCCGCGCTATGGCCAAGCCAGCGCCGAACTTCTGATCAAAGCGGCGTCCAATTCGAATGCAGATACCGTTGCGCCACTGAATACCCCGGATGTGGTCGAAAGCGATTCGCTGGAGAAGACGGTGGATGCGTTTCGCAAACTATTTCTGGGCCCCACGCTCCCAGCGCCCAATCCGTTGCCAGTAGACTCTCGTGTAGGCGGATTTGGAAATTTGACGAATCGCAATGACTTCTATACCGCCCTTGCGGCGCTCGAGGACGACGTGGTCGCCTGGCAAGCCCTCGGTGTCACCTTTACATTGGACGATTTAACCGACCCCTTGCTCGACCCGATGGCCATTGCGAACACCGCAGGCACGGAGACGGCGCAAGGGCTCGCGTACCGGTATGCGCTCAAGGAATTGAATCCGTTCGCCCTCAGAGCGGACACCGACCTGGTGACGGAAGCGCTGTACGATGCTCATAACATGGAAGGGGAACTCGACCAATTCGATGACACCGACGGCACCGGCACGCTGACGACTCAATATCTGCATGACCGCGCACAGTTTTTAGCGGATAAAAATACGATCAATCAGCGTGATCTCGATGCGACTGGGGATTCCATCCACTACAGGGACGTGGCGTCTGGCTATGAGATTACCGCTGCAAGTGATAGTCCGAAATTTCTCTTCGGCAGCGACAACGATGATCCTCCCTTAGTTGGGGCGAGTGAAGAGGATCGTCTTTATGGCGGAGGCGGCAACGATCTGCTCGACGGGCAGGGGGGACGGGACTATCTTGAAGGCAATGCGGGCAACGATGTGCTCCTCGGCAGCGCGGGGCGGGATATTCTACTGGGCCAACAGGGAAACGACTTCTTGGAGGGCGGCGACGATGATGACCGGCTGACGGGCGGATTCGACACTGACGAGCTACAGGGTGGCGAGGGGCAGGATGTCTATTACGTGCGAAGCGGGTTTGGGCAGGAGACGATCACGGATAGCGATGGCCGAGGGCTGATTCAGGTCGATCAACGGCTTTTAGTCGGTGGGGTGCGGAAACCGACGGATGCCGCCCAGACGTACATGAGCCCGGATGGACAGTTTCGCTATGTGCTGTCAGGCTCAGCGTTGACGATCACCAATCTGCAGAGTCCCGAGGACAGCATCGTGGTCCTGAACTATGCTCCAGGACAACTCGGCATTCGGCTCGTCGAGGTGCCGGCTGAGCCGAATTTCGACAACGATCTGCCGACGAAAACGAATGCCGACTTTCTCCCGACCGATTTCGATAACACCGCCAATAGCGTCGTGCTTGAGGGGGGCTACAACTACGATCTCCAATTGTTGGGTGGGAACGACTCTGTGATCAGTAGTTCTGGGAATGACCATCTGTTTGGCGGGACCGGGAGCGACGGGCTCTATGGCATGGAAGGGCATGATCGCCTCGATGGTGGAGATGAGTATGACCTCTTAGCTGGCGGTATCGGCGACGATTGGCTGTTGGGCGGCGAGGGGGACGATGATCTCGA
Organism: Nitrospiraceae bacterium; assembly: GCA_036004925.1. GTDB lineage: Bacteria > Nitrospirota > Nitrospiria > Nitrospirales > Nitrospiraceae > Palsa-1315. Next base: position 41,681 of record DASYRC010000011.1, on the reverse strand, counting down.
TGGCGGTCCAGGTCGTGACTATCTCGATGCGGAAGGTGGGACGGGGCGTCAGCTCCTCTCCGGTGGAACGGGTGGTGACATTCTGATTGGCGGGGTTGGACGCGATTTGATGTATGGGGATACGCGTGACGATTCCCAGATCTCGGACGGCGGAGACGATTTCCTCGACGGCGGGGAAGGCGATGATGGAGGCGATTTCGCGCATGGACTGCAAGGCGGCGCGGGCTCGGACACCTTGTTCGGTGGTGCAGGGATCGATTGGCTCTTTGGTGACGGTCCGAACAATGCGGGTATCGCTTGGGATACGTCCTACGATGGTCAAGATTATCTCGATGGCGGAACTGGAGATGATGCACTCGTGGGCGGAGGAAATAACGACATCTTAGTCGGCGGGGTTGGAAATGATCATCTCACAGGGGATTATAACAACGTCCTCTTCGACATCGGGGGCGACGATCTTTTAGATGGCGGCGATGGGTTCGACACGTTGATCGGCGGAGTGGGCAACGACACGCTCTATGCAGGAATTGGTAACGATATTCTCTACGGCGATAACAATCCCAATCTTGGACCTGCGTTGACCGGCGGGGAAGACTTTCTCGATGGAGAAGCCGGAGACGATCAGTTATTTGGTGGCATGGGCAATGACATGCTGATTGGTGGGTTTGGCAATGATCGATTGCGGGGCGAGGCCGGTAATGATTTTCTCGATGGTGGGGCTGGGATCGATGATCTGGACGGGGGGGCTGGATTCGATACGATGCATGGCGGTGCGGGAAATGACCGTCTTGTGGCCGGGTTTCGGACGACCGAGAGTTCGAGTGGCCTGGCGATGTTCTCGGCTGCTACATTCAGCAGTGAGCCGGTCAGCGAAGGGACGGATGTGTTCTCGGCCAGAGAGACCACCGGCATAGACCAATTATTCGGCGATGCGGGGAATGATTATTTGGACAGCGGCCATGAATCGTTCGATACGGACGATAGCTTGTTGGCGGGTGGGTCCGGCGATGACATCTATGAGATAGATAGTCTCGGCGATGTGGTGGTGGAAGCTACTGCGGAGGGCATCGATAAGGTGATCAGCGATGTCAGTTACACGCTCTCCGATAACGTTGAAAACCTCACTCTTCGAGGCAACGCCATGATCGGAGTGGGGAATGGCCTCAATAATGTCCTGACGGGTGGCCTCTCGCTCGAAGGGCTGGAAGGCAATGATACGTTGAATGGGGTCGGGCGTCTTGACGGCGGACTCGGCGACGACCTGTTGCAGGGACAGTCTGGCGTGGCCTTCTTCAACGAAGCCACGGGCCAGTTAGAGTATCTGGCGAACACCTATGTGTTCCGAGCGGGCGACGGCCACGACACGATTCAGGAGAATGATCCAATCTTCAACTCGGCCTCCTTACAGAATGACGACACACTGTCGTTTGGGGCCGGGGTGGCGCCATCGGATGTGACGTGGGCGCGGACCGGGAACGATCTTGTGCTGACGCTCAATGGTGGGGTGGATCAGATAACCATCTCGTCATTTTATGACCTGCGGCTGGACCGCGGCTGGTATCTTCTCACGGGCGCGACCGTTCCTCCTGGAACGCTCGTCACCACGTCTGGTGGCGGGTTGCCGGCCTATGTCGCGCCTTCACGCGTGGAGATCGTGCAGTTTGCCGATGGGACGGTCTGGAATGCCGATCATTTAGGCGCCCCGCTCCTCGGGGATTTTCGCGCGGATACGTACAACTTCGGGCGCGGGTCCGGCGAGGTTACGGTGTTGGATCTCGACGTGACCCAATCGAGCGTCGATCGAGAGCAGGATCGGATTGTGATCGGGGCGGAGGTCTTGCCGAGCGATGTGACCCTAACTCGCACGAATGGAGACGATTTGGTGCTATCGATCGATGGCACGAACGATCACCTCACGATGCAATCGTTTTTTAAGAGCGTCACGGTCATCCCGCCGTTTTCCTTCAGCGGGTACTCGGTAGCCGCTTATCAGATTGAGCGGGTGGAATTTACCGATGGCACCATCTGGACAGTCAGCGATTTGTTCATTCCTGCCTCGACCTTTGTAGGCACGTCCGGCCCCGATACCCTGTTCGGCAATCAGCTTGACAACCTTATACAGGGGTTGGGCGGCGATGACTATCTCTCCGGGCAAGGTGGTGACGATGTGCTCGATGGTGGGATTGGCAACGACCGCCTGTTCGGCGATGCGGGGAACGATACCTATTTGTTCGGTCGAGGCGGCGGGCAGGACATTCTCGTCAGCAGAGATGAGACTGGGACAGATATGGACGTGGTCCGTTTAGGGGCCGATGTGCTGCCGTCCGATGTGACGATTCAGGTAGACCGTACGAGTAATGATTTGGTGTTGCGGATCAACGGCACGAGCGATCAGCTCTTATTCGACGAGTTTCTCTGGAGGTCCGAGTACCAGATCGATCAGCTCGTCTTCGGCGATGGGACAGTCTGGGATTCCGCCATGATTTTCGATCAGGCTCTGGGCCTTACCCTCACCGGAACGGATGCGGATGACACGTTACGTGGCTCGGTGCTTGATGATGTGTTGACTGGCCTGGGAGGCAACGACACGCTCAGCGGCAACGCGGGCGATGACCAGTTGGTCGGTGGGCTTGGGGATGACATTCTTTCAGGAGATGAGGGCGACGACACCTATGTCTTCAACCTGGGCGACCGGATCGACACCATCTACGACGAGGTGGTGCCAGGGGATCCGAATCGGATCCTGTTTGGTGCCGGCATTACGATGGAGAGTCTGACCGTGGCGCAGAACGGGACCACGCTCACGATCACAGTCGGCAGCAATGGGGACAATATCTTGCTCGAAGATTTTGACCCATTAAATCAAGATGGCTCGCTCGTCGTCTCGACCTTGGAGTTTGCCGATGGGAGTTCCGTGAATCTGGCTGATCTGTTTCCCTCGAACCACGCGCCGACGGTGGCCACTCCCATAGCAGACCAGACCGTCCAGGAGGATGCGCCGTTCAGTCTTGTCGTGCCTTCCGACACCTTTGCCGACGAGGATGCGGATGATACGCTGACGCTCAGCGCGAGCTTGGCCGACGGCACCGCGGTGCCCTCGTGGCTAAGTTTCGATGCGGCGACTGCCACCTTCAGCGGCACGCCTGATGATACGCAGGTGGGTACGCTCGATCTGAAGGTCACCGCCACCGATCGTGAGAACCTGAACGTGTCCGATGTCTTTACCCTCGCAGTGACGAATGTGAATGAGGCGCCGACGGTGGTCTCTGCTTTGGCCGATCAGCATGCCACGGAAGAAGTTCCGTTCACCTTTGTGGTGCCGACAGGAACCTTTGCGGATGTCGATCTGGGCGATACGCTGACCTACAGCGCGACGCTCTCCGTCGGTGCGCCCCTCCCCTCGTGGCTCGGCTTCAATCTTGCGACCCGTACGTTCAGCGGCACGCCTGGCAATACCGAGGTGGGCACGCTTGCCCTCACGGTCACGGCAACGGACCAAGGCAGCTTGAGTGCATCGACCGGGTTCGCACTAACGATCCAGAACGTGAACGATGCCCCGACGGTCGTGGCCCCGATTGCGGATCAAACCACAGCGGAGGATTCGGCCTTTACCTTGACGATCTCCAGCAATACATTCGCGGATCAGGATCAAATTCACGGCGACGTGCTGATCTACGGCGCCACACTCGCCGATGGAAGCCCGCTTTCTGCGTGGTTGAGTTTCAATCCGAGCTCGAGCACATTCAGCGGTACACCAGGTGCGGGTGATGCTGGCAGCCTCCAGATTGCCGTAACCGCCACCGATACCGGGAATCTCACTGCAATCGATCTCTTCACGCTCGCCATCTCAGGCCCGCTCCCGCAGACTGTGATCGGCACCGCTGGCAATGATGTGCTGACTGGGGGACGGGGCGACGATACCCTCATGGGTCTGGCCGGCAACGATACGCTGAATGGTGGGCAAGGCCACGACCTTCTCGACGGGGGGACGGGCACCGATACGATGCAGGGCGGGACCGGCAACGACACCTACATCGTCGATGTAGCCGGTGATGTCGTGACGGAACGCGCCAATGAAGGAACCGATATAGTCCAAGCTTCGATCACCTATACCCTCGGTTCCAATGTCGAGAGACTGACTCTCGCGGGAACATCCGCGATCAATGGCACGGGGAACTCGCTCGATAATATTCTGACTGGCAACAGTGCCGCCAACGTATTGACCGGCGCCGCCGGCAACGACACCTATCTTGTCGGGGCGGGTGATAGGGTCGTGGAGAATCTGAATGGCGGAACCGACACCGTACAGAGTGCGGTCGCCTGGACGTTGGGGAGCAACGTCGAGAATCTGACGCTTACGGGGACGGCGAACATCAACGGCACCGGCAACGTCCTGAACAATGCCCTTGCGGGGAACAGCGGTGCAAACACACTCGATGGCGGTTCAGGCAATGACAGCGTGGATGGCGGGGACGGCAATGACAGCCTCCTTGGTGGAAGCGGCGACGATACACTCCTCGGAGGACTGGGCAACGATATCCTCACTGCCGGCAGTGGCAACGATGTGCTGGACGGCGGCGACGGCACCGATACGCTCGACGGGGGATCGGGCGATGACCAGCTACTCGGCGGGGCGGGGAGCGATACGCTCACAGGCGGGAGCGGCGCCGATCAGTTTACCGGCGGCACCGGCAATGATGCTCTGACGGGAGGCTCCGGTAACGATCTCTACAATTTCTCGCGAGGCGATGGCCAAGATACGATCAGTGATGCCGATCCATTCCCGGGGAGCCAAGACCGAGCGTTCTTTGGTGCGACGATCAATCCCTTGGATCTGGTGGTCAGCCGCCAGGCTAACGATCTGCGCCTGGCGATTCATGGCTCGTCCGATCAGATCACGGTGCAGAACTGGTATGTCGGCATGACCAATCGGATCGAGACGATCCAAGCGGGCAATGGGCAAACTTTGCTCAGCACGCAAGTCGATCAGTTGATTCAGGCGATGGCGGGGTTGACGCAGCAAACCGGCCTCACGTGGGATCAGGCGATCGATCAACGGCCGCAGGATGTGCAGACCGTCTTAGCCGCGAGCTGGCAGTAACGGGAAGATCGTGAGGCGTCAGGGGTGAGAGGTTAGGCGTGAAACGTATCTCGCTGTTCGTGCGTGCTCTGCGAGACGTGCGAGAAAAGCGAGACGGGTCGGAAGTTTCATCTTCGCTAGTCGCGCCTGTCGTGCACGTCCCGCTTGTCTCGCTCACGCGTCACGAACGACGAGCCCCACGCTTGCGGTGTGAGCATCCTCCCGGAAGACGTGGAACGTGAGAGGCAAGGGAAGACAGCGCGGATTGAACGAGACGTGAAGCGTATTTCGTCGGCAGAGCGAATCGCATAGGGCATAGGGACAGCGGCGGGGCCTCAATGTCTCGGCCATCGCCAGTCTGGACAAAGGCCTCGAGGAGACGTTGACCCTCAACTGTGAAGCAAAAGATAGGAACAGCGGATCCATCGCTATGAATCACCGTTCATAAAAAACTGCTCTTCCCCTTCGCAACTCTGAGCGCCATCGTCGTCGTACACCGCACCTTATCGCCGACAGCTACACGACTTCCGCCTGTTTGGAACTACCAGCTACGTTCTGGTACGAATCTTGGTCATCAGAAGAGAAATCTGGAGCATTATGGACCGCTGTCTGAGCATTCTGATCAAGTCATCCCGAGGAGAGGGACACTAAACATCGATCTGTATGAGCAGATACCACTCTTCTGAGGGGGGCATCCACACGAGGGGGTATCCGTTGAAGTAAGTCAGGCGTAGCATCCTCATGGCATAAGACCGAGGGGGGGTATGCGTTATGGCAACAATCACTGGCTCATCCACGATCGACTGGTCGAGCGTCCCGCTGGATCCCATCAACGTCCAACAGGACTTTGACGAATTTTCCAGCCGGTTCGATCAGGTGGTAATGGAAATCGATCAGGGTCTGTTCCATTTTAACTCGCCGCCCACTTCGACATTTATTTCGCTAACACTGGATTCCGGGGGAATACTAACTGCCAGGGGATCCGGGTTCGGCACGCCTGACACGGTCGTCAAATCGTTCAACTACCACAATCCCTTGACCGGCGACGTCTTGAGTTTCAGGGGCACACTTGATCTCGCCGGCAATGGAGTCTTTAACAGCCTCAAGGTCGGCTTCCCGGGTTTTCAAGTAACGATCATCGGTAACATTGTGGTCGATCCGCTCGGCAATTCCTCAGGGAGCGTCACCCAGTTAAAGGAAACGCTTGGCTCTGCCACAGTGACCATCGAGGGCAGCTTAGTCGTATCAGGGAATTTCGACATTAGCGGAACTGTCACCCAGATCTCGGTCCTGTCGGGAACCAACAAGATCTTGATGAGCGGCCTATCGCTGCCATTCGACGCCCTCGACTCAGTCACCACGGCAAACGACCTGTTTGCTGTCGTCGGCAATCAGCTTACCGGCAACGACACCATCACCTATACCAACAACTCAAGCGTCGGGATGACGTTCTTCGGCGGCGGTGGCAACGATACCATCACCATTAAAGGACCCAAGGGGGATACGCTGAACGGCGGTACCGGTAATGACATTCTCACGGGAGGCTTGGGTCAAGACATCGTCAACGGGGATGCGGGCGATGATCGGATCACGATGCTAGTCACGGCCGGCAACGTGGATACTATTGATGCCGGGGATGACACGGACACACTTGTACTCAGTGGGCTAGTCCCTGGCAACCATGTGGTGGTCGTTGATCTGTCCTCGTCGACCGACCAGGTGGTGTCGATCGGTGGCGTGCCGGATGCCCTCACGCAAATCAACGTCGAAAATCTCACTGCCTCGGGAATAGGCAGTTCAGTGAATGTCACCGGCAGCGATGGTGACAATATCATCATCGGCTCGAACAGGAACGACAGCATCGATGGTGGGGCGGGCAACGACACGCTCAATGGCGGCGCGGGCAACGACACGCTGGACGGGGGTGCGGACAACGACAGCCTAATTGGGGGCACTGGTAACGACTCCTACACGGTCGATTCCGCGAGCGACGTGGTCACCGAGGCGCTGACCGCTGGCACCGATAAGGTGTTCTCATCCATCGACTACACACTCACTGCCAATGTGGAAAATCTGGAGCTGACCGGCTCGGCCGACATCGACGCCACCGGCAATGCGCTCGCCAATGTCCTCACCGGCAACAGTGGCGTAAACGTTCTGACAGGTGGTGCGGGCAACGATAGCTATATTCTGCAGAACGACGCCGACTCGGTGGTCGAGAATCTCAACGCCGGTATCGAACTGGTGCAGAGCTCGGCGGCGAACTTCACGCTGGGCGCCAACGTTGAGAAGCTCACGCTCACGGGCTCGGCCGACATTAACGGCACCGGCAATACTCTCAATAACATCCTTACCGGCAACAGCGGCAACAACACGCTCTCGAGCGACGCCGGCAACGACAGGCTCATCGGCGGAGCAGGCAACGACACCCTCAATGGCGATGCAGGCAACGACATCCTTATCGGCGGGGAGGGCAACGATAACCTCGACGGCGGGGCCGGCACGGACAAAATGGTGGGCGGCCTGGGCGACGACACCTACACGGTGGACCTGGCGACCGACGTCGTCACCGAAGCGCTGAACGCGGGTACCGACACGGTGCTCGCCTCCCTCAACTACAGGCTGGGCGCCAACGTTGAAAACCTGGAGCTGACGGGGAATGACAACCTGAACGGCATCGGCAATGCGCTCGCCAATGTCATTACCGGCAATAGCGGCAACAACACGCTCTTCGGCCTGGCGGGCAGCGACCAGCTGGACGGTGGCGACGGCAATGACACGCTGCTTGGCGGCCTGGGTCAAGATACCGTCACAGGGGGGGCGGGGGATGACCGGATCACCATGCTGGTTACCGCCGGCAACGTTGATGCTATCGACGCCGGGGATGACAACGACACACTGGTACTCCGTGGGGTCGTTCCCGGCAACCATGTGGTAGTGGTCGATCTGTCCTCGTCGACCGACCAGGTGGTCTCGATCGGCGGCACGCTTGACGACACGCGGGCGCAGATCAACTTCGAGAACCTCAATGCCTCAGGGATAGGCAGTTCGGTGAATGTCATCGGCAGCGCCGGCGCCAATAGCATCATCGGCTCAAAGGGCAACGACAGCATCGAGAGCGGGGCCGGCAATGACACGCTCACGGGGGGCGCGGGCGGCGATACGCTGGACGGGGGCACGGGCAATGATACCCTGATCGGGGGCACCGGGAACGACAACCTGCAAGGGGGCGCAGACGACGACCTCTTCCTGCTGGCTTCGACCGCCCATTTTGCCGCGGCCGAGGTCGTTGACGGGGGGGATGGCACCGACACGTTGCGCTATACCGGCAATGCTGCTGCTACGCTCACGCTAACAAATCTCGTCACCAACATAGAGCGGGTGGAGATTGCCAATGCAGCGGGCGATCCGACGGGAATCGCGGCGATCAACGTGAATGCGGCAGCGGTCGCGAACGGTCTCACCATCATCGGCAACAACGGTGCCAATGTACTCACGGGCACCAGCCAGGCCGACACTTTAACCGGCAACGGCGGCAATGACACGCTGCGCGGCGGGCTCGGTGATGACACCTATCAGGTCAACCCGGGCGATGGGCAGGACAGGATCTCGGAGAACGACAGTACGCTTGGCAACAGTGACACCCTCCTCTATGGAGCCACGATCAATCCGCTGGATCTCGTGTTGAGTCGCCAGGCGAACGATTTGCGAATCGCGCTGCATGGCACCGCCGAGCGCATCACGATTCAGAACTGGTACAGCGCGCCCACCACGGCTCAGGTGGAGACGATTCAAGCGGGCAATGGGCAAACGCTGCTCAACACGCAAGTGGATCAGCTCATTCAAGCGATGGCCACTTTTACGCAAAATACCGGTCTGAGTTGGGACCAGGGTATCGATCAACAGCCAGCGCAGGTCCAAGGCATCCTGGCCGCAAGCTGGCAGTAGCACGCATTCGCCGACGAGCATTTGAGAGAGGAGCCTTTCAGTAGAGAGGCTTCCTACATATGATGTGGCGACGATGTGTTCGGCTACGTCACTTCGCGTATGAAACGCGAGAGTATTTTGTCTTCCAAAGTGAGTAACCCATGATGTGCCCAGCCGATATAGGGAGGGTCCCTCCTCCTTCTGATTCAGCACCGCCAGCTGTTGCCGCGGAAGTCACAGACACGGGCCTGATCTGTCTGTTGATCTTGGCCCGGTTCTACGACCTACCGGCTGATGGGGCGCAGTTGCGCCACCAGTTCGCGCAGTCCGGCCAAGTCCTTTCTGATACCGATCTGCTCCGCGCCGCCAAGCACCTCGGACTCAAGGCAGGACTGCACAAGACTCGATGGAGCAAATTGCATGGCACTCCATTCCCTGCCATGGCGAAGCGAACAGATGGGCGCTATGTCGTTCTCGCGAAGCTTGAAGGGGAGAAGGCTCTCATTCAGGATCCTGTTGAGGCACGTCCACTCGTGCTCTCGCGCGAGCAGTTCGAAACAGCCTGGAGCGGGGAGCTCTTGCTCTTTACCAAGCGGGCCAACCTGCGCCTTCAAGATCTGAAGTTCGATTTCACCTGGTTTATCCCAGCCATCGTCAAGTACCAGGCGTTTCTGGGCGAGGTATTCGTCGCGTCGTTCTTTTTGCAGCTCTTTGCCCTGCTCACGCCGTTGTTCACCCAAGTCGTCATCGACAAGGTGCTCGTCCATAAGGGGTTCACCACGCTCTATGTACTGGCGATCGGCATGATTGCCTTGGCGCTATTCGACGCGATCTTGGGTGGGCTGCGGACATATCTCTTTTCTCATACGACGAACCGGATTGACGTCGGGCTCGGCGCGCAGTTGTTCCGCCATGTCCTGGCGCTCCCACTGGCGTACTTTGAGGCCCGTCGGGTGGGGGACACGGTGGCCCGGGTTCGTGAACTGGAGCATATCCGCCAGTTCTTGACGAGCCATTCCGTGACAGTGGTGCTCGACCTGTTTTTTACCGTCGTATTTCTCGCCGTCATGTGGTTCTACAGCCCGATCCTCACGCTCATTGTGATGTGTTCGTTGCCACTCTATGCCTTCTTGTCTGTCGTCATCACGCCGGCGATCCGAGCCAGGCTGCATGAAAAATTCAACCGTGGTGCAGACAATCAGTCCTTTCTCGTGGAAGCGATTAGCGGCATTCAAACAGTGAAGGCCTTGGCCGTCGAGCCGCCGCTATTACGCAAGTGGGAAGAACAACTGGCGGGCTATGTGCGGGCGAGTTTCCGCGCGACCAGCTTAATGACCGTGGCCGGCCAGACTGCAACGTTCATCCAAAAAGTAACGACCGTCGCCGTGCTGTGGCTGGGTGCCTATCGTGTGATTGATGGGGATTTGACGATCGGGCAATTGATTGCCTTCACTATGCTCTCGGCACAAGTGACGGGACCGCTGCTGCGTCTCGTCAATCTGTGGCAGGAATTTCAACAAGTCAGCATCTCAGTGCAGCGGTTGGGGGATATCCTGAACACGCAGCCGGAGCCTTCCTACAATCCGAATCGGACCACGCTCCCCCAAGTCAACGGGCATATCGTATTCGAGGACGTGACCTTTCGCTATCGCCCTGACGGCTCGGAGGTGCTCCGGAAGGTGTCCTTCACCGTGGCGCCTGGCAAGGTGATAGGGCTTGTCGGACGGTCCGGGTCCGGCAAGAGTACCATGGCTAAGCTGATCCAACGGCTCTATGTGCCGGAGCGAGGGCGTATTCTCGTGAACGGTGTGGATCTCGCGCAGGTGGATCCGGCCTGGCTCCGCCGGCAGGTGGGGGTGGTGCTCCAAGAAAACTTTCTCTTCAATTGCTCCGTGCGCGACAACATTGCGCTGACCGATCCGGGATTGGCGATGGAGCAGGTGATCCAGGCGGCCAAGCTGGCTGGAGCCCACGATTTCATTCTTGAATTGCCGGAAGGCTACGACACGATGGTGGGAGAGCATGGCTGCTCGCTGTCTGGTGGACAACGCCAGCGGATCGCGATTGCCCGAGCGTTGGTGGCGAATCCGCGCATACTGATCTTCGACGAAGCCACGAGCGCGTTGGACTATGAATCCGAGGCTATCATCCAGCAGAACATGGCGCTGATTAGTCGAGGGCGCACGGTCTTTATCATCGCCCATCGGCTGAGTACGGTGCGGCCGGCGCATCAGATTTTCGTGGTGGAAAAGGGTGAGATTGTGGAGCAAGGCTCACACGAGGAGTTGCTGCGCGTGAAGGGGTTCTATGCGCGTCTGCAATCACATCAGGATGGTTATACGGCGGTGAAGCGTGAACCGTAAAACGGTATTTAGGTCTGTCTCGTTGTCACCCTGTCTTTTTGGTCTGTCTGGTACCGGAAGAGACAGACGAAAGAGACCAGACAGACAAACGACGAAATACGATCGACGAATCCTGGGGTAGGAGAGACTGTGGCATTTGGAATGCTTACACGACATTGGTCGGTTTGGCGGGCAGCCTGGCAGGCCGAGCATGGCCAAGCACTCGGCTCAATCCCTGGCGGGCGCTCGACGGAGTTTCTTCCCGCTGTGCTGGAAATTCAACAGGCCCCGCCCTCGCCAATCGGTCGCGCCATCCTATGGACTATCATGGCCGTGTTTGCAAGCGGCGTCCTGTGGGCGACGTTGGGTTGGACCGACATTGTAGCCACGGCTCAAGGCAAGATTATTCCCAGCGGCTACTCCAAGGTGATTCAGCCGTATGAGACGGGTGTGATTACCGCCATTCACGTGCAGGATGGACAGGTCGTCAAGCGGGGAGAGGTGCTGATTGAACTCGACTCGACCCAGAACCGAGCCGATCAGAACCGTGCCTCGAACGAATATCAGGCCGCCAAGATTGACGCGGTTCGCTTACGCGCGCTGATTGCCGGCCAATCGACATTCGAAGCCCCTGTCGATGGCGATCCACAACATGTACTGCTGCAACGCCAGCTCCTTCGCGATCAACTTGCCGAGTATCAGGCCAGAGTTGCTGCAGCACAACACCTCATCGATCAGCGCAAAGCGGCGCAGGATCAAACCAAGGAGAATATTCGCCGGCTTGAGGCGACAGTGCCCATGGAGGCAGAACGTGCCCAAGTCTTCAAGAAACTTTTGGAGCACGATGCCGTGACCAAGCTGGACTTCCTTCAAGCTGAGCAACAACGGATCGACAAAACCCAAGAACTTGCCGGGCAACGCAAGAAGCTGCATCAAGATCAGTCCGCCTTGTCGGAAGCGGAAACTAATTACCGTGCCTTCGTCTCGGAGTTTCAGCAGACGAAACAGGCGGAACTTTCCATGCTGGAAACCAAGGCCTCGTCTCTGGTTCAGGATGTCACGAAAGCCGGACAGAAGGCCGATCTCCAACACCTGACGACTCCGATCGACGGCGTCGTGCAGCAGTTGGCAGTCCACACGGTGGGAGGCGTCGTGACGCCGGCACAGGAACTTCTAAGAGTGGTTCCGCAGGACCATCCCGTCGAAGTGGCCGCTCAGGTTGAGAATAAGGATGTGGGGTTTGTGAAGAACGGTCAGATCGTTGAGATTAAGGTCGAGACGTTTCCCTTCACCCTTTACGGCACCATTCCAGGTAAGGTCCTGAGCGTATCCGACGATGCCGCACCCATTGAGAAGGTCGGCCTGGTCTATCCCACCCGCGTCAGCATGGATCGCTCCACCATCCAGGTTGAGGGGAAGCAGGTCAATCTGTCACCAGGCATGGCGGTTACAGTGGAGATCAAGACCGGCCAGCGACGCGTAATCGAATATCTCCTGAGTCCCTTACTGAAATCTGTCAAGGAAAGCCTCAGGGAACGATGAGTAAGATACTGATATAGAAGATATCTCCTGCGCTTACTCTTACTGTTCTTGCTATGTTTTTGCTGGGAACTCTGTACCAACCTGAGGGTGCCGCTGTAGGAGGGGAGAGCAGCCTCAATCACAGTCGCGTCCATTTCAAGCCTTGAATCTGATCTTGCGCGGTGCTTTGGCGGGGGCAGTTGACAACAACCCCATGCGCTCCTCTATAAGGAGCGGATCGAAGCAGCCCGTGGACAAGTACAAACGCAATGGTGCGCCATGCTCCCCAATCTCTCATCGACCGTCCGGCAAACCCGGCAAACTCAGTTTCTGGGGACCTTCTGACTCAGCCCTATGAGGACCGACCTCTTCAGCATTTTGGACGCACGGGTCAACGCGTCGCAAAATTTCCTGAGCGCCAGCTTGATTCAACGCTAGCGCGCGAGCGCTATGCCGTGATGACAGCCTCACGCCATTTCGAGGTGACCAAGGCGCTGACCGCCGTGGCCCGAGCCAGGGAAAACCTGGTCGAGGCCGGTTTCAATTGAATGCGGCGCGCGTGAATTTGGCCAGATCTATCAGCAGTCTGAACCAGCTATAAAATAGTGCTCACCGGTGCTTCGATGGTTAATCCCTTGGGTTCAGAGATTACCGTGTCCGTTGTAATCTTTGAGGTACGAGGGTAGTGTGGTGTGGGATACCTGTGGCGGGAGTAACATATGAGTTTACATAATCGTTCTTATCAGACGTAATAGATTTTTTGATTTATGTCCCTCGAACTGATCGGGCGTATCCAACGGGAATTGTCGATTACCGGAAGCGCGCTCTATGAAACCGTCCTTGCGCTTGCCGAACGTGCCAACCGCAAGGCCGAAGTTGTCCGTTTGCACAGTCAGGCGTCGAGCTTGTTGAGCCAGATCGAACAGGCTCACGGTGAACTCGGGCGTCAGATTGCCACGCTCTGTGCCAAGCGTCCACCATTCAGCCATGAATCACCTCTGCCATCCGATCAATTGGAACGTTTCCTCGGTCAGGCCGGCGACCGCGTTCAGCAGCTTAAACGCACGCTGCTCAGCGTCGACAGCCATATTCACGAACTCAAGCTGGAAACCATCCACCACGAGCTCCTGACTCTTCAACAGGACCTGAGTCTTCGCGCGGCGGCCATCGAACGGTTCCCTATCGTCCAGGGATCACCGGTCATTGGGAGGACACTTGCCAAGGTAGCGCTGCCTGTGTCGGTTCGTCTCGTCACGATCCTTCGCGGACCATTTCTGGTGCCGCCCGACGATGCCCTTGTGCTCCGGGTCGATGATGTCCTGGTTATGATCGGACTGCAGGCAGATCTCGCGCAGGTCGCCTCAGAGTTCACCCAAGCCCGGAACGCCAAAGGGACGTAAATCAACCCTGCAAGCCGCCCTAGCCCGCATTACTCATGAACGGTATTGCTCCAATCGCGGATTCGCCCGTCTTCCGCGTGAAGTGTCGCTCGTAAAACGTGAAGCGCAGGACGGAAAGAGTATGTCTGTTTCGTCATAAGCGAGATAGGAGATACGCTTCACGAGGAACGCGCTTTCGGGTGATTTCGCGACGAACCGTCATGAATAATGCAGGCTAGTCTGCGTGAATCATGAGGGCGAGTAGGCTTCTTCGCCTTCCATGAGGTACAATCGCTTCAAGGGGTACAGGATGATGCGCATGCTACAAATCCTCATCAGCGTTGTGTTCTTGGCCTGGCTCAATATCCTCTCGGTCGCCGCCGGTGAGTCCACCGCACCACAATCCAACGACTCGCCGGGCCTCCGCATGCTGGAAGATATCCAAATGGTCATCACCGACCTGGCCGAATCGGCAAAACCCTCCGTGGTGAATCTCATTCCCTTGTCCGGAGCAGGACGGGGACGTGAATTGTCTCAAGAGCGGCTTCCCAATGCCTCAGGATCAGGGTCCGGTGTCGTCATCGATCCTGACGGACACATCATCACGAACAACCATGTCATCGGCGACGCGACGGAAATTGAGGTTCGTTTTTCCGATAAGTCCAAGCTGATTGCGCAGGTCGTCGGTAAGGATCTGGATACAGACTTAGCCGTCCTCAAGGTGACCGCCGATCATCCCCTCTCGAGCGCGAAATTCGGGGATTCGTCGGCCGTGCGCGTCGGACAATGGGTGCTCGCCGTGGGGAATCCTTTCGGACTCGATCGGACGGTCACGCTCGGCGTAGTCAGCGGGATCGGCCGGGAAAACATCAATCTCTCGCGCTACGAAAATTTCATTCAGACGGACGCCTCGATCAATCCCGGCAATTCGGGCGGCCCGCTCTTCAATCTGCGCGGCGAAATCATCGGTATCAATACCGCCATCATTAACTTCGCCCAAGGGATCGGCTTTGCGATTCCCTCCAACATGGCCAAGCAAGTGATAGAGCAATTATTGACGCAGGGACGGGTGACACGAGGCTGGCTGGGCGTCGGCATTCAACCGCTCACGGCGGAGTTGGCACGCAAGTTCGGCGTCAACGAAGGCGAAGGGGTACTGGTCAACGAAGTCTTCGAGAAGGACCCGGCTGCGGCAGCCGGCATCAAACCCGGTGATATCCTGACCCGTATCGACGGCACCGTGATCGACACGCCGAACCGGCTTTCTCGCGTCGTGGCGGGATTGCTCCCGGGTGCAATGGTCAAGGTTGAGATCGTCCGGGATCAGCATCGCCTGGTGTTGGACGTCGCCCTCATTGAACGCCGAGACCACGCCGTGATCACCTCGCTTCCCCAGGCACGCACTGAAGTCAAGCTAGGCCTCGATGTGCAAGATCTGACGCCGGGCCTTGCGGATAAATTCAAGCTGCGGGAAAGCCGGGGCGTGCTCATTAGCAAAGTGGAGTCCGGAAGCCTCGCCCAATCGGAGGGCCTTCACGAAGGCGATCTCATCAAGGAAGTGAACCGTGTCGATGTGGGATCGGTCGGTGAATTCAGCAGCGCGCTCTCCAAGGTCCGACGAGGCGAAACCGTCCTGCTTCGTGTGCTGAGAGAAAGTCGCGCATTCTACGTGGTGCTCAAATCGACCGACCCCTGATCGATCAATGCGCCTCAGCGAGAGTCTCCACTTTGTGCGCCTCAATAACTCGAATCGCAAGCTCGCGCGGCACTTCATCATATCGTGCGAATTCCATTGCATAACTGCCACGTCCTGCCGTGAGCGAATTCAGCGTCGTGGCATAGGTGAGCAGCTCTGCCATTGGAACAAGGGCTGTAATCTGCTCAGTCTGGTCTTTCGCCTCCACGTGGAGAATTCGCCCTCGGCGCGCATTCAAGTCCCCGATCACACCACCGATATGATCGGCCGGCGCCTCGACCTCCACCGTCATGATCGGCTCCAACAAGACGGGATGGGCCGCCTCCAGCGCCTTCTTGAACCCCATCGATGCGGCGATCTTAAACGCCATCTCAGAAGAATCCACCGTATGGTACGACCCATCGTAGACCGCCACCCGGCAATCGACAACAGGAAACCGCGCCAGGCTCCCGTGGTGCATGGCTTCGGCCACACCTTTCTCCACCGCCGGAATAAAGTTGCGTGGAATGGCCCCGCCGACGACCTTGTTCTCAAACTTGAACCCCTCTCCGCGCGGTAGAGGTGCGAGCTCCAGCCAGCAATCACCGTACTGGCCATGCCCTCCAGTTTGCTTCTTATATTTCCCCTGCGCCTGTGCCGTGGCGCGAACGGTTTCACGGTAGGGAATCTTCGGCATATGAAGCACCACTTCCGCACCATATTTCCGGCGCAATTTTTCGAGCGCGAGATCGATATGTAACTGGCCCATCCCGCTTAAAACCATTTCCTTCGTGTCGGCCTGCCGCGAAAATTCGAGCGTCGGATCTTCTTCGATCAACTTATGCAGCCCGAGACTGATTTTCTCGATATCGGCGTTGGACTTCGGCTCGATGGCAAAGGACAGCACAGGCCGCGGAAGTACCGTCTTCGGATAACAGATCGGAGCCTGTTCGTCACAGAGCGTGTCGCCGGTTTGCGCATCTTTGAGCTTCCCAATGGCCACGATCTCCCCTGCGCCGGCCGAAGGCACGGCCGTGTGTTTTTTCCCCAACAGCGTATAGAGATGCCCGCTTTTCTCTTTGCTGCCCCGAGAACTGTTGAAGACCGTCGAATCTGCGTGAAGGACCCCCGACAGAACTCGCAGATAAGATAGTCGTCCGACAAACGGATCAATCAGCGTCTTGAAGACAACCCCTGAAAAGGGGTCCTCGTGAGCGGCACGGCGGCTCACCAGCTCTCCCGTATCTGGACGCAGGCCTTCCAGCGGAGTCTTCGCTGCGCGGTCCATCGGCGATGGCAACAAGTCGACGATCGCGTTGAGGAGCGGAACAATCCCGATATTCCTTATAGCGGACCCGCTATAGAGCGGGACAATCGTGCGGGTCTGGACGCCAAGGCGAAGCCCATTGATCAGATCCTCCTGCGTCAGCTCACCCATGGCAAGATACTGTTCCAATAATCGGTCGTCATGCTCGGCCACCCCCTCTTGAACGCGCTTCAATGCGTCCCCCACCACCGTCCGCTCATTATCCGGTATCGGCAACTGCTGAATCGTGGGGACCTCTTTGCGCGAAGTAACGACGCGTTGCTGAACAAGGTCCAATACGCCGTCAAGCTGGGTGCCACTGCCATAGGGCAGTGACATCGGCAATAGCATAATCCCAAGATCTCGTTGACACATGGCGACTACCCCGTCGAGGGAGACATGGTCATTGTTCAATTCGTTGAGGAACACTAGACAGGGCAAGCCGAGCGCTGTGACGCGAGACCAGACTCTGACAAGTTCGCTCCGAATCCCCGACGAGATGCCTACCACCAGGATCACAGCGTCCACCGCTCGCAACGCCATAATCGTCTCCCCGAGCAGGCTCAGCGCACCGGGGGGATCGACGAGATTGATGATGGTGTGATTCCAGGAACAACGGAGGAGACTGGTACTGACGGAACTGCGCCGGTGCAATTCCTCCGGCTCAAAGTCTGAGACCGTCGTGCCTTGTGCAATCGACCCGAGCTGGGGAACAGCGCCGGCGGCAAAGAGCATGGCCTCAGCCAGCGAAGTCTTCCCGGCACCGGCACTGGAGATCAAGACCACATTTCTGAGTGACTCCCTGCGTAGCTCGCTCATGGGGCCCTCCTCAAAATAACCGAAAGACGGTCTTGTCTTCCGGAAATGAAATAACCTGTTTACATCGCTGCAACTCCCCTTTCGTTCACGCGTCGGCACCATGGTTTGTCAGCCAACCTTGATCGGCAAAGCTGACATACCGTCCATCCCCGATAACGAGATGGTCTAGGACCCGAATGCCCAGTACCTCCCCTGCCGACACCAATCGCGCCGTCAGGAGACGATCTTCCTGGCTCGGCGTCGGATCACCACTGGGATGGTTGTGTAGGAAGATCACTGCCGCCGCGGATTCTTTTACCGCGAGTGTGAAGACTTCCCGTGGATGGACAATGCTGAGCGTCAAGCTGCCTTCCGATACTGTCGCGTCGCGCATGATGGCGTGCTTGGCATCCAGCAAAATGACTCTGAAGACCTCGTGACGCAGGTCGCGCAAGGTCGGATGGTAATGGGTGAAGAGATCACGGCTGGATGTGATTTTGGTTCCTTTGGTCAGCGGACCAGCGAGGGCACGCTTCCCCAACTCAAGGGCTGCCTTCAGTTGGGCCGCTTTCGCCTCCCCCACACCTGGAACCGCACAGAGTTCTTCGATTCCGCATTGTGCAAGTCCAGTCACATCCCCGAGTCGATCCAGGATATCCATTCCGACTTGCACAGCTGAAGACCCGTGACGACCGACTCGAAGAAGAATGGCCAGAAGTTGGGCATTGGTGAGCGCCTGTGGCCCCTGGGTCAACAGTCGTTCGCGCGGCCGTTCCGTTTCAGGCCATTGCGCGATGCCTTGCCCTCCTTTCTTGCTAGCCATTCATCCTCCCCGCACAAAAAATTGACACTCTGAACGTTTTTGTACTAGCGATAGCCCCCTCGTTTGGCACTTCCTAACAAATACTTACCCCTTAAACTGTTGAAATTACGTACAGCGACATATTGGTGCAGTACTTGCTTTGTAGGGCCTGCAGCAGTACACAGCAACCTTGGGAGGATTCAATGGAATGTCCGAAGTGTAAAGGTCTCATGATGCTCGAGCGGTTCTCCGATTTCTTTTTAATTTTCTACGCCTGGAAATGCATCAACTGCGGCGCGATTATTGATCGCACTATTTCAAATAATCGGCGGAAGAGCTTGGCCGCTCGCAAGCCCCAGGCAATGGCGACTCCCTAGAATAAGTGCCCTTCGTTTCGATACTGGTCGAGCCTCTCGATCGCCACTGATGGTCGACATTGCCGCACTGATGCCCTGTCGCTCGCGTCTTATGCCGCCGAATCACCAGGCGGCATTATAGCCACAGGCTCCAAGGTCGTCAAAATACTTCCATTGGTCTCGTTCCACTCCCTCCCGCTCACACGCCGGCTCCACAACAGAAGATCACACCTCGCTTCAGCCGCACTTATCTTGACCCCTTCAAAAACGCTGTGTTAGAGTCAGACACTCCAGAAATGTCTCTCACCTTAATGTATGCGTGTCATTGCCGGATCCCACCGAGGTCGACGCTTGAGTGGGCCACAAGGGACTGTGCTGCGTCCCACATCAGACAAGGTTCGGGAGGCCCTTTTTTCGATTCTCGGAACCCAGGTGTCAGGGAGTCGCTTTCTTGACTTGTATGCAGGCACGGGAGCCGTCGGGATTGAAGCGCTAAGCCGCGGAGCCTCAACTGTCACCTTTGTCGAGCCAGACCCTAAGGCCTTGCAGCTGTTGCGGAAAAATCTACGGGCCTGTCAGCTGCTAGATCGAGCGCGGGTTCGTGAGGGACAGGCAGCCACATTCCTTGAGCGGAAGGACTGGTGGGGTGGCCCCTACGACATACTCTTTGCGGATCCGCCGTATGCCGCTCTAGATGAGTTAAACATCCTGATCCATGCCTGGAGACCCGGGCTGTTGTCGGAGCATGCCGCCGTGATTATCGAACAAGACTCACGCACTGAAATGCCTGCATCGATCGACCATGCCGCGCTCGTGCGGCGTTATGTGTATGGCGATACCACACTCTATCTGTACGGTTTGTCCACCACAGAATCGACCGCATCATGAAAATTGGCATCTATCCAGGAACTTTCGATCCCATTACCCACGGACACACCGACATCATCACCCGAAGCTTGCGCGTGTTCGATAAAGTGGTCGTCGCCGTCGCACCCAATCCATCCAAGCATCCACTCTTCACCCTGACCGAGCGGCTGGAGATGATCCGAATCGTGATGAAGGAGATGAAACAGGTCGAAGTGACCCACTTCGACGGCTTACTTGTGGACTATGTCCAGGGATACGGTGCCCATGCGATTATCCGTGGCCTCCGGGCGATCTCGGACTTCGAACATGAATTTCAGATGGCCCTCATCAATCGCAAAATCGCCAAACAGGTTGAGACCGTGTTTCTGATGCCCAGCGAAGAATATTCCTATTTATCGTCTACCATCATTAAAGACGTGGCCACCCACGGCGGCGCGCTCACAGAATTTCTGCACCCCGATGTTGCACGCCAACTGCAGGAACGGATCAGGAGTTTGAAAACATGAAGCTTGCTGCACGAGCAGGGAGAATTGCGCCCTCCCCTACCTTAGCCATGGCCGCAACCGCAAAGGCGATGGCAGCACACGGAATCGACGTCGTCGATTTCTCGTCCGGAGAACCGGACTTTGATACACCCGAACCAGTGAAAGCTGCCGCAGAAGCCGCAATTCGTGCCGGGTTTACAAAATATACGCCCTCATCGGGCATTGATGAACTGCGCCAAGCGATTATCGACAAACTGCTGGCGGAGCAAGGGCTCCGGTACGAGAAATCTCAAGTACTGGTCTCCTGTGGCGCCAAACATTCGCTCTACAACCTTGCTGAAGCGCTCCTTGAAGCTGGTGACGAAGTCATCATTCCTGTTCCCTATTGGGTCTCCTATGCCGACCAAACCCTGCTGAACGACGCCACGCCGATTTTATTGCCAACCCGTGAAGAAGAAGGGTATGCCATTGATGACCATGAATTGGAACGGCTCATCACCGCACGCACCAAGGCGATCATCATTAACAGCCCTGGCAATCCAACGGGAGCCACCTATGATCCGCGGACGCTCGAACGCCTTGCTGAGCTGGCTCTGCGTCGGGATCTCCTTCTGATTTCAGATGAGATTTATGAAAAAATCCTCTACGACGGGGCGACCCACACGAGCATTGCTTCCCTAGGACCGGAGGTCGCAGCCCGTACCATCGTGATCAACGGTGTCTCCAAAGCCTATGCGATGACCGGCTGGCGGATCGGCTATGCTGCCGGCCCAAAAGACCTGTTGACCGCCATGGCGAACATTCAAAGCCAGAGTACGTCAAACCCCTGTTCCATTTCCCAAAAGGCTGCCGTCACGGCCTTGCGCGAAGGTGATGCATTCACAGAAAAGATGGTGACAGAGTTCGATCGACGACGGCGCGTCATGGTCGAGCGCCTGAATGCGATGCCCGGCATTCGCTGCCGAATGCCCACCGGAGCATTTTATGCGTTCCCGAATGTGAGTGGGCTGTTCGGAAGGCAGAGCCCAAGCGGAACGATCCTCACTCCGACTGATCTTGCAAACTACCTGTTGCAGGAATTCAAGGTCGCTGTGATTCCCGGCGAGCCGTTCGGAAGCACTCAGCATATTCGTTTGTCGTATGCGACCAGCATGGAGATGATCGTCCGGGGAATGGATCGCCTCGATGCAGCATTCAAGCAGCTCACCTAGCAGGATGCTGAAAAAGTCCTCCAGCGGTGTTCTCGTTTCGCTCAGAGGCTCAACGTACCGAAGCGTACGCCTCGCCTCTTCGCTCGCTGCAGCCTCGCTGGACGGCCTTTTTGGGCATCCTGCGTGTTGTATGCCTGTTATCCCAGACGCGCAGACCAGTGAAATTTTGGCGTGCCCACAGAGTTTTACCGCAGCTTGCTAGAGTGCGGTCCCTCGTTGTGAGGGCCCCATCAGCGAAATGACATCAGATTTCAGTTTTAGCAGGAGGAAACGAATCGTGCCAATCTACGAGTACCAATGTGACGACTGCGCAGATAGGTTTGAAGTCAAACAAAGCATGAAGGACGACCCCCTCACCACCTGTCCGCGTTGCGGGAAGCACGTACAGCGACTTATTTCATCGCCCGCCATCATGTTCAAAGGCAGCGGGTGGTACGTGACGGACTACTCCGACAAAATGAAGCCTTCGTCGGGCAATGAAGAACCTGCACCCAAGACTGAGGAAAAGAAAGAGACGGCACCAAGCACGTCCGACCAGATGACATCTACGGCTCCCTCTACTCCAGCTTCTCCCCCTTCGTCCGTGCCGGCAAGCACCCCGTCGAGCACGACCTCAAACACCTCAAACACAGCGACAGCCGCACCATCCTCTTCCACCACCAAGAAGACAGCGGAACCGCAGGCGCGCTAACGCGCAACTGTGGCTTTGGCCGAGGATTTCTTCTTGGCCGGGGCCTTCTGCCTAACCTTTGCGGATGGCTTGACTGCGCCGGCCTTCGGTGTTGCAACTTTCGCCGACTTCGCCAGCCGTTCCTGTGCTGCCGCCAAACTGTTTTGCAAACCATTGATCATGGTCGTCTTATCGCGATTTGCCCGAGAGAGTTCATCCACTTGCGCCTGCAAGTCGTCTTTCACCTTCGCAAAGGAGGCGAATTGATTCTGTAGCTGAGTCTTTTCCAGAGTCACACTCTGCAGCTCGGAGCGGAGTTGTTCTATTTGTGTTTGGAGTGCCGGGGGCCAGTAATCGCACCCGGACAGACCCACCGAGACGATCACTATGGCCGCCACCGCAACAAGATTACGCACCATCACTGTTCGAGTCATCGGCATTCTCCTTTCAGTGTGAACGACACAGTCAACTTCACGGGCTATCCCTTTCGAAATGCAGACCATGAGCGGCTAACTGTGCCGCAATGGTACCTCGTTCGATCGCTCCATCGCGAATGATTCGGATCGGGCCCTGGATATCGATGACTGTGGAAGGTCGTCCGCCGGTGGTCGGTCCCGCATCAATGATCAGGTCGAGCACGTCTCCCAGGCTGTGCTGGACTTCTTCAGCCGTCCTGGGTGGCGGTTTGCCCTCACGATTCGCACTGGTGCCGGTTACGGGCCCGACTCGACGCAAGAGATCAACCAGCGGCTGCCAGGCGCTGAAACGGATGCCGACAGAGCCAGTCCCCGCAGTTACCGCATCGGAGAGTCCAACCGCCGCGGGGAATACTATTGTGAGAGGGCCGGGCCAGAAGGCGTTCATCAATACAGTGGCCGCAGGCGGGATGCTTCGAACGAACGGCTCCAACTGAGACCCAGCTCCGATCAGCAAGAGAATCGGTTTTCCCTCCGACCGGCCTTTGACCTGCCTCAATCTTGCGAGCGCCTGCTCGTCGCACGGAGCCACGGCAAGCCCGTAGAAACTCTCCGTCGGCAGGGCGATAAGCCCACTCTCCCCGAGCACACGACACACCCGTTCAGCAAGCACCGGAAGGGTGGAAGCAGCGTAGCGCTCGATCGCAGCCATGGTAAGAACCATCAGCCCCCTTCTGCACTACACCTGGCGTGAGAGCGCACGATGTGCAATATCCGTCCGATAGTGAGCGCCATCAAATGCAATCGACTTGGTCACGCGATAGGCTTCCGCTTGCGCATCTGCCAGAGTTTTTCCGCGTCCCGTGATTCCCAGCACCCTGCCTCCGGCCGTCACCACTTCGGTACCGATTCGTGCCGTCCCTGCATGAAACACCATAGCCGTCGCATCAGTCGTAGTCGGCAATCCGTGAATCGGACGCCCGGTCTGATAGGCCCCGGGATACCCTCCCGACGTCATGACGACACACACTGCGGTTTCATCATGCCAGTCCACGGTCAATTGATCGAGCCGATGTTCGACCACAGCCTCGATCACCTCCAACAAATCGGTCTTGAGTAATGGGAGCACGACCTGCGTTTCCGGATCCCCCATGCGGGCGTTGAACTCCAAGACGTACGGCGTCCCTTTCACAACCATGAGACCGACATACAGGACGCCCTGAAACGGACAACCCATACGTGACAGGGCTTCGACGGCGGGATAGAGGACCTGTCGGGAGACCTGCTCGCACAGCGCCGTGGTGCCAAGCGGCGCAGGGCAATAGGCGCCCATGCCCCCCGTGTTGGGTCCCGCATCGCCTTCCCTGACTCGTTTATGATCTTGCGCCGGCAGCATCGGCACTACCGTCCGGCCATCCGTGAAGGCCATGATCGTCAGTTCCTCGCCATCGAGGAACTGTTCAATCAACACCCGCCTACCGGCCTGACCAAACACCGCATGCTCCATCGAATCGCGGACAGCCTGCATCGCCTCCTCACGCGTCGCCGCGACCATCACACCCTTCCCTTGCGCAAGTCCGTCAGCCTTCACCACCACGGGAAGTTCATGTAAAGCAACATAGGTCAAAGCTGGAGCGATTTGATCGAAGATTTGCGCCTTCGCCGTGAGGATCTTCGCGCTGGCCATGATCTCTTTGGAGAAGACTTTGCTGGCTTCAATGCGGGCGGCGCCCTTCGTCGGTCCAAATATTTTCAGCTTGGATTTGCGAAATTCGTCGACAATGCCCAGCGCAAGCGGGGCTTCCGGTCCCACGACCGTCAGATCGATCCTTTCCAACTGTACGAATTTCTTCAGCCCGGCAATATCGTCTGCTTTCACAGGCACGCAGGTCGCGATTGATTCGATCCCCGCATTGCCCGGCGCGCAGTAGAGTGTGGGCAGGCGAGAACTTTGCGCGAGCTTCCACACCATGGCGTGCTCGCGTCCCCCACTGCCAACGACGAGAATTTTCACGGGATAGCCTTCAGCTTGTAGTCTTTCTTCGGAGGATGTTCAAACGGTTTTCCACCAAGACCGTAAGCGAAGGTAAAACCGGAGGCGTAGCCTTCTCACCTGCCCGTCCCGAACTGCAGAGCAGCTCTTTCCCCGATGGGCTCCGTTGAGAATTTTGCCAAGGCGAGAACGACGCTGGAGAGTCGTTCTGAACATCCGTTAGTGACGGAAGTGGCGCATGCCCGTCATAATCATTGCCACCCCTTGTTCATCTGCAGCTTTGATAATTTCGGCATCACGAATCGAGCCGCCCGGCTGAATGACCGCCGTGATCCCCGCTTGCGCGGCGGCATCTAATCCATCTCGGAAGGGAAAGAATGCATCCGACGCCATCACGCACCCCTTGATCGGCATCTGGGCTTTCATCACCGCAAGCCTCACGGAATCGACCCGGCTCATCTGGCCGGCGCCGATTCCCACCGTCTGCCCCGGCGTTGCATAGACGATCGCATTCGACTTTACATGTTTGCACACCTTCCAGGCAAACGCGCAGGCAGCATATTCCTCGTCCGTCGGTTTGCGCAGGGTCGGTACGTTGAGCGCCTTCAGATCGGTCAAGACACCGAAATCCCGATCCTGCACGATCAAGCCGCCCACCAACTTCTTGAGATCGAAGCCCTCTTGCTTCACGTTCGTAAGCGGCCCGACATCGAGCAAACGAAGATCCCTCTTGCGCTTCAATTCTGCGAGTGCATCGTCCGCAAATCCAGGCGCGATGACCACTTCGACAAACGTGGAGGTGATTTCCTTCGCCGCGGCCAGATCCACGGGGCGATTGAATGCGATCACGCCGCCGAACGCCGAGGTGGGATCGGTCACCCGGGCCTTCACATAGGCCTCGACCGGCGTCGCGCCGAGCGCCACGCCGCAGGGATTATTGTGCTTGATAATGGCCACCGCAATCTCGGCATACTCTTTCGCCAGCTCGAGCGCCGAATTCGCATCGAGAAAATTGTTATACGACATTGCCTTGCCGTGCAGGATCTTCCCACGCGATACGGAAGGTTCAGACGAATGCATCTCTCGATAGAAGGCCCCTTGCTGATGCGGGTTTTCCCCGTAGCGGAGCATCGCTGCCCGTTCGAACTGCAAGGACAATACTTTGGGAAACTTGACCTCACTGCCGTGCACCTGTTTCTCAAGATACGCGGCGATCAGACTGTCGTAGCGCGCCGTGTGTTGAAACACCTTCATCGCCAACTCCCGCCGCAACTCGTGCGACACTGTACCAGCCTTTGCCGCATCGAGCACGCGCTGGTAGTCGGTCGGATCTACAACTACCAGGACATCTTCGTGATTCTTGGCTGCGGAGCGCAGCATCGACGGCCCACCGATATCGATATTTTCAATGGCCTCTTCAAAGGGACAGTGGGGCTTCGCGATCGTGGCCTCGAAGGGATAGAGGTTGACCACGACCACGTCGATGGGTCCAATCCCATGCTGCTCCATCTGCTCGACATGGGCAGGCACTGAGCGCCGCCCCAGTAAGCCGCCATGAATCTTGGGGTGTAGTGTCTTGACACGGCCGTCGAGAATTTCTGGTGAACCTGTGTAGGCCGCCACATCGGTCACCTTTACACCGGCCTCTCGCAAGGCTTTTGCAGTTCCTCCGGTCGAGAGGATCTCGGCCCCCAGCGCCGCGAGCCCTTTCGCCATTTCCACCACGCCGGTCTTGTCTGACACGCTGATTAATGCCCGCTTGATGCCGGCCATAGATGACTCCTTGGAAGACGATCGATAGATGTTACGTGAGTCGGAAGGCGAGGCGAAGAATAACAAATGAATGTGCACCTTACAAGAGGGATGAAATCCCCACACATCTAGCAGGATGCTGAAAAAGTCCGCCAGCCTGTCTTCCTCATTTGGTCTGTCGCTTTGTCTTGTTTTGTTGCATGAGATGAACCAGACAGACCAGATAACCAAACAGACCAGGGTTTGCTCCAGACGTGCAAGCCATCGAAGTTCTGCAATGCCGAAATGGTTTTACCGCAGCCTGCTAAGCCCGATCATCCATCTCACCCCGGGCCACCCGGCTGGATCATGCTGGATAGGCCAGAAATCCTGTCTGGCATGAGCCCACGCAGTATGATAGGGTCACAGGGGCTTATCAGCCACCTTCCCGCCTGAGAGTTGATTCATGAGGCGCAGCGCGATTCTAGTCGCAGGCGCGGTCGCACTTGCTCTTCTTGGCGTAGTCTGCATCCCGCGCCATCTTCCCACGCCATCTACACCGGCGTCGCTTTCCCCGGCCACCTTTCATGCGAGTTTGGAGCAGGGGACGCTGACCCTCCGTGGCGCACTCCCCAGTGAGAGCAGCAAGGCCGCAATCCTTCAGCGAGCGCAGGAACTTTATGGAGCAATGCCTGGCCGCGTAATCGATGAGTTGGCAGTGGATCCGAGAGTGGGACCTGCGACCTGGGCCGGCAATGTTTCCACGGTCCTCCCCGTCTTAGGTCACATGAAAGAACACGGCTCCATCATCATCGACGGGCACTCGATTGTCCTCAGCGGCCAGGTCGACAGCGATCGTGCCAAAGCCACCGTGCTGCGAGAGATTGCCTCCCTTACTCAGACGGGGCTCGAACTGGAAGATCATATTCTGACGGCACAGTCCCCGTCTTCCTCCTTCTCGCTCCAGAAAAAATTGAATGAGATCCTTTCGCACGCCTCCATCGAGTTTGAATCCAATACCACGACGATACCCCCCCCTGGTCGCGCCACACTGGACCAGCTGATCGCCCTATTACGTCGTGCCCCCCACACGGCCATTGAGATTGGCGGTCATACGGACAAGTACGGCGCACCGGACTATAACCTTCAACTCAGCCGCGGTCGCGCTGAAGCCGTGCGGGACTATTTCATCAGCCACGGCCTGACCAACCAGTTCACCGCCGTCGGCTATGGCGCCTCGCGACCGCTGTCGGTGGCGGAGACGCGGGCCGGCTTCCAGCACAACCGTCGCATCGAATTGCGCGTGAAAGGAGTTGGTGACCTATGACTATTCTCATCGGCCAGATGCTGGGATGTCTCCTCGTCGCGGCAGGCATCGGCGGAATTACCGGCTGGTTCTTACGGCGCCTATCGGTCAGCAAGCTGAATCAACACATTGCCGACGTCACCACTTCCTTACAGATCAAGGAACAGGCGCTGGAATTGGCCCAACTCGAGTTCGAGGCCACGGCCTCGACAGTGCCGACCTATGAAAGCAAGCTCGCCGCGTCGGAAGCGCTCGCACGATCGGCGCAACAGGAACTCGCCTCATCCACCGAGCGGCTCCGTGCCGTTCAAGAAGAACTCAATGCCGCCACGCAACGCGTGGCGGCATTGGAATTCGAACAGCAAGCCTCGCTGCAGCGGTATCACGACAGCGACGCGACGATGGCCGCCTACGCACAAGAAGCCCAACAGGCCAACGCCGGGCGTACCGCAGCGCAGCAGGAAATCAAAGTGAAGGAACAGGAACTTCTCGACCTGCAGAACCGGCTGACAGAGGCCGAAGGAAGCCTTGCGCAACTCGAACGGCTCCGCGCCCAGGTATTGGAGATGGAGCCCGCCCAAGGACGCGTGCATTGGCTGGAGGTGCAACTCACCGGGAAAGACGCCGAGCATCGAGCTGCACTGCACCAACTCGACAGTCAACTGGCCGAACGAGACCGGCGCATCGGCGAACTCGAACGTCTCCAGCCGCAGCTGAAGGAGCGAGAGGCATCACTGACACAGTGGGAGACGAAATATGCCCACGCCCTTACGCAGCACGAAGCACAGATCGCAAGGTTACAAAAACAGCTCGCGGCAGAGGACCAACTCCAAGCCCAGCTCCTCCGCGATGAACAACTCCTGCACGAGCGAGACAAACGGATCGACGTCCTGCAACACCAGATTCAAGAACTCGAAACGCACCAGCAGGACCTGGCGGGCCAGGTGAAGGTGGTGGGAGAAAAGGAAGAGCAGATCAGCCGTCTCAGGAAACGCCTGGTTGAAGTGCGGGCCGCACTCCGCGTCAAGACCGATGGGGGGGCCGTGGTGCCACGCCAGATCCGTAAGAATGGAAACCAACTGAGCCTGCAGATGGACCAGGCGAAAGCGGCGAAAAACGGACAAAAAGACGACCTGAAGAAGATTCACGGGATCGGTCCCGTCTTTGCGCGGACCCTGAACAGGATGGGAATGCACACCTTCGCGCAGATTGCGCGCTGGAAGCCGGAGGATATCGCCAGGGTCGCGAAGAAACTCTACACCGCCCCCGACCGGATTAAGCGGGACAGGTGGATCGACCAAGCTAAAAAAGAGCACTATCGCAAGTACGGCGAACGGCTCTAACAGGCTGTGTGAAAACTATTGTGACACAGTGGAAATTCAATGGCCCGCACATTTAAGACAACAAGAGCACACCGCGCAGCATAGTCGAAAAATCAGTCCTCTTCATCCGTCGTTCGTGAAAAGCCATCAGGTGCATGAATTGATTCATTGATTCATCGGACCATTGATTCAAAGGTGCCATGGATCCTTCGTCAATCGTCCTGAGAGATACGCCTTATGGATATCAAGAACACCTCATGGGAACAGACGCGTCCGTGGACAATGAGACTGTCTTGGCAGCCTCAAGGCGGGCGGGTGAGAAAAGCGACTCTTTTAGCATTCTGTTAGAATGTTTTCCCCTTCATCAGCGCAATCACACTCGCCATCGTCACCTGGTCGTCGTCGAATCCGCCATGCGTCGTGCTTTTCGATTCCCTGCCTGGTGCAGCCCAGGCAGAGACGTTTCCCAATTTCTTCGAGGCAATCTTGTCGTTGAAATACTTCTCCATACCGAGTATCGGGGTCGTTCGTCCTTGTTCGAGCGACTGCGATACCAGATACAGCAGTGAGCGGCTGTAGCCAAGAATCGGTTTGCACGTCGGATCCTTCTGTTCCATATCTTCGGATAGATGGAACTGATTGTAGCGCTTGACCTGGCCATTTTTGATGGCTGGGATGACAGTTTCCTCGAAAAGATCGACGCGGACCGCCGGTGCCATAAAATTCACACTTTCGAATTTCCAGCCCTTGCGTCCCAATCGATCAACGACATGACTGTGCAGGATCGATCCGGCCGAGTGGCCTACCAGATGCAGGCGCACCTTGGACAGATCAGCAAAGTACGGCGATTGTTGGCAGGCCTTGTAGAGCTTCATTCCTCCGCTTTCGGCCGTATTGGAAATCGCGTCCGCATTCTGTTTCATCTCGCTCCAGATCGCCGTTCCCGGCACGGCCAGCAACTTTTCCAGCCGTTCATTCCACCAATCCTTGACTCTGTCGAACAAGCCGCCGGTCGGACGCGGCTGGCCTTCTAAGACGTCTTCAAGGCGCCCCTTGAGCGTCGACCAGAGGTCGGTTTCCCACATCAGGAAGATAGGCAAAATCTTGTGTTCATATAACGTCGGAATCCATTTCGCTGCCGTTTCTCCCGCATTATCCTCGGACGTGAGACCGCCATGTGCGTAGATTGCAATATCCACGGGATCATTCTTACCCAAGCCCCACACTGTCCGTGCCATACCGAGATGATGCGTGACAAGTGCCTCGATGTCGGACTCCTGTGTACGAAAGTCACCGGTGTTGCTGAGCCGGCCGTTGTTCGCCATGTCGATGATGAACGGGTTGATCTCGCGTTTGCGCAACGAAGATTCGCTGGCGAGCTTCACTTTGCCGGCTTCAAGACGCAACGTCGTGGATTGTGCGATCTCCAGATGCAGTTCGGTAACCACACCCAGTTGTGCCACCCAAGAGTCCATGGCATTGTCGAGCCAGTCTTCATACGATAAGACTGCGCGGCCTTTCGTACCCCAGCCAGTCCCCCACGAATTATGAATGATGAACCCGTTTTGGTTGTAGCCGACAATCGCAAAGGCATGGCCACCATCGCTGGGGCCTGCCTTGCGACGTGGAATCATCCAGTACCTGCCTTTGGTGTGTGATGTGTTCGTGAATCCTTCATCCCAGCCGGAGTGGCAGACAACGCTGGCATACAGAATGCCAATCTCATTGAGTGCGACGTGCATATCGGTGACCGACCGCGTGTCGACGCGATAATATGCACCGAGGGGACGCTGTACGGCATCGAGCCACCAGTCGTCTGCGGACTTTGTCACTCGGCCTGTCGGCATTGTTTCCGAGGTCCACAGCCTGTCCGAGCAGGCACCGTGTTTGTACCAGCCTTTCATCGCACCGCGCAGGCTTGATCCGGTATCGACGTCTGGGTTGCCGGGAAATTCATCATAACGCCGTGCCATCGAATACAACATGAATGGGGACACGCAACAATCCTTCTGCTTGCGCTTCGCGGTGTGCTGCAAGAGATACACGACGCTTGCCAGGGCGAATCCCGTACAGGCGTTGGTTTGCCTCTGATCGAGCACCGGGATCTTGGCTATCGGTTCAAACGCCAAGTCCGGTACCACTGCCACCGGCGGCGTATAGACCCTGTCACGCAAATCGAGTCGATCGGGGACCACATTGCGTGTTGGAAGAGCCGTAGCGCCGGGTTTCTTCGTCCTTCCTGCTGTGGGTTTGTTCCTCGCCATGAAAAATTCCTTTCAGTATGTGTACAGACACCGATCATGAATCTGCTCTTTGACATTCATATCGGAGAACCCGCGGGCCGTATTCTCAGCCGATCCACTAACTCCGTCAAGAATCAACCAACCGAATCGCCATACAAATGCTGGTATTTAGATAAGCTGAAGGCGCATCCCATATAAAATTCTGGGGAGTAGATATCCAGAGGTATGAGAGCGTGGCCATTCAAGTTTGCTATAACTACCTGGGAGCCCGGCTTCGTTTGACTTCGCCTTCCCTGCCCTCCTAAAATCCCGCCATGGTTTCGTCCTTCATTGGACTCCACCCCCATACCCAGTTCAGTCTCCTTGGAAGCGTTTCCAGCAATGAAGATTTCAGCAACAGATGTCGCCACCGCGGCAGTTGGGGGGCAACGTTCAGAACCAATTCATCGTGTGGGCGCTAAGGAGGTGAGGTCTTGGCTGAAGAACGGAAATACAGAGGCGAAGTTCCCTTGCATAACCAATATGGTCCGGAGGCGAAATACGCTGTCGAAGCGGAAGCGCTGTTGCCGACCACGAAGTATGAAGAAGAAATAGCCCGGGGTCTTGAAATTGGCCTACCCGGTGCAGATTCCATTAAAGATCGGCGGATTCCCACATTCAGCCGGGGAGAACTACCCCACTTCGCCGGCATTAACACGTTTGTCAAAGCACCCTACATTGAAGACGTACGCAAATGCGGCCAGTACGACGTGGCCATTCTTGGGGCACCGTTCGATGGGGGCACGACGTATCGGTCCGGCACGCGGTTCGGCCCTCAAGGCATTCGCAAGATCTCGGCGCTGTATGGATCCTATAGTTTCGAGCTCGGCGTGGATCTGCGGGAGTCCATTTCGATGTGTGACCTCGGCGACGTATTTACCATTCCCGGCAACATTGAAAAGACGTTCGATCAGGTCAGTAAGGCCGTCGCGCACGTCTATGCCAGTGGGGCGTTTCCCGTGGTACTCGGAGGCGACCATTCCCTTGGCTTCGCGACCGTACGGGGCGTCGCCCAGCATCTGCATGGCGGCAAACTCGGCATCATTCACTTCGACCGGCATGTGGACACGCAAGATACCGATCTCGACGAACGCATGCACACCACACCCTGGTTTCACGCGACGAACCTTCCCAACGTACCGGCAAAAAATCTCGTGCAGATTGGGATCGGCGGCTGGCAGTCGCCCCGGCCCGGTGTGAAGGTCGGGCGTGAGCGCCAAACCACCATCATGACCGTCACCGATTGCGTGGAGATGGGGATTGAGAATGCCGCCAAACGTGCGCTCGAAGTGGCGTGGAACGGCGCTGACGCAGTCTGGCTGAGCTTCGACGTGGATTGTTTGGACGCCGCCTTCGTCCCTGGAACCGGCTGGCCGGAACCAGGCGGGTTCTTGCCGCGCGAGGTGCTGAAGTTCCTTCAGATCATCGCGGACAGCAAGCCTATCGCTGGAATTGAGATCGTGGAGTGCGCTCCTCCCTACGACGCGGCCGAGATCACCAGCCTGATCTCCACTCGCGTGATTTGCGACGTTTTGGCCTGCCAGGTGCGCTCCGGCCATTTGCCGAGCCGAAAAAGGCGGTGAGAAGCACGAATGGCCGAGGTAAGTAGGTCGGGAGTTTTAAATGGCTCTTGAGCTGTTGAGTAAAGACTCCTGACCCCTCTAGCTTCGATGGCAGCCTCCGGGAACGCATTCTTCCCATATAAATGCGTCTTACCGCTCCACGTTTTGCTCTTCGCTAAAATAATTCTTTCAATTTCTGCGGATTTTGTTCATCAGAACATACAGCGTGGTGACAGCTAAAATGCTGCCCAATACCAGAGGTACTGCCCAGAGCTGCCACCAAGGTGCATTGGCTGACACAGCGTAGGCACGCGGCCAGGCGATGTTGACGAATTCAAACACTGACCAGAGGAAAGCCACCAAATTGATCACCAACCCCCACACACCCAGCTTCAGTTCCCCAAGTGCCGGGTTCCAGCGGCCCGTGAGGCGGGTACAGATCCCTACCCCGGTGGTCATGACGAACATGGCGTACAACCCGCCTGTGCCGAAGGCAAGCACCGTAGCGACGGCCCCATCATTCAGCCCGAACAGCAACCCGAGCCCCGCCAGCAGCACAACGCAGATGACTGCATTGCGCGGAGTCTTGGCCGCCGTTACCCGGCTGAGCGCAACGGGCATGTTGCCCTCGCGGGCCATTGAATAAACAATACGCGACGTGTATTGCACCACGGATGCCCCGCAAGCAAGAAACGCAACCATGACGATCGCCAGAAAAGGTTTCTCCGCCCACGCGCCGAAGCCACTCGCAATTACGGGTGTGATGGGATCAGAAGAGGCACTCGTATTCACCAGTGTGTCACGGTTGAAGCTCAATGTCAGGGCGGCGGAGTTGAAGAGCACCACACTTCCCACCATGCAGAGGGAAAAAAAGATCGCGCGTGGGACCATCCGTTTGGGCTCATGGGTTTCTTCGGCGATGGTGGAGCAGGCATCAAAACCAATGAAGGCCCAGCCCGCAATGGCGAGCGCAGCCAGAAAAGCGGCCATCTGGCTGGGTGCAGTGCCCGTGCCCAGATGCTGAAACAATTCTGAAGATGTGTGCTGCCGGAAAAAAACAAACAGCAGCAGCGCCACGCCAACCGAGCCTACCATTTCCGCATACACACCCAGTGTAATGACCAGCTTGAACACACTGATGTGAGCCAGATTGAGCACCGTACAGATCACTAAAAATACTGCGCCCCACATCACTAAGGTGGACCCTCCCCCACCCCCCGAACCAAAGAAAATGGCAAGCCAGACGCCTCCGGTATAGGCGGTGGTGGTCAGCATGGCGATCGTAGAACTGATGTAAATGACTCCCGCAAATTGTCCCGTGGCGCCCCCCCCGAGCTGTCGTGCCCACTTGTACGCTCCGCCCGCAATCGGAAACTGCGAGGACAGCTCAGCATAGACAGTGGCTACCAAAAGCTGCATCACCAGACAGATGGCCAGCGCGGCAAACCAGCCGCCCCCCGTCACCGCAGTCTGCACGCCAATGATGGCGTAGAGTCCCACGACCGGCGAAACGACCGCAAAGCCTATGGTCAGGCTATTCCAGACACTCAGGCTGCGGTGAAGTTTATCGGGAACAGGCGTGGCGATTGCCGGGGGGAAAGTATCCAGACTCTCTGTGATTGATACGCCGTTTCGCTCTAACATGGCAACAAGTTAGCCTAATACGGCACGGAAAATAAACACGGAATGGAAAAGCATCACGAAGTCTCCTTTGGCTAGCACGTTAAATTCCGAGAAGACAATGTATTACCGGTACATTTTCTCTCAAACTTTTATGCTTCCGTGGAGCCTCGTCATGAAGAGACTGGAAACCCTCAGACTAGACACTTCCAGATAAGGCAGGAACCGAAACCACGTTTTCCCTTTCATAACAGTCATACAACCTTGCAGACCGCTTAATGGTCCCATTCAGGTCAAGGGAACGATACACATCGCACCCCAAAAGCTATAAGCTCAGTAGCCGAACAAGCGGGCAAGCCTAACATTGATTTCTGAAATCGCCAAAAAATGAAATGATCAGGTAACTAGGGAGGCGGTGTGGTGGAGCCCGCACATGGCAAGATCAAATACTGATAGTTCGTCATTGTGTGTTGTCTCCAACGTTTCACGTACTCTTTTCAGAGTCGGTCTCCGGACTCTCGCACCGTCTTCGTCAACTACTTCTTCAAGGCAACTCCACCTCCCAAGCTCCCGATGGATTCCCCCTGTGGCCTGGCCGAAGAGAACTGGAGATCCGTACCACTGACATCCACTTCATGTACGGCCTCCTGGCTTTGCGGATCGAGGTAGGTCGGTGTCTGCCCAAGAGGGAAGACCCACACCGAAGTTACGGAACTCATCGAAACCTTAGCTATGTTCAAAACCTTGATTAGCGAATACCGTTTGGGTGATCTGCACCCGATTCAGCTGTCGCCTCGATCAGCTAGAATCGATAGAAAAAGGTCACTTGCACGCGATGATTCTCGGCATTGAACCCATCCGCATAGGTGGTGCGAACCCAATTTGTCATCAGAGCCGCTCGAATTTCCGGAGTGAAATCGTGGAACGCGTACGCATAGTACGTGGAATCACGGACATAGATACCCTGCGACGTTCGTAGCGCCCCGCCACAGAACGCTGCACTCGCCGTACAGGTCATTTCACCCGCGTTGGAAGAGTAGATCGTCCCATAGCCTCCTCCAACCCAAGTTTTTCCCTGATCGGGGAGATAGTACGTCGCATGAGCCATCATCGAAGTCGTTCGAATCGCTTCGAACTTACCGGTCTGATTGTTGACAGCAGCGAGACCTGCATCGATGTTGGTCTGGCCGAAGGCCGTCCCGCCAAATCCGCTATTCGAACTTGAGGTCCCGCACACAGGGTTACAGACCCCCCAACTCAGTCCGTTAAAAAAGTCCGCGATCCCGGCTCCAGTGACACCTTCCATTACGACATGGGCCGTATGACCTATCTCTCCATCCCGTGAGGGGAGAACCGGGATGAACAAACTCGCGGAGATCCCCCAGCCAGTCACGTACGTCTGACTGCTAAGATTTGGCTGCCCGCCGACGGGATTTGTCGGCCCTCCAGAATTTGCTTCGAGCCTTCGACCGACTCCGCTGACTTGGAAGCTCAGCGGTTTGAGCGAGATATCTCCTGTCGAAGAACCGGTATACGGCGCTTGCAGGCCGTGATGTGCGACCTGAATTCCCGCAACAAATGAAGGAAGGGTACCATCAGGCTGTGGCGGCCGCTCCACGGAGAAGACGGGAGTCAAGGACAGGGTGTTGTTCAACCGAAGCTGTTTAGACAGGCTGGCCTGAACCCACCGATTAAACATATTTGCCGGGGTCGCCGAGACGGACAATTGTCCCCTCGAATATTGAGACATGAATCCAAAGCGCGACCAATCCTGTCCGATCTTCACATCGACCGCTGGACTTTCTATCAGGAAGTACATTTGAAAAATACGCGCAGCCGGGCTGGTCTGAAACGTCAAATTAGACACTCCGGCGCTGCCGACCGCCGGTTCGTTCCCCAGAAAATCGAGCGCTCCATAAAATCTGCTCTTGATGCGATCCCGCTCTGGGGCTTGCACATCGAGCGTGATCCGGCTGCTCCGCGCACTGGCTTGAAACACGTTGTTTGCCCCACCCACCGTATTGCTTCGCAATACCGGACGATTGCCAATGGTTTCCTCAAAACTTCGTGTATTGTCCCCGATGAAATCGACTTCGGCGAATCCCCCGAGTTTGATCTCTAAGCCGTTCTTCGTGACCTCGTTCGCTTGCTGCTCGCGTTCTTCCACTTGGACGGCCTGTTCATACTCCTGTTGCGTGATGATGCTTTTGTCCAACAGAAGCTGCAGCGTTCGGTGTTCGTCTCCCCACGCGAGACTGGGTTGCGTGAAGAAGAGCATAGTGAGGATAGCGACCATTGCTGCTGGAGCCAGTTCCATAGTGATTCGAGCCGCAGAACTATCGTTTCCCATCGTATTTGAACGGTTAGTCTCTAGGGCTTCAGGGTTTTCATATTGCATGTCTTCACGACCGCCCTTGTTCTTCAAAGATTCTTTCGCAATCGCACAACCCGGCCCCAGAAACGCTGATCTTTCCTCACGGGGAGGTCTTCATACCGTCGGTTGAGTGGATGAAGAATAGCCTGCCCCCCGATGTCCTTGACCTGCCGTACGAGGGCCCCCTCGGGGCGGCCGTCCTCACTCTCGACCATCACGTACTGGCCAGGCTCACCGGGAAGATCGGGATTGACGAAAATGATCTCGCCTTCGCTGAAGAGAGGCTGCATGGAGTCGTCCTTCACCTGTACGGCGAAGGTGCGCTTTCCTGGAACGTCTGTTTCAAGCAGCGCTTCAGCCTGGATGAGACGAGGCACCTCTCCGCTCATAACCATCTGGTCAATCTGATCCCACCTCAGAAGCGGCACCTTCCTCATCGGGCCGAGGGGGGAGGGATGGGCGCTCTCTGTGAGGTCGAACAGTCCCTCTGAGTGTGGCGGGCCACCGGATCGTAGAAAATCAGCATGAATGCGAAAATACCGCGCAAATGTTTCCCAGACTGCTGGGTCGTGCGGGAGCTCGTCGACCAGAATGTTGGCAATCGTCCGCACAGAGACCCCAACGGCAGAGGCCAACTCCTCTTCAGTCAGCCCCTCCCCGAGCTCTCGATGAATAAGACCTTTCAGATTCAAACGGAATTCCGTCTCTAACCGTTGGCGACTTCTGGAGTTGAGTATTTCCGTCCGCTTAAAGCTTGTTCACACCTAGATCGGTCAGAGGGTGTTTGATGAGCTGTTGCACCACACCGAAGGGCCTGGTATAGATATCGCCGCCTACCAATACAATCGACTACAAGTTCCCTCGATCATCTCCGTCCTTCATTCCATCCTCCTCAAACGACGTCCCGTGCCTATTGGGGTGATGTCCGTTGTTGTTGTGGGTCATGCGAGTTCGCCCAACATGACTGTCCTCGTGGAGTACCTTTGCCTCACCTGCCGTACTTGTTGGCTTTCGACCGGTGGCCGGATTTGGTTCCGCAAGATCACGGGATCGACACGGTGACCGCATTGCACGCAGCGGAGGGTCTCGACACTGTGTTCGCCGGTGTTATTCAAGTCGTAGTACCACTCATTCACGAGCAGCCCCCCGCAACGAGCGCAAGATCTCGTGCAGAACTGCTCGCTCGCGGGAAGGGGCTGAATT
Source organism: Nitrospiraceae bacterium (assembly GCA_036004925.1). Lineage (GTDB taxonomy): Bacteria > Nitrospirota > Nitrospiria > Nitrospirales > Nitrospiraceae > Palsa-1315. Next base: position 3,453 of record DASYRC010000011.1, on the reverse strand, counting down.
ACATGTCCACTCCCGCCTTCTGCCATAGTTCCGTTTCGCATTGCTTTTCCTGAATCCATCCTCCGTTCCATGATTCAGCCTCCCGGTTTTGGTTTGATGTGAAATGCTCTTGGTTTCAGAAAGTCCCTGTGTCCTCAGCCGTTGGTATCACTGTAGCTCCGTCACATGATCGGCCCATGAAGGGATCATGAAGAATTCTTCATTAAACTCTGTATTATTCGGCGACAAGCCGACACGGCAGGAAGCCATGTGGAACGATCTAAAGGGGCACCTTAGGTATCGCTAGAAGGATGCAAGATGGAAGGGGGGATCCGGAGTCCTGACAAACCAAGCAGGAATCCCCTGACGGTGGTCCAGGTTGATCCCATGGGCGTATCGTGGGAGGCGAAGAGGTTCCCGGAACCATTTCCGTCTCGTTCGCGCGCGGGATTGTTTTAGTTCTTGTGTAACGCCATGCCCTATCTTTGATATTCACGAAACTGTGATTGACACGTCTTCGATAAGCGCCAGAAAGGCGAGTCTGAGAGTCGTCTTGCCCTATGACACAAGAATCATGAGGCTCTAGATTCTTCGAATACTGTGAGTATGAGTCGGCAGATGCTGGAGTTGGAAGATTACCTCAGCATCGCCGGATGCCAACTGCACCATACGCGCATGCTCCGTGATGCGTGCGAAGCCTGGCTGAGCAAGCGATCAAACGCAGAGATATCGCGCCAATTCTGTCTCATCAACTCGGCGGAGCACATGTCAACATGGACCAAAGCGGGCCTGAAAAGGTAGAATCGTTCCGGTTCTTTCCTTCCGACGACGCACCTGGCAGTTTGGTTCAACGGGTGTCATAAACGCCATGCAACGGAGTATGGGTAAAGAGGGGATCTCGGCCCTACGCAGCAACATTCATATCAGGCCTGGGCAGATTCGCCATGTCAGGTTGAGGAGGTGTGTGCCATGAAGGCGGCAGAGCTGCTGGTTCGTTGCTTGGAGAATGAGGGCGTCCAGGTTGTCTTCGGTTTGCCGGGCGAGGAAACCCTTGAGCTGATGGATGCCCTGCTGGATTCTCGCATTCGATTTATCGAGACGCGGCACGAACAGGGGGCGGCGTTCATGGCCGATGTCTATGGACGACTCAGCATGAAGGCAGGAGTCTGCCTCTCCACGCTGGGACCCGGTGCCACCAATCTGCTGACCGGCGTCGTGGATGCTTATCTGGATCGTGCCCCGTTGGTCGCCATCACCGGGCAAGTCTCGATGAATCGCCGACACAAGGAATCGCACCAGTACATCGACGTCATCTCGATGTTCAAGCCCGTCACCAAATGGAACACTTCGATCCCAAAGGCGGAGGTCATTCCCGAGACGGTTCGGAAAGCGTTTAAGATCGCACAGACGGAGAAGCCGGGCTCCACTCATCTGGAGCTGCCGGAAGATGTGTCGGAGGAACAGATCGGTGAGGACCCCGCGTTGGAGCCGCTCCACGTTCAAGCTCCAGTCACACCTGACCCTTCACCGGCCCAGGTCGCTCGGGCGATCCGTGCATTCGCCGGGACACAGCGGCCTGTGCTTCTGGTCGGGAACGGCGTGATTCGAGGTCATGCGCACGAAGCAGTCAGATCCTTCGCGCGTCAGTTGCAAATTCCTGTCCTGCATACTTTTATGGCTAAGGGGGCGCTTCCGGATAGCGATCCATTGTCCCTCTATACGATCGGTCTGCAGGCTCGGGATTATGCAGCGGTCGTCATGGAGCAGGCCGATGTGGTCATCGCCGTCGGGTATGATTTCGTCGAATACGCACCCTGCTTTTGGAATTCCCGTCGCGACAAACGGATCGTGCACGTCGATGTGTCGCCGGCAGAAGTCGACGAGCACTACATCGTCGAAGTGGGGGTGCTGGGAGATATCCGCCTCTCGTTGGAACACATTGGCGCAGGGCTTACGCCCTTCGATTTGCCATGGGCCCAAGGCGCCCGCAAGACCATCATTGAGGGATTCGAGGCCGAACTGGCCGGCGCGCCTTCCTGGCCTCTGCGGCCGCAGCATGTGATAGGGGATCTGCGCGCTGTGCTCAATCCTGACGATCTTGTACTTTGTGATGTCGGGGCCCATAAGCTCTGGATGTCCCGAATGTTTCCGTGCGACGCTCCTAACTCCTGCATTGTTTCAAATGGTTTCGCGGCGATGGGAATCGCCGTACCCGGCGCCATTGCCGCTAAGTTGTGGGGTCCCGAACGACGCGTGATTGCAGTCACTGGAGACGGCGGCTTTCTCATGAACTCCCAGGAGCTTGAGACGGCGGTTCGTTTGGGATTGCCGCTGGTCATCCTAGTCTGGCGCGACGATGGGTACGGAGTGATCCGCTGGAAGCAACAGGTGCGTTTCGGAAGGACCTCTTCCGTGGATTTCGGCAATCCCGATCTCGTCCGTTATGCGAGCAGTTTCGGAGCCGTTGGCTATCGAGTGACAGAACCGTCTGAGCTTCGACCAATCCTCGTCGACGCGCTGAACAGTAAGGTGCCGGTGGTCATCGATTGCCCGGTCGACTATTCGGAGAATCTCCGACTGACGGAACGCCTGAAATCTCTTCCACACTGAATCATCACTCGCGGATGAACCAGTGTCGGGAACCATTTCGCGAATCGCAGCGGTGCGCGGCCTGTCATGGTCACACTCAGTCAGTCAAGGAAGTGCTATAGCCAGAGCAACGGCACAATCAAGGTGCTGGGGAAGGGGGCTGTTGGGCACAATCCGAAGGTGGCTGCGCCAGGTTATATAGTTCTTCTTCCGCAGGGCCGCCCACATCACAAGCCCTACAGAACCAATAGTAATGCTCCTATTATGAGGCCCGCGTACATGATGCGTACCTCTTGTTTCTCGACAAGCAACTATGACTTAGACTCGGGAATCGAATACCTTTTATTTTGACTGCCGGGCCTCTGCATTGGCCAAGGGTGTTTTTCTGTTCCTCAGCAGAGGTGAGGCCGGTCTTGCGTTCTCCCACCTGCCCCAGCCAGAAGGTCTGGTCTAAGTCACTGCAAACGAGTAAGAGAAAAGAGGACCCACGGCTCGTCCGGAACCGCGGGTCCTGCTCTTCAGTGGCCTGAAACGGGCCTCGTACCGCTGTGTGTACTGCCCTTGGAATCACCGCATGCGACGACATCCCTCACTAGTCATGAAAACTTGCTCGGAAACTGTTTCACCAATGCCGTCGTCAAAGTATCCGCAATGACATAGACGTGTTGTCGCATCATCGGCCAGGTTGCCCCTAGGTGCGCATATTCTTTTCCCTTATACTGGTTGATTTGGAGAACATGGTGAGCTCCATGCGCCGCGATCAGCCCCCGAACGGTGTCTTTCGGAAGATAGGGATTGACTCCGCTGAGGAATACGGCAAAGTCGTCGGCATTGGATGCCAAACGGGCAAGCGCGGCATCCTGCTGCCGCTTATTCCCCGCGACG
>DASYRC010000010.1:0-50288 GCA_036004925.1 Nitrospiraceae bacterium | reverse complement strand
AGGTGGAGGAACGTCGCAGGGTCTTACGCTGCGAGTGCCAGTTCGTGATTGGCAGTTACATGTTCCCGGAGGATTTACGAGACCCCGAGAGCTCGACATGCCCCGCTGACCTTCGTATCCCCGTCGAAACCGGTCGCCCCCCTTTCCTTTTCGGCGTGAAACGTAAAACGTGAAAGGTGAGAGAGGTATGGGGAAATGACTCGGCCTTCACGTTTCACGTCTACCGTCTCAGATGCTCATGATACCGCACGGGTTAAGGAGAAGTCATACTGAAACGCAAAAATGAAGACGGCGTACTCCTGAGGTGGAATACGCCGCCGCCTCACTTGTTTGCCAGATGTGCGATCTGACGAACGTACGACGCTACCTGACGGCCGACTTCAAGATTTTCCCTGCCGAGAATTTCGGTACTTTGGCTGCAGGAATCCGTAGCGCCTCACCGGTTCTGGGATTCCGCCCGAGCCGAGCCTTTCGCTTAGCTACCGTAAAGGTCCCAAAATTCACCAGCGAGACGCGTTGCCCCTTCTTCAGGGACGTGGTCACCGCTCCGGTGAAGGCCTGTAATGCAGTGCCTGCCGCAACCTTCGTGATGCCGGCGGATGCCGCCATCTTTGCGATCAGTTCTTCTTTCGTCATCGTGCACCTCCTGTTATTGGGTTGAACTACGCGACTCCTTGCCACCAACGATCGCTGTCACCGCCTCCACATGAATCCGGCTTTCCGCGAATATCCAACGCGTCAGGCCTCTCACGTGTGCGCGGTCCGACTCCGTTTCACCGGAATGTGCAAGTTATGGATCTTCTTCCTGAGGGTATTTCGATTCAAACCCAGCAGTTCTGCTGCTTGGATCTGGTTGCCTTTGGTTTCTTGAAGTGCTCTGGTGATCAACGGGCGCTCAATGGCGTTGATTAACATAGGATGCAGGTTCCGCCCGGAACCATCTCGCATCCCTTTCACAAAATCTCCCATCTTCCATTCGAGATAGTCCTCAAGTGATAGAGCTTCTTTTCCGTTCGCTCCCGCAGCATTCTGCCTCGTCATCACTTGCATGAGCTTCGAGGCTCGTTTCAGAACGGCTCGAGAACCGGTGATTACCAATGTGTGTGTGAGATCGATGTTGGTGGGTATGGCGGCGGCTCCACCAGATGAGCCTGGTTTCAATTCGACGATGACCGCATCAAACGTGCGACGCGTCACGTCTTTCGGCAGCGTGGACGCGTATTTCGCCGCAGTCACGGACGCATCTTTGAACGCGTGCTTGAACTGACTCTGGATGTCCGGGTCACTACTGAGTACCAAAATACTGTAGACAGATGACGTAAGCGACATGAAGGTTCCAGTAGAAAAACGCAGAAGAGGTGCGGATTATTGCCCAGAGCCAATTTGATGTCAACCAGGAAAATATAGAGGGAATAGTTCCTGTTGGCTCGAGCACAGGAAACAAGATAGTCTTCTTTCGCTGGATAAGCGATGATGCCTCAAAGAGTGAGAATCGATGCCTTGATCGAGACATTCCATGGGCCCGACTACATCCCCCGTGTCTATCTTGTGCGACCAGTATGAATAAGCCTTAACCCTCTCGATAGGTTTGTTACTGGTTAGTGTAGCCGAGGCTCTCGATCAGGTAGCGGAATAACAATGTTGGCCCGCGAGAATTTCGATCGTCCGCGGTGTGGCACAACAAGGAACAATCTTGAAGGATGGCGGAGTGAGACTGGCTGGACGAGGGAAGGGTTCGAGGACCGACGTTCGAGGCATTCGGAATATCCGAACGCCGAATTTCGGATTACGCCTTTCTCGCATGTCTCGCGCTTCAAGCGTCATGGGCTGTGGCACTGGTGAAGCGTTTTAGCATCCTGCTGTTACCATGGTCTCGGGACCATAAAGAGAAGTAGCTTGACAGCCAAGCCTTTCAGGGAGTATAAAAACATACAATGCTTAATTCCTACCGGAATACTCATGTATGAAGGTATCCCTCAGAGCAACCTATGGAATCATGGCAGCTGTCGATTTAGCGATGCACCTCGGGACATCGCCGGTCCAAGCGAAATCAATTGCACGTCGACAAGCCATCCCTGCTCGCTTTCTTGAACAGGTCCTTCATGGGATGAAGAAGGCTGGTCTTGTATCGAGCCGTCGAGGAGCTCAAGGGGGGTACGTGCTTTCGAAGAAACCGTCCGAGGTATCGGTCGTCGAGATCCTTGAGGCACTTGATGGTCCGCTATCACTCCCGAGCGGTGGAGCTGGCCGTGCACAGGGGAGGCGACTCAGCAAACCGGAACTTCTGCTTGGGAAGGTTTGGGAGCAGGTCTACCAAGCGGAGCGCCATGTGCTCGAAGCCATAAGCGTGGAAGAATTAGCTGGTCAGCAACGAGTGCTTCAGCAAGAGCGCTCGTTGATGTACCACATTTGAGGTCACCTATGAGTCGCACACCGCTCAGTACGGTTCCCATCAAGACAGAGCCCATTCCTCCTGCCGTTGTCGAGGAGATCGAGACATTCGAGGCTGAGGCGATGCGCATGGTTTCGGGCGACGTCTCGGTCGATCTGTTCAGGCCCTTCCGTCTCCAGTACGGCATTTATGGCCAACGACAAGTCGGTGTCCAGATGGTGCGTATCAAGATCCCCTTCGGCGGACTGACGGCAAATCAGCTGCGCCGGGTTGCAGAATTGGCCGAGCAATATGCCACCGGTGTCGGGCATGTGACCACGCGCCAGGATATCCAGCTGCATTTTGTCGAATTAAAGGATGTGCCGACCATCATGCGCGGTCTGGCTGAAGTCGGCTTGACCACCAGAGAGGCTTGCGCCAACACGGTCCGCAATGTGACGGCCTGTCACCTTGCCGGAATCTGTCAAGGGGAAGTGTTCGACGTGACGCCCTATGCGAAAACCATCGCGCTCCATCTCTTGCGGAATCCGCTCAACCAGAGCCTCCCTCGGAAATTCAAAATTGCCTTCTCAGGCTGCAAGCGGGACTGCGCGCTCACACCGATTCACGATATCGGACTACTCGCCGTAAAGCGTTCAGATGGAGCCATCGGTTTTCGAATGGTCGCAGGCGGCGGTCTCGGCTCAGCCCCCCGGCTCGCGCAGGTCCTTCGGGAGTTCACCCCGATGGATGAACTCATTCCGAGCGTGGAAGCCGTGATTCGGGTGTTCGACACCTTGGGCAATCGAAAAAATCGCATGAAGGCCCGGATGAAGTTTGTGATCGATAAGCTGGGCTTCGAGGAGTTCAAACGTCGCTGGGAAGAGGCTTACGTGTCGATGGGACATGCCCGTCCGACCCATGAGCCAATCAAGTTACTTTCGTATCCGGACGAACCCAATCCCCTCATCATGCCGACGTCGAATGGCTCGAAGCAGGCAGTGGTGCAAACCAACGGACATGTCCAGAGTGCACCCGCGGAGACGCCGTTTGAGATGTGGCGACGCACCAACGTAGTGCGTCAGAAGCAAGAGGGCTATGTCGCCGCAGTGACAAAGTTATTCATGGGCGATCTCACAGCAGAACAGATGCTTCTCATTGCCGACCTTGCGGATCACTACTCCAATGGCAATATTCGGACTACGATCAATCAAAACATGATCATTCGATGGGTGCCGGAGTCGCGCATCGCCGACCTCTATGCCGATCTTGCCTCACAGGGCTTGGCCGATCCTGGTGCCGAATTGGTCGAAGATATTATTGCCTGTCCCGGTACCGACACTTGTGGCTTAGGGATCACGTCTTCAAAGGGGCTCGCGCGAGCGTTGGCAGAGGTGTTCCCGGCTGGGCGGGTTCCCGAGGATCTAAAGGATGTCAGCGTCAAGATCAGCGGGTGCCACAACTCCTGCGCCCAGCACCATATCGCCACGATCGGCTTGCATGGAGTGGGGAAACGCATTGGCGAGCATGTCGCGCCCTTCTATGAATTGCATTTGGGCGGGAAGGTCAACGGGACGGCGAAGATCGGACAGATGGTGGTCAAGTTGCCGGCCAAGAGCGTGTCAGCGGCGATCACACATCTGATTGACGTGTATCGGCGTGACCGCCTCTCCGGCGAAAGGCTGCCGGCCTTCATTGATCGTGTCGGTAAGGTCAAACTCAAGGATGAGTTGATCCCTTACACTATTGTTCCGTCCTTTCAGGATGATTCGACGTTCTACTACGACTGGGAAGGAGAAGAAGAATTTATCTTGGAGGATCTCGGGCCAGGCGAGTGCGCAGGTGGCGCGCTTGAAATGATCGAGAACGGCATTCTCGAAGCCGACCAAGAGCTCTATCAGGCGAAGCTTCTTGTCGATAACCATCAATACTCCGTCTCGGTGAACAAGTCCTATCGCGCCGTGTTGGCTGCTGCCAAGGCCTTGCTTGTGACAGAAGGACTTGAACCTTCGACAGATGCAGAAACCTTTATCGAGTTCGACAACCGGATTGCACAAAAGGGCATCGTTCCAGCGATGTATCGGGAATTGAGGAAGCGGGTCGGGGATTTAGGGCCCAAGGAGACAACGGGCGAATCGGCCCGCGACAAGCTGGTCTTTGCCAAGGGATTCGTCGATGCCTGTCGTGCCGCCACGGAGCAAATGGGCAAAGATCTAAAATTGGGGCCGGTGGGCAAAGTAGCGGTGGCCACGACCAGCACTACGCCCGAGGCCAAGCCGGCTGTATCATTTGTCGCCGCGCCTCCGCTGTCTGGCGCGCCAGTGTACGATCTGCGCGGGGTGGCCTGTCCGCTGAATTACGTGAAAACCAAGCTGAAGCTCGAGATGATGGATGCGGGCGAACGTTTGGAGGTCTGGCTCGATGCGGGCGAACCCATTAAGAACGTGCCCCTGAGTTTGAAGAACGATGGGCATAAGTTGTTGATACAGGAACCACTCGAAGCCGCCGCGGCACATTATCGGATCCTGGTCGAAAAAGTGGAATAGCGCGGCGGATGGATGATCCCTTGCTCGCGCAACGCGCGGCCTCAGAAGGATAGAGGGGAGCGGCCAGGTGCCTTTCTTGCTCGCAGAGCCCCCACGATGAAATAGTGGTCGCTCGATACGCGCCGTAAAGGGCAGTCTCGGCCACTCCCCTAAAGAGAGACAGAGAGAAGTAGAGGATTGGAAGGCCCTCGCCGGGACTACTGGCACCTTTCGGCGTGCCAATGGGTGGGCGGGTGAGAAGGTCGTGCGCAGTCGGGAATCATCCCGACTGCCGCTTGAAGCGTGAGTGAAAGAAGAAAGAACTGAGTGGCAAGTATGTTATCAGAAGAATTGAAAACCTGGGGTGAGTCATTCGAGGCGAAACAACCACCGGAGATTCTGGCGGCTGTGATCGAGCGTTACGCGCCGAAGATTGTGCTCGCCTGCAGTTTTGGGGCCGAGGATGTCGTGCTCGTGGACATGGTCCACCGCATCAATCCATCAGTGCCGCTCTTCTATCTCGACACGGATTTTCTCTTTCCCGAGACCTACGCCACGCGCGATCGTGCGATCGAGTGGTATCAACTCAAGCCAGAGCAGGTCATCCAGGTGAAGTCATTGCTGACGCCTGATGAGCAAGCCGCTCAGCAGGGTGACGCGTTGTGGACGCGCCATCCCGATCAATGTTGCGAGTTGCGCAAAGTGGAGCCGCTCACCCGCGTGCTCAAGGGATTCGACGCATGGATCACCGGGATCAGGCGGGATCAGTCTCCCACGAGAGCCAATGCGAAGCTGATCGAATGGGACCAGAAATTTCAGTTGGTCAAAGTCAATCCACTCGCGAAGTGGACGTGGGAGGATGTTTGGACCTACATTCGTGTTCACGAAGTTCCCTACAACGAATTGCATGACCGCCACTATCCAAGTATCGGCTGCACTCATTGCACGAGCCCAGTGATGCTCGGCGAAGACCCCCGTGCGGGACGGTGGAAAAACTTCACCAAGACTGAGTGCGGGATACACAAGCCCTCGTAATGTCGATGCAGGAATTTATCGCAAAAATTGCCAAGGGGCCAAGGGCTGCCAAAGACCTCACCTGGGACGAAGCGAAACGGGCGATGAAGGCGCTCATTGAAGGGGAGGCGACGCCGGCGCAGGTGGGGGCCTTTCTCATGGCCATGCGGATCAAGATGGAGTCCGTTACCGAACTGGCCTCGATGACCGCGGCCGCGCGCTCCTATGTAGCGCCTGTGCCGATCCCGCGAGAACTCGGCGTCGTGGATTTGCCGAGCTACGCGGGGAAACAGGAAACCTTCCACGCCCTTTCGGCCGCCGCCATAGTGGCCGCGTCGGCAGGCGCGGCGGTTTTGATGCATGGGTATGACGGGCCTCCTGGCCGCGCGGGGAATGCAGGGGTGCTCAAGGTCTTGGGCCTGCCGATCGACATGGGGCCGAAGGTGGCGGCAGAGATGGTGATGCGGCATGGATTCGCCTATCTAGACATCGCTCTCTACCACCCTCCGATCTATCGATTTTTAGAGATGCGACAAGAGCTGGGAGCACGGAATGTCTTTCATCCAATAGCGAGGCTCTTGAACCCGGCTCGCGCCCCGTCGCAAGTCGTCGGTCTGTCCCATCCTCCCCACTTTGAAAAGACCGCTGAAGTGTTACGGATGCTGGGTTGCTCACGGGCTTTGGTGGTCAGCGGTGTTGAAGGCGATCCGGAGCTATCGGCTACTACGGTCACAAGGGCCCTGGAATTGCGGGACGAGCGGATCGCACCCCTCACGTTCGCGTCAAGAGATGTCGGGTTGCCGCTGGGCGTGTCGCGCGACATGGCCGGTTTCCCGTCGAACCAGCGAGACAAGGAAGCGGATCTGCTCCGACGGATTCTCAACAATCAACTGCAGGGCGGGCCCTGTAACTGGGTGTTGATGAACGCGGCGTTGATTCTTTATGCCGCAGGCAAAGGGGCAACATGGGCGTCGTGCATCCCGCTTGCGCGTCGAGCCCTCGAAGAGGGGGCAGCGGCACGAAAGTTGGAGGAACTGACTCAGGAGACGGTAGGCTCAGGGGCGACCGGCCGAACCTATTGACCACAAGAAAGGATCGATTCCGTGCGACATCTTCGTCAATTAGAAGACCAGAGCGTCTACATTCTCCGCGAAGCCTATAAGCATTTTGATAACCTGGCCATGCTGTGGTCGATGGGGAAGGATTCGACTGTGCTGCTGTGGTTGGCTAGAAAAGCCTTTTTCGGCCATGTCCCGTTCCCCCTTTTGCACGTCGACACGAGTTACAAAATCCCTGCCATGATCGAATATCGAGATCGAGTGGCCCGCGAGTGGGGCCTTAAATTGGTCGTGGGGCAAAACAAGGAAGCGCTGGCGGCCGGGATGAATCATACGCTGGGCCGCGTCAACTGCTGTACAGCCTTGAAAACCAATGGACTCAAGCAACTGATTGATCAAAAGGGCTATACGGGCATCATTCTCGGTGTGCGCGCAGATGAGGAAGGGACGAGGGCCAAGGAACGCTACTTCTCGCCGCGTGACAAACATGGCGATTGGGATTTCCGCGATCAGCCGCCGGAGCTCTGGGATCAATTCAAGACGACTTTTCCTCCGGGAACACATATCCGGATCCATCCGCTGCTGGATTGGACGGAAATCAATATTTGGGAATACATCAAAGTCGAGAACATTCCCTTCATCGACCTCTATCTCGACAAAGGGGAGGGGACCCGCTATCGCAGCCTCGGCTGTGCGCCCTGCACGACTCCGATCAAATCGACGGCGAAGTCCGTGGACGACATCATTGACGAGTTGCGGCACTCTACGGTGGCAGAGCGATCTGGCCGCGCGCAAGATGAAGGGCGCGGGATGGAGCTACTCCGAAAGGACGGATACATGTAGGCGCAGAATGTTGAAACGAGCATCCAGCTTCGTTCTCGGCTCGAAACAATCCTCAACGCACCTCAGAGGGTACGCCTCCGGTTGTTTCTCACCTGCGGTCTCGCTGGCCTGCCCGTTTGAGCATTCTGGAGCATGAAAATGACAGCGACTAATACGAAGCCATCTGAAAACCTGAACATCGTCATCGTCGGGCACGTGGACCACGGGAAGTCCACCCTGCTGGGGCGTCTCTATGCCGACACGGGATCGTTGCCGGATGGCAAGCTTGAAAAGGTCCAAGCCATCTGTCGGCAGCAGGGGAAGGAATTCGAGTATGCGTTCCTGTTCGATGCCTTTCTTGAAGAACAGGAGCAGGGAATCACCATCGATACGGCGCGGACGTTTTTCGGCTGGAAGGGCCGGCACTACATCATCATCGATGCGCCGGGGCACAAGGAGTTTCTCAAGAACATGATCTCCGGGGCGGCTCGGGCCGAAGGGGCATTGCTGCTGATCGATGCCTTGGAGGGCGTGAAGGAGCAGTCCAAGAAGCATGGCTATATTTTATCGCTTCTGGGCGTACGCCAGTTTGCCGTCGTCGTGAACAAGATGGATCTGGTCGGTTATCGGCAGGCTGTGTTCGATGGGATCGAGAAGGAATATCGGGAATTCCTCGGCCAGTTCAAGGCAGTTCCACAGCAGATCATTCCGGTCAGTGCCAAGCTCGGAGATAATATCGCCAACCGCAGCGAGAGGATGCCGTGGTATAGCGGTCCGACTGTCCTGAACGCGCTCAGTGCCTTTCGGAAGGAACCGGGACGACATGAACAGCCGCTTCGCCTGCCAGTACAGGATGTCTACAAGTTCGACGCCCGCCGCATCATTGCCGGTCGCGTAACGGCAGGATGCTTAAAGGTCGGCGATTCCCTGGTCTTCTCACCGTCCAACAAACGAGCGACGATCAGGTCTATTGAAGCGTTCAATAGTGATCCCTCGCCAGTAGAAGGCCAAGCAGGCCAATCAGTCGGTGTTACGCTTGATGAACAGATCTTTGTTGAACGAGGAGAGATTGCTTCGCATCAGGAGCAGCTCCCGCTGGTGTCGACGGCCTTTCGAGCCAATGTATTCTGGCTGGGCCGGAAGCCGTTGGAACGAGGGCGGCGTTATCAGCTAAGAGTGGCGACGAGGGAAGTGGATTGTGAGGTGGTCACCATTCACCGGATCATCGACACGATGGATCTGGCCCAGCAGCAAGGCAGTAGCGTGGTGAACAAGAATCAGGTCGCTGAATTGACGATTCGGGCCAAAACGCCGGTCGCGTTTGATCTCTCGACCTCGTTTGAGTCGACGGGCCGGTTTGTCCTTGTGGATGAGTATGACATTGCCGGTGGCGGTATCGTGACAGAACTGGTTCATGACGACCAGGAGTTTCTCCGTGAAGAAGCTCGGCAGCGCGATTTTGCCTGGGTGAAGGGTGAGGTCGGTGTCGAGGATCGCGCGCAGCAGTATGGTCACCGAGCCGCCATTGTGTTGGTGACCGGCGGGCGACATACGGGAAAGTCCTTCCTTGCCAGGACCATCGAGGCCAGGCTTGTGGCAGATGGTCGGCATGCGTACTTGCTCGACGGAGGGAATCTCCGTCGCGGACTTGATGCAGACCTCTCGGAGGGGGAACGAGGACAGGCGACCGAGATGGCACGCCGTTACGGTGAAGTGGCAAGGCTGCTTGTCGATACTGGGTTGATCGTGGTCTCGACGACCAATCCCTTCGGCATGGCCTATGTCGAAGCGGCACAGGCTATTCGGACGCTCGTCCACCCGGTACCAGTCATTGCCATTCACATGAGCAAGGTACCCGAAGAGGTCCCACCGAATACGGATATCGTGCTGTCAGGCCCGGCAGACTTTGATGCGGCCACTCGTCGAATTCTTGAAGAACTTAAGCACCGTGGAGTCCTGGCTCAGGCGATAGGGGCCAAGCCAACGTTTCAGTATTCAATTTAGCAGATTGCTAAAAAAGTCCGCCAGCTTCGTTCTCGAATCGTTCAGGTCCTCCACCTGCCCCAGACAGAGAGGGTACGTTTCCGGCCCTTCACTCGCTGCGGCCTTTCTGGCTTGGCTTTTTGAGTATCCTGCGTCACATTCCATGTGGATTTTCGGACCGGCTTCCTTTCGTTTGACTCTCAAGAAACCCCTATGATACCGTCTTATCCTTCTCTATTCGCACAGTTAACGAGGGATATCATCCATGGCGGTTGAGAAAGATCTGAAGGCCATTCTTGGTAAATTGAAGTTTTCAGACGACGCCAAAGTGCTCGAACAGATTTCAGAAAATACCAAACAGGTCCACGCTCGCATGGCCGGCATCAAGCATAAGCTGGTGGTCATGAGCGGAAAAGGCGGCGTGGGCAAGAGCATGACCATGGTCAATTTGGCATTGGCCTTTGCGCGGCAGGGCGCCAGGGTCGGACTCTTAGACGTGGATTTGAACGGACCCTGTGTGCCTCGCATGTTGGGCTTGCACGGCCGGTCGCTGACCATGGGGTTTGCGGGAGCGGTTCCCCCAATCGGGCCGCTTGGTGTGAAAGTTGCGTCGATGGACTTCTTTCTGGAGGATGCGTCACCGGTTCGCTGGAAGGGGCCGATGGATGTCAGCCCGGTGTGGTTGGGGCTGATGGAAATGAATGTCATTCGAGAATTTCTGGCCGATGTCATCTGGGGCGAACTCGATTATCTGCTGGTCGATCTGCCTCCCGGGGCCGCGGCGGACAAGCCACCGATCATCGCCGGGTTTATTCCAGATCTGGCGGGAGCGATTGTCGTCACGACGCCATCAGAAGTGGCATCGGACGTGGTGCAGAAGTCGGTCACCTATGCCCGCGATATGGGGATTAAGGTCATGGGCATCGTCGAGAATATGAGCGAGTATCGCTGTCCTTCCTGTGGAGAAGTGGACAAGTTGTTCGACGGCAACACCGAGGCGATGTGTGAGATGCTGGACCTGCCGTTGCTCGGACGGATTCCGTTTGACCGGAAACTCGCGCGCACATTCGACAAGGGAGAGCCACTGCTCGACGAAACCTATCCGACGATTCAACTGTACCAAGAAATTGCCGGGCGCATCAGTACGCTGCTTGATTACAAGAAGGTGCTAGCCGATAAATTGTGATGTTACGCACCTAAGGAGGAGACGACATGAAATTCGTGTGCCTCAACTGCGAAACCTATATGAACTTTGAGAAGGTGGAGAAGCCTGGGGAGGGCACACTCGGCGTGTTCTTTGGCTGTCCGTCTTGCAATGCCAAGTTCTCAATGGTGACAAATCCAGGCGAAACCCAGATGGTCAGTTCTCTCGGGGTGAAGCTGGGTGGGCGTACCGTTGCAGCCGAACCTTTTGAAATGACGCGCGGTACGCTGAAAGACGAAGCAACCTCAGGTGCTGGTCAAATGACGGATTATTTGAACGAGAACATTCAAGGTGGTCAGCCGGCGGCGGCAGTCACGGCAGCAACAACTGTCACGCCTGGAGAGAAGTCCGGCGGCGGCTGCCCCTTCTCCGCGATGGTGGCTGAAATGGGGCTCACCTCGGGCAGTAAGCCTGGCAATGCTGGAGCGGCGACTACAGGGTTTGCCTGGTCAGCCGATGCGAAGGAGAAACTCGACCGCCTTCCTTCATTTGTGAAGCCGATGGTGCAGAGCAGTGTAGAGGCCTTTGCCCGCAAGCAGGGGTACCAGACGATCACGTTGCAGGTGATGGACGATTCCAAGAGCGACTCGAGCAATGGGATAACCTGGACCCCTGAGGCTGAGAAGCGGCTTGAGAATATTCCCGACTTCATCCGTCCCATGGCCCGCAAAGAGGTTGAGCGGGTGGCGAAAGACCGCGGGATGGTGACGATTACGGCTCAAGTGATGGATGACGTGAAAGATAAGTTTATGAAGTTCATGTAAGGATTGGACTCGTGCTAGTGTGCCAACAAAGGCCTATCCAGTTTTCTGGATGGGCCTTTCAATTACAGCGACCACTTCCATTGTGGGCGCACTCAAGGAAGCGAGTGTGTGGGCGTCGATCGTCCTGGCTATTCTCTGTGCGATGCTGCTCGTCAGCGTGGTCCCTCTCCATCCCCAGCTTGGCGAGAGCGGGAATCTGTCTGATCACGGTTATCATGGGGCAAGCGTTGCTGCGCGGGAGGGCTCGGCGCAAAGCGTGGCCTACTCGGAGTTTAACCACCACCTCGCCGGGCTCTTTGTCTTGCTGATGGGTTGTGCTGAGTTGAGCCAGGCCTTGCACCTGACATCTCTTTTCTGGGCCAGGCTCATGCTGCCCGCTGCCATGTTGTTGGGCAGTGTCATCCTCCTCGTTGGGAGCGACCACGAGGCCTGGCCGATCGGATCGCTCAGTTTTGCACAAACCTTCTCCGGCCATGACCCTGAAATTATCCAACACAAGATCTATGGGCTCTTGCTGTTCTTGGTGGGCACGGTCGAGGCTGTACGAAGGACTTGACGTATCTCGGAAGGGCTATCGAGCAGTCTTTTACCGTTGTTTGCCATCGTCGGAGGTCCGATGTTGTTCGGACATTCACATGGCGTCCACCCCTCGGTCCTGAAGATCTCTATGCACCACGCCATGATGGGTACGATGGCGGCCACGGCCGGCTCGTCCAAACTGCTGTCAGGCTGGTTCCGTTCCCCTTTCCACGTGCGGTCTCCCGCATGGGAGTGGCTCTGGGCCGGCCTGATTGTGCTCATCGGGATGCAGTTGCTGACGTATTCCGAGTAATTGATCCTGTTGCGATACACCTCAGGTATAATTGACACCTTTCCAAACCCTGTGCTACGAGTACGAGATCTCAGCGAGTGGTGTGGAGTTATTACGCTGTCGGTTTTCCTGAGTCCGGCGGCATGGAGTGAGCATGGGTGGACATAGCCATTGGGCGACGGTTAAACGGCACAAAGGGGCTCAGGACGTCAAGCGCGGGAAGATCTTTACCAGAATTATCCGCGAGGTGGCGATTGCGGCTCGCTCAGGCGCCGACCCGGATGGTAATCCGCGGCTCCGGCTGGCCATCTTAAAGGCAAAAGAGGCCAACATGCCTGGCGATACGCTGAAAAAAGCCATTCAGCGGGGCACGGGAGAATTGCCCGGCTTGGTCTACGAGGAATTCAATTTGGAAGCGTATGGGCCTGGCGGGACCGGCGTGTTGATGGAAATCACGAGCGACAACCGCAATCGCACCGTTGCAGAGCTACGAAATCTTCTCACGAAGAATCATGGCAACATGGCGGAAGCCGGCGCCGTCTCCTGGCAATTTCACAAGAAGGGACTGCTCACGATT
The DNA here is from genome assembly GCA_036004925.1 of Nitrospiraceae bacterium. Lineage (GTDB taxonomy): Bacteria > Nitrospirota > Nitrospiria > Nitrospirales > Nitrospiraceae > Palsa-1315. The sequence goes on along the minus strand of DASYRC010000010.1, from coordinate 37,159 downwards.
GAGAAGGACAAAGTCGACGAAGATACGCTGCTGTCCCTCGTACTCGACGCGGGAGCGGAGGACGTGAAGGTGGGCGAGAAAAGTTTCGAGGTCATCACGGATCCGCACTACTTTGAACCAGTGAAGAAGATCCTCGCCGATGCGAAGATCGACACCATGCTTGCGGAAGTCACCTCTGTTCCGCAGAACACGATCAGGTTAGAGGAAAAGGCAGCCGAACAAATGCTTAAGTTGATGGAAGTCTTGGACGAGCATGACGATGTGCAGAAGGTTCATGCGAACTTTGATATTTCCGACGAGGTGATGGAGAAAGTGGCTGCCGCTGGATGAACAACAACCCGGAATGCTGAACAATGAACGGAGAACTCAAGATCTTCCTCCTTCGCTCAGCGTTCTGCACTCGCCATTCCTCGTTGCTCCATAGAGGATGATCGCCTCACTGACAGGCCGATTGGCCTTCAAGGCGCCGACCTATCTGGTCCTTGACGTGCACGGGGTCGGATACGAAGTTTTTATTCCTCTCAGCACTTACTATGGGTTGCCCAGTCTCAGCGAAAGTATCTCGCTGAGCGTCCACACCCATGTCCGCGAAGACGCGATTCAGCTCTTTGGTTTTCTGACATCGCAGGAAAAAGACGCATTCGTGCTGCTGACCAGCGTATCCGGCGTCGGACCCAAACTGGCTCTCAGTGTCTTGTCGGCTCTTCCGGTGTCCGATCTGGTCTCGGCTATTCAGTCGGGAGATGTTGAGAGGCTGACGACGGTTCCAGGGATCGGACACAAGTCGGCAAGCCGTCTTGTGTTGGAGCTCAAGGATAAAGTTGGAAAACTCCATTCTGGCCTCGTGTCTGCAAGTGAGTTACCCAGGCAGGGGCAAGATGCGACCTTCGACGACGCGCTGTCGGCGCTCGTGAATTTGGGCTATCGTCCACAAGATGCCAAAGAAGCGCTGAAACAGGTGAAGAACTCCAACGCAGAGTCCATTTTGCTCAAAGATATGATTCGTGAATCCCTGAAGGAACTTGCAAGGGGGTAAGGGTGATGACGAGATTGATTCAACGAATAGTCCAGACTCAATTGTCCGTTGGACTCGTGGCGCTCCTATTGGGGCTGGGGGCCATGCCGGTGCAAGCCGATGAGTCGAGCGAGCCCAAAAGCATTCGCAAGACTTGCGGTACATGTCCTGAAGGCTATGCGACCACGGGTGTGACTGAGTCCAAAGAGATTTGCAAGGACGGCGATCCCACACTCGTTCAATGTGTCCCACTGGGCGCTAATCTGCTGTCCGTCTGCGGATCCTGTCCTGAGGGCTATCGTGAAATCGGCAACTCGTCTGTGCCGGCTCGGTGCGGAAGTCAGGATGGGGGGCGGCTCACGCAATGTCAGCTGGAGAAGATGGAGTTGAACCTTCCGGATCCGACCCAAGGCGGTAAGACCTGCCCGCCAGACTGCGGGAGTACAGCAACGCCTGGGCAGGGTGCGTTGCCGCCTCCACCCAAGTACCTCCCAACGCCGGAAAAGAAATAAGACTATAGCGGGAGAGGTTCCCTCACGATGGCCGAGCGAGTCGTAAGCACACAGATCACGGACGAAGAACGAAGTATCGAGGCGGTCCTGCGTCCACAGACATTGGAGGAGTATGTTGGCCAAGAGCGGATGAAAGAATCCCTGCGGATCTGTATCGAGGCGGCGAAGCAGCGGAACGAAGCGCTCGATCACACGATCTTTTATGGCCCCCCTGGGTTGGGGAAGACCACCATTGCCCACATCATTGCTCGTGAGATGGGGGCTGCGCTTCGCTCGACTTCCGGTCTCGTTTTGGCCCATGCGGGCGATTTGGCCGCTATTCTGACGAACCTCCAAGAGCACGATGTCCTATTCATCGACGAGATTCACCGACTCCCTGCCTCTGTCGAAGAGGCGCTCTATCCAGCGATGGAGGACTATCAGCTCGATCTCGTGATTGGCCAGGGGCCTGCAGCCAGAACGGTGAAATTGGATCTCCCACGGTTTACGCTAGTCGGGGCCACGACCAGGGCCGGTGCCCTGACCTCCCCACTCCGGGACCGATTTGGTCTCGTCCACCGCTTGGAGTTCTATTCTCCGGCGGAGCTGCAGACCATCGTGACACGCTCGGCGGGGGTGCTCGGGATTCCGATCGATTCCGAGGGAGCACAAGAAATTGCCGGTCGTGCTCGAGGAACCCCTCGCATCGTAAACCGGCTTATCAAACGGGTACGCGACTATGCCCAGGTCAAGGCGCAGGGACAAATTACCCAGACTGTAGCCGAGGATGCGCTCGCATGGCTGGGCGTCGATACGGCGGGGTTTGATGAGATGGATCGTCAGATTCTTCTGGCCATCATCGACAAGTTTGCTGGCGGACCGGTCGGGGTGGAATCCCTGGCGGCCGCGGTTCAGGAAGACAAGGGCACCCTCGAAGATGTCCATGAGCCCTATCTGATTCAGGCCGGTTTCCTCGAACGAACCGGCCGTGGCCGCCAAGCTACGAAATTGGCCTTCAATCATTTTAAAAGGCCGACCTCCCCCCTTTTCTCCTAATGCATCCGGCCCCTGTCAAATCATTCCGAAAGTAGAGTTGAACAGACGGCGATCGTCACGCAAGTTCCTGAAACGTCGAGGGTCTCCTTGCATTGCCAGGAATGGTTCCTGTATCATTTCTGACTTAGCTTGTGGCATTCAAGCCGTTGGACGGGTAACCGCTTCCCTGGGCTGGAAAGAGAGGGGTAGCTATGTCCGGAGCCTTTTCCGAGTACCGGAAAGAGATCGACCGCATTGACGACGAGATTTTGCGCCTGCTGAATGAACGGTCCAAAAGCGTCGTCGAGATCGGCAAGCTCAAGAAACAGCAGGATGCGGATGCCAATCTCCATACCTCGGCGCGGGAGGCGGCAATAATCGAGCGTCTCATACAACAGAACTCCGGGCCATTTCCATCCGAGGCGATTCGGCCAGTCTATCGAGAAATCATGTCCGCGTCCCTCTCTCTCGAGGGCCCTCAGAAGGTGGCCTATCTGGGTCCCAGAGCCACGTTTACGCATATGGCCTGCGAGCAGAAATTCGGGTCGTCCGCCCAATATATTCCGGTCAATAGTATCAAGGACGTATTCAGTGAAGTCGAGCGGGGGCGAGCCAATTTTGGCGTAGTTCCGATCGAGAACACGACAGAAGGTGTGGTCACCCACACACTCGATATGTTCATTGACTCCAATCTCCTGATCTATGGCGAAATTCTCCAGGAGGTGTCCCACCATTTGATGTCGAAGTCTGGCGTGATGGAAGAGGTGAAAAACATCCACTCTCATCCCCATGCCATTGCCCAATGCCGAAATTGGTTGGAGACCAACTTACCCAATGTGCCCTTGTTGGAGATGGCGAGCACGGCGCGTGCCGCGGAGCTGTGCATGGAGAATCCTTTTGTCGCCGCCATTGCATCGGAGTTGGCGGCCCAGCTGTACGGCTTGAAGGTCATCAAGGCCCGCATCGAAGATAATATGAACAACATGACCCGCTTTCTCATATTGTCCCAGAAGCCGCCCGAGCGTACGGGGAAAGATAAGACCTCACTAATGCTTTCAGTGAAAGACAAAGTCGGCGCCCTGTACGATCTCCTCCGGCCTTTCGCCTCTCATGGCCTGAGTATGACCAAGATTGAATCGCGTCCTTCCAGACGAAAAGCCTGGGAATATATTTTCTTCGTCGATATCGAAGGGCATATTGAGGAAGAGCGGGTCAAGAAAGCCATCGAGGAAATCACTGGCCGCTGCCTTTTTATGAAAGTCCTCGGATCCTATCCGGCCCACAGTTGATGCCATGCCACTGAAGCTCCATCCAGATATCGCCTCGCTGAGTCCCTATGTTCCCGGGAAGCCGATTGAGGAACTTCAACGGGAGCTAGGTCTCGCACGCATCATTAAACTGGCGTCGAACGAGAATCCGTTAGGCCCATCCCCAAAGGCGCTCGCCGCGTTGAGTGAGGGAACCACGACCCTGCATCGTTATCCCGATGGGGGCGCGTTTCGCCTTCGTGAAGCCCTGGCGGATCGCTGGAAGTCGACCCCGGATCAGGTCATTCTCGGGAATGGATCAGATGAAATCCTGGGCCTGCTTGCCCGTACGTTTTTGGCTCCAGGCGATGAAGCGGTCATGGCCGATCAGACCTTCGTCATTTACAAAATGGAGGTCACGGCAGCCCACGGAAAACCCATCGTCGTCCCGCTGAAGCATTGGCGGCACGATCTTCAGGCGATGGCGGACGCCATCACCGAGCGGACACGGCTCCTGTTCCTCTGTAACCCCAATAACCCAACCGGAACGATGGTGTCAGCCGATAAGGTCGAACTTCTGCTCGCGCGCGTGCCGGCGCATGTCGTCGTGGTGTTTGACGAAGCCTATTTCGAGTACGTTCGGGATCCGCAGTTTCCGGACTCTATGGCCTATGTGAAACAGGGGCGGAATGTGATTGTGCTCAGGACTTTTTCGAAAATCTATGGCCTCGCTGGATTGCGAATCGGATACGGTGTGGCGACAGCGGAGATTACCAATATCTTAAATCGAGTCCGCCCTCCCTTCAACGCCAACAGCCTGGCGCAGCGCGCCGCGCTCGCCGCCCTCGGTGACGACGAACATGTAGCGCGGAGTCGAGCGGTGAATGAAGCTGGGATGGAGCAGATGGTCAAGGGATTGACCGCGCTCGGGTTTGCGCCGATCTCGAGCGAAGCGAATTTTGTCTATGTCGATGTCGGACGAGACGGCCACGCGGTGTTTGAGGCCATGCTGAGGGAGGGCATCATCGTTCGTCACATCGAGGGGTGTATGGTTCGAGTGACCATTGGCTTGGAAGAAGAAAACAGGGAATTCTTGGCTGCGTTCAAGCGGGTGACCAATCCGCATTGAGAGCACGGTGAGGACAACATGATCATTGTATTAAAACCAGAGGCAAGCGAACGGGAAGTCGACCACATTATCGATCGGCTTCGCGAGTTGGGACTGAAGTCGCAACTATCGACTGGTCAAGAACGGACGATTATTGGAGTTATCGGCGACGATCGGATCCTGCATAACCAGCCGCTCACGGCCCTGCCAGGCGTTGAAAGTGTATTGCCGATTCTTGCACCCTGGAAACTTGTCAGTCGGGAGTTTAAGCGTGAAGGCACGGTGATCGATGTGAGCGGCGTGAAGATCGGCGGTAACAAGCTGGTCATCATGGCGGGGCCCTGCGCGGTGGAACGGCTCGAAATTACGGTCGGCATTGCCCACGAGGTCAAGGCGGCCGGAGCGAGTATTTTGCGCGGAGGCGCCTACAAGCCACGTACCTCGCCCTATTCCTTTCAGGGGTTGGGGCGTGAAGGATTGGACTATCTGGTTGAGGCGAAGAAACAAACCGGGTTGCCGGTGGTCAGCGAGATCCTGGATACCCGCGACATCGAATTGTTTCTCGAAAAAGCCGACATAATCCAGATTGGTACACGCAACATGCAAAACTTTGAGCTTCTCAAGGAGGTCGGGGCCTACGACAAGCCGGTGCTGTTGAAGCGGGGACTTTCGGCCACGATCAAGGAATTCCTCCTGTCGGCAGAATACATCATGTCCCGCGGGAATCAGAACGTCATGTTGTGTGAGCGGGGGATTAGGACCTTCGAGACGCAATATCGCAATACGCTCGATCTTGCCGCGGTTCCGACTTTAAAAGAGCTTTCGCATTTGCCCGTCATCGTCGATCCCAGCCATGCCACCGGCAAGTGGAATTTGGTGGCGCCGATGTCGAAAGCTGCAGTAGCCGCGGGGGCGGATGGCATTCTGATCGAAGTCCATTCGAACCCGGAATGTGCCCTGTGTGACGGTGAAGAATCCATTAAGCCGAGCAAATTCAAAGAACTGATGCAGGACATGCGAAAGATTGCAGTAGCGGTCGGTCGTGAACTGTAATCAGAAGGACTGTGCTTGAAGGACTCAGGATTGGGCTCGGCCTCGGTCCAGTTTGAAGAATGGCGCTGCACTTTACCCAGGTCACGATTATCGGGGTCGGACTGATCGGCGGATCACTCGGCATGATTCTTCGCCGAAAGGGGTTGGCGGCAAGGGTCATCGGGGTTGGGCGGCGTGTCGAAAACTTGAAAACTGCAGTCGAGCTGGGCGCGATCGACTGCTACGTCGTTGACCCCAAAGACGGAGTGAGGGATGCTGACCTAGTCGTATTGGCCACGCCGGTCGGCACGTATGACCGGCATCTGACAGGGTGGGCCTCCTGCTTGAAAAAAGGCGCGATTGTGACCGATGTCGGAAGCGTGAAGGGGCTACTGGTGGAACAGGCTGAACGAGCCATGCCGGCCGGTGTCCATTTTGTCGGGGCCCATCCCATTGCCGGCAAGGAAAAAACGGGCGTGGCGGCTGGATCGGATCAGCTCTTTATTGGTGCGCGTTGCATTATGACGCCGACGAAGACCACTGATCCACAGGCGCTCGAGCAGGTCCGAACGATGTGGCAAGAAACCGGCTCGGTGGTTCTCATGATGGATGCCCATCTACACGACAAGATTCTTGGGGCAGTGAGCCATTTGCCTCATGTGGCGGCCTTTGCCTTAATGAATGCCCTGGCTGAGATTCGCGATCAACAAATTCCCTCCCTCGATCTGGCAAGTCACTCGGGTGGCGGGTTGCGGGATACGACCAGGATTGCCGCTAGTTCCCCTGAAATGTGGCGCGATATTTTCCTCTGGAACCGCGACAATGTGGTTACGTTCATTGAGGCCTATGAGCGTTCGCTTAACCATTTGAAGCAGCTCATTCGAGTGGGCGATACCGCAGGTCTCGAGAAGGAACTCGAACGAGCAAGGCAGGAACGAGAAAAACTCTCCGCGCGACTCGCTGTGTCCGAGTAGCACCCATATGGCGTCTTTGACTATCATACCAGGCCGACCTTTACAGGGATCGATTTCCGTCCCGGGCGATAAGTCGATCACCCATCGCGCCATCATCCTGACAGCCTTGGCGAACGGGGTCAGTACGGTTGAGCGCTATTGTCGGGGCGAAGATTGTCTCAATACGATGCGCGCGTTCCAGGCTCTCGGTATACGCATCGATGAATCGGTCGAGGAACTACGTGTGTATGGCAAGGGACTCTGGGGGCTGACCGAGCCGAGCGGGCCGATTGATTGTGGAAATTCAGGAACGGGCATTCGTCTCCTGACCGGCCTGCTGGCGGGACAGGACTTTTTTACGGTACTGACCGGCGACGAATCGATTCGTCGCCGTCCAATGGGTCGGATTGTCAAGCCGTTGCGAGAAATGGGAGCAACCATCGCCGGACGCAAAGGCGGTGAACTTGCGCCCTTAGCCGTAATGGGTAGTCGCCTCCGCGCGATCACTTACGCCTCGCCAGTGGCAAGCGCGCAAATCAAGTCGGCAGTGTTACTCGCAGGCTTGTTTGCCGAAGGGACAACCCGTATCACAGAGCCGCGTCTCTCCCGGGACCATACGGAACGGTTGTTCCAGTTTTTTGGTATTGCGCTTCGACGGGAAGAAACCACCCTGCTGATCGACGGACGACCGTCGGTTGGGTGGAATGCGGCGCCTCGATTGGTCGTCCCGGGTGACTTCTCTGCCGCCGCGTTCTTCATCGTGGGTGCAACGATTGTCCATGGCTCGGATGTGACGATTCGACAGGTGGGAATCAACCCTACCAGGACGGGCTTGTTGGAAGTGATGGCGAGAATGGGCGCGGATATTCAATTGCTCAATCGGCGGGAAGAGGCAGGAGAGCCTGTCGCGGACATTCGGGTGAAGTCGGCACGGCTGCATGGGGTGGCGATCGGGCCGGCATTAATTCCACAGACGATCGATGAATTTCCCATCCTGTGTGTCGCGGCTGCAGTGGCAGAGGGTGGAACGATCATCTCCGGGGCCGAAGAATTGCGGGTCAAAGAGAGCGATCGGATTGCGACGATGTCGGCAGAGTTGCGCGCGATGGGGGTACAGATTACGGAGAATTCCGACGGGATGGTTGTGCGAGGACTTGGCACAACAGAGGATAACGGTCGATTGCAGGCTGCATGTGGCCGCAGCCATGGAGATCACCGGGTGGCGATGTCATTGGCCATCGCAGGCTTGACCGGTTCGGCGCCAACCCTGATTGACGAGACAGCTTGCATCGAGACATCATTCCCAGCGTTTCATCACACACTATTGGAATTATTGACCGAACGCCGGTAACGGCTATAATACGGGGCTACGACGTGGGATGTGCTGCGGGGGAAAAGCAAGCGAGCCGGCTGATTGTTACGATCGATGGTCCAGCTGGTGTCGGCAAGAGTACAGTGGCTCGGTTATTGGCCTCTCGATTGGGCTATCGTTATCTCGACACGGGAGCCCTCTACCGTGCGATGGCCTGGGCCGTAATTGAGTCTGGCAGGGATCCGGCTGATGCCGAGGCGGTCGCCGCTTTGTTGCCCACCCTCTCGCTCCAGATGCAGTTCCATCACGAAACTGCGACAGTGTTGGTCAATGGCAAGGACGTGACTGGGGACCTCAGAACACCTGCTGTGTCAGCTGCGGCATCGATGGTCTCGGCAATTCACGTGGTCCGGTTCTGGTTGTTGCCCATCCAACGACAAATCGGGCAAGGTGGAGCGGTGGTGGCTGAGGGGCGGGATATGGGGACGAAGGTGTTCCCTGCAGCAGACGTGAAATTTTTTCTCGAAGCGGATCCAACTGTCAGGGCCCAACGCCGACATCGGGAATTCGTTGCGGCGGGACATTTCAGGGCACTTGGAGAGACGACAGCCGAATTGGCGGGACGTGATACACGAGATCGTTCCCGTTCGATCGCCCCCTTGGTTCCCGCTGAGGATGCCCGGTTCATTGACACCTCGACGTTGTCCGTCTCAGAGGTGGTGGACCAGATGATGGTTGTGATTGCGGCCAGGTTGTGAGTTCGTTCCTCTATGGGATCCTGTGGATCCTTGCCCGGACCATCGGTCGGCTCTGTTTTCACTTTCGAGTCGTTGGCGCAGTTCCGCGGACCGGTGGGTTCATCGTTGCGGCAAACCATGCCAGCTACCTGGATATTCCCCTCCTGGGCTGTGGGATGCGGCGGCGGGCTTGGTTCTTGGGGCGTAACGATCTCTTCCCGGTCCCAGGCCTTAAGGCGATGTGCCAATGGTTGGGATGGATTCCCCTGCGGACCGGTCGGTTGGACCGTGACGCATTTGGTAAGGCGGTCAATTTGATCAAGGAAGGAAAGGTCGTAGTGATCTTTCCGGAGGGCAGTCGCAGCCTAGACGGCAGGTTACAATCCCCCAAGCCCGGGATTGGTGTGATTGTGGCGCAAACCGGATGTCCTGTGGTTCCGGCCTATCTCAAGGGTACGTACGACGTGCTGCCGTCTGGAACCATGTGGCCACGTTTCCGTCCCGTGTCCGTTCTCTATGGGGATTCCCTCACGTTTTCCCGGAGTGGGGAGGACGGAGAGGCCAAGCAGTTTTATCAGGAGGTGAGTCGCACCGTGATGGATCGCATTGCCTCCTTAGGTGCCGTGGAGTCTCCGATCCATCGGTCCAGTGCCGGCATTCGCAAGGCTGAGTGAATGTCGGTGTATAACCATCAGCACCCGACTTCTGTCGGAAGAGTAGGATTTACACCATGAGTACGGTTTCGCCATCGAGTGACCAGCAATTAGACCGAGCGGCCTTAGCGGCCCTGTATGAGGAGACATTCAAAAACCTCGAAGAGGGCACCATTACGGAGGGCCGCGTCGTCGCTGTGACCAAGGACAAGGTGGTCGTCGACATTGGCTACAAGTCCGAAGGCATGATCCCAAATGATCAATTTTCCACCGAGGAACTTCAGAACATCAAGGTGGGCGATCGGCTCCAAGTCTATATCGAGGAATGTGAAGACGCCGACGGCAATCTGGTTCTCTCCAAAGAAAAAGCCGACAAGATGAAGATTTGGGAGGAGCTGGAAAAGCTCTTCAATGACGGTAAAAGCATCGACGGCAAGATTGTGGCGCGGATCAAGGGCGGCATGATGGTGGATATCGGTGTGAAGGCGTTTCTACCGGGCTCGCAGATCGACCTTCATCCAGTGCGGGATCTTGACGGGTTGGTCGGGCGCACGTTCCCGCTCAAAATCATCAAGATCAATCATCGGCGCGGCAACGTCGTCGTGTCCAGGCGCGTGCTCTTGGAAGAGACGAGGGATTCGAAACGGAAAACGACCCTCTCCACGTTGAAAGAAGGGCAATTGATTCAAGGTGTGGTGAAGAACATCACGGATTATGGGGCGTTCATTGACCTCGGCGGCATTGACGGGCTACTCCACATCACGGACATGTCCTGGGGCCGTGTCGGTCATCCGTCTGAAATGTTCAACATCGGCGACAAGGTGGAAGTGAGCGTCCTCAAGTACGATCGAGAGACCGGGCGCATTTCACTCGGCTTGAAACAGAAGAGCGCCGATCCCTGGACCGGCGTAGCCAGTAAGTATGCGATCGGTACCCGCGTCCGAGGTCGTGTCGTGAGCCTGACCGACTACGGGGCGTTCATCGAGCTCGAGCCCGGCGTCGAGGGACTGGTGCATGTCTCTGTGATGTCATGGACGCACGAGGTGCGCCATCCTTCACGCGTCGTGTCCATCGGGGATCAGGTTGAAGCGGCAGTGCTGAACGTGGATCCGGCCAGCAGGAAAATTTCACTCGGCATGAAGCAGACTGCGCCGAACCCCTGGGATATGGTGGAAGGAAAGTACCCCATCGGCACTCGCATTGAAGGGAAGGTGAAAAGTCTCACTGACTTTGGTGCGTTCGTAGGACTCGAAGAAGGCATCGATGGATTGATCCACATCTCCGACATGTCTTGGACCAAACATATCAAGCATCCCTCTGAACTCTTCAAGAAAGGGCAGAAGGTTGAGGCCGTAGTCTTGCGGATCGACAAGGAAAAGGAGCGGTTGTCGCTCGGGTATAAGCAGCTCAGGAACGATCCATGGGACGACGAGATTCCGAACCGGTATGCGGTCGGGGATGTGGCGGTCGGGAAGGTAAGCAAGGTCGCCGACTTCGGCATCTTCGTCGAATTGGACGGGGGAGTTGAAGGGTTGATTCACATCAGCGAGGCTGGTCTCGACCCACAGGCCAAGCTCGAAGAGAAATTTAAGTTGCAGGATGAAGTGACGGCCAAGATCATCAAGGTCGATCGTGAAGAACGGAAGATCGCGCTCAGCCTCCGCGATCATCAAATGGACTCCGATCGCCGGAAGGTCGATGAATATCATGCCACGCAAGGCGCATTGGACCAAAGCTTGGGCCGTGCGGCGAAGCAGAACCGGAAGCGAGGTCAAGCCGAGGACAATAAGTAAGACCGATGCACCAGGTCTCGACGTAAGCCAAGGGGCGTTCGTGTCCCCGGCGCTGTGAGCGAGCAGAACCATGATTGACGAAACAACAGAAAGACCGGCCAAGCGAAGGATATTGCGCAGAGTGCTCTGGGCGCTCGGCATCGGGTTGGGCCTGCTCTTTCTGATGAATATATTCTTTCCCGACCTCGACCTTTCGATGGAAGACCGGGTTGGATTAATTCGTATCGAAGGGGTCATTCTGGATGCGCAATCCACGATCAGCGAGTTGAAGCGTTTTGCCGACAACCCGTCCGTTAAAGCGATCGTATTGCGAATCGATAGCCCCGGCGGCGGGGTTGTGCCGTCGCAAGAAATACATGATGCGGTCCAGCGGGTTCGTAACAAGAGCAACAAGGCAGTGATTGCCTCAATGGGTACAGTGGCGGCGTCAGGAGGATACTATATCGCGGTTGCGACCGATCGGATTATGGCCAATGCAGGGACGTTGACGGGAAGCATCGGGGTCATCATGGAGATGGCTAACGTCGAAGGGTTGTTCAAGAAGATTGGGGTCGAGGGTGTCGTGATCAAAAGTGGACGATTCAAGGATGTGGGATCGCCGCTCCGGAAGATGAATGATGAAGAACACGAGTTGCTCCAATCCGTTATGGACGATGTCCATAAGCAGTTTATTGAGGCAGTAGCGGAAGGGCGCGGGCTCGAGGTGTCGGCTGTGCAGGCCTTGGCGGACGGCCGGATCTTCACGGGCCGTCAGGCCAAGGCCTCAAAGCTTGTGGACGAACTTGGTGATCTCGAAGCTGCAATCCAGCTTGCGGCGGATGTGGCAGGCATCGAGGGAGAGCCAAAAGTCATTGAGCCGCGCCGACGATTTTCGATTAGAGAATTGATCGAATCGCGACTGTCAGAGCTTTTCCCCAAGTTTGACTTTTATTCAGGAGTCAGTCTTAAGTATCTTATGGCGTTCTAGCGAGGTCGGATCGGCGCATAGGTCGATATATCATCACGAAAGGGGAGTCCAAGTATGACAAAAGCCCAAATCATCGAGCGTGTATCCGAACAGATCACGACGTTAACGAAACGGCAGGCGGAAGTTGTCGTCAATACGATTTTCGACTGTGTGCGTGATTCGTTGAAGAACGGCGATAAGACGGAGATTCGAGGGTTCGGCAGTTTTCGGCTGCGGGCTCGTCGGATGAAAGAAGGGCGGAATCCCAAAACCGGCGCGACCGTGGCGGTCCCTGCCAAGAAGGTCCCGTTTTTCAAGGCCGGCAAGGAATTGAAGGAACTCCTGAACCAGGCATAACAGGACGCTCGTCATGAACGCACCAAACTCCCACGATCCGGTCTGGATAGATGTCCGTTGGACGGACGAGGCCTCCAACCGTCTAGAGCGGGCACCGCTATTTTTGCGCGGAATGGTTCGTCGTCTGGCGGAGAAAAAGGCCCGAGAACTCGGCTATGCAGAGATTACGGAGGAGATTCTTGATCAGTTCAAGAACCAAATGATGGGCCGTATGGGTGGCGAATCCGGCATGGCGGACGCGGTGGAACAAATGGAGCAGGGGCATCTCCCTTGGACTGCCGCCGCCAAGGACCGGCTGAGTACTGTTCCGGAATTCATGCGCAGCATGACCAGGCAAATTGCCGAAGAGATCGCTAGGGAGCGGGGTCATCTCGAGGTGAATGTCGAACTCTTCGAAAAGGTGGAAGCGCTAGGCGATCTCCGTGAGGCCTCGGTTCCTCCGTTGGAGTGGAGCGAGGGGGCGTTGGCCCAACTTCACGAAAAATTGAAACAGTCGCCGCCGATCGCCGTTGAATTCGTCACCGATATGTTGAGGCGAGACACCGAAGATTTAGCGAGAGAGAAAGGAGCGACCCGCATCGACGAGTCGATGCTGCTTCAATTGTGGGACGAACCTCAGGGGCGAGTCGCTTGGACCGATGATGCATGGAAGCGATTGCAGACGTCTCCGGATTTCGTGCGTAGCGGAATCCGTAAGGCTGCTGAGCGCAGGGCGAGGAAGCTTGGGCTCAAAGAGATTGATTCGGAACACCTGACGACCTTCCGGAATCAGGCCATGATGAAAGCCGTCAAACGGATTCGCTCTTTCGGGTACAACGAGCTGACGTTTGAGGCGTTTGATACGGCGCTAGAGAAGACCAAACGGCTGCAGGGGAATGAGCAGGCGGAAAAACGCCTCCGGGAAATTCGTGGGCATTTTGCCGATCCGGACATCAAGAAACCGGAGGGTGGGACACTCGGTGCCGATTTGATGGGCCGTTTTCGCAGTTATCTTAAGGGAGACGGGACACTCTAGCAGAATACCGCAAAGTCTGTCGGGGCCGTACTCCTGTCGCTGAAATCTCCGACGGACCTATGAGCAGGTTGCCGCTTCTCGGGGCCTAATCGGGCCTGATATTTCAGTATGCAGAGTAACTGCTGAGAGTCCAGACATTGTGAGTGCACTGTTCGCCAACCTGCCAGGGCTGCTCCTCACACAGGTTTTTATTTCCACGAGCTCATATTCATATGAGCACAGCTGGTTCTTTACGCCTCTCTCGCCGTCTCTCGTCTGATCGGGCCGGACAAATCGTTATGAGGCAGATGCCGTTTGAGGACGGCCTCTGGTCTATCAGTGGGCAGCCGTCTGTTGCGGCCAAAATTTATGTCGGATTTGTGGGAGAGGTTCGCTATCGAAATTTGGGATATCGTAGAGACAGCGATCGATCGTCGCCACCTCATCTTCGGTCAAGTCCAAGGTGGCCCTCTTCTTCCAAAACTGATCGAGGGTAAAATAATCACCAGACTGCGGCTTCTCAGCTAAGAGTACCTTCATCTTATCGAAGCCTGCCGTGTGTACCCCGGGGACGCGGCCCTTATTGCGGTCGTGACACCAATGCAGCACCTCGGCGATTCCGTACATCGACAACTCAATCTTCATCATCTTGCTCATGGATTCCTCCTTACCAAGAAGCGTATTGTACCCCAAACACTGCGCCGTTTTCAAAGCTGTCGCTGAGCAGGCCAGGATTGGAAAAACCTCGTTTTGGTGGGGATCGTTTCGCACCTGGATTGATTGCCAAGAGAAAGCGGTGGTCTGTATACTGGCCACACTCGTTTCGGCGGGAAGGCTTGATCGAAGGGCGCGTGCTCATGCGGACGAATCACCACTTCGCCGATTGTTCGCTTGAGGAGTGGTGTGCGATCAGAAGCGCTGATGACCACAGCAGGTGTAAAGCCTGGAACCTTGTGGTCGTGGCGACAGGTTTTTTCCTGCTTATGGCAAGCGGCTGCACCAAGCAAGACCCCTACGTCCCACCAGATCTCTTCTACTACTTTGCCAGTTACAAAGTAGGTAAGAATCCGACGACCGTTACTCCCACTGATGTCAATCAGGATGGGTTTACCGATCTGGTGACAACCAACATCGGCAGCAATACCCTTTCAATCCTCTTAGGCAATGGTGACGGCACCTTCCACGATCAAGTCCAACTGAATGTCTGTATAGAGCCCCGGTCGCTCGCTCTCGGGATGTTCAACCGCGATCTTTATCCCGATGTAGTCTTAGCCTGTTCCGGGGGAGATGAAGTGGCCGTACTCTTCGGCCGGGCCGACGGAAAATTTGATGAAGGGCCACGCTATCCCGTGCATCGGACTCCCATTGCCATTGGGAGCGACGATCTGAACGGCGATCAGGCGCCTGACATCGTGGTCGCGTTGCGAAACGATAAGATCAAAGTCTTCTTGGGAACCGGCACCGGTGAATTCACCCCTGGGGCACAGTACGAATATGGCGATACGCCCACGTCGGTGGCATTGGCCGACTTAAATGGCGATGGGAAGATCGATTTGGCCGTGACAAACGGGGGACCGATGTCGAACGCGGTCTCCATCTGGATGGGGAATGGCGACGGTACGTTTCGCCCTCCTACCGACTATCGGACGGGGAAGCGTCCGCTTGGGGTGACTTTCACCGACTTCAATCAGGACCGGATCCGCGACCTACTTGTGATCAACGGCGTGCAGGATAGCTTCACAACTTTTCTCGGAATAGGTAATGGAACTTTCCAGCCAGGGCATGATTCCGGTGCCGACGTAGGACCGAATTTCGGGCTCGCTCGCGACTTCAACGGCGACCGTCGCACCGACGTGGCTATCGTCAACCTTCAGTCGAGTGATCTCTCAATTCTCTTCGGCCGTGGCGATGGGACATTCGAATATCCTCCGAGAAACTATCGGACAAAGCCAGGCCCCTTTGCCCTCGCGACGTTTCGCGTCACAACGAAGGAGGATGAAGAGCCTGGACTTGTGACAGCGGACAACGGCAGTGGAAGCGTCTCCATCTTTCTACATCGAGGATTGAAAGCGGTGTCTGCTTCTGTCGCACCACCGCCGTGAGGCGCGTACGACGTCTGTCGAAAGGTGGAGTGAAGCAAAAGGCGGTCTTCTTGACAGCCTGTCGACCCTCGGCTACAGTGCCCGATGAGCGCCGTTTACAGGCCGATTGGCGCTCTGTTTTGGGGACACCAGTGAGATCCTTTAGATGGTGGTTTGCTATTGGCGCACTGCTCACCCTCTCTGTGCTGATGGTACAGGGGGGCGTGCGAGATTTGCTCGACGGAACCCCTCCCGGCAGCGGGGCCAGCGCGTACCTCTCGTTTGGCACCACGATATTCGGCGGAGGATTGTTGGCAGGCTGCTTGGCATTGGTGATGAATCGACTCCGATAGACACAGAGTTTGCATACAGGCGCGTCGATGCACTGTTTGAGATGTAAGGGCTTCATGATGGTCGAGCGTCACTATACGCTGGTGAATCGGCGACTCTATGCCCGCTGTTTGAATTGTGGGTTTTGGATCGACCTTGCCGACCTGCTCCGATTTTTTCATAAGATAATCGACAGCGGGTTTCGTGGAGGGAAGGTGCGGGAATCATTTACACTGTGAGTAGGAGCGACGCTTTCATGATGACAAGAGACTGCGGGAGAATCCATCGGCCTCCATTTCTCGCCTGTGCTGCCAGCGTGTTCATCAGTCTCCTGTTGATCAGCGCCGAGACCCTTACTCCATCCACCGCTCTTGGGAAGAGCATAGCGGCTCAATCTGTGCCTGTGCGAACCGCGATCGCTCCGCACCAGTCCCCTCCGTGGCGAGTCGCTCCAGCCCATGGCATTCTTCTCAAGGAGCTCAATAGTGGGCGTGTGTTGTATGAACACGATGCTGGAAAACGAATGTCTCCCGCCAGCCTCACGAAAATCATGTCGGCTCTGGTTATTCTCGAAAGGGGTCAGTTGGATGATTTCGTAACGATTAGTCCTAATGCCGCACGGGCTCACAAGACGCACTTACGCGTGAAGTCTGGGCAGGTCTTTAGGTTGGAAGATCTGCTGAAGGCCATGTTGATCATGTCCGCGAACGATGCTTGTCTTGCAGCGGTGGAGCATGTGGGTGGCGACGAAGCACAGTTCGTGGCTATCATGAATACCAAGGCTGCGGCCCTCGGCTTAGCTGATACGCATTTCAATGATGCCTGTGGGTTCGATAATCCGGACCATTACTCGACGGCCGAAGACCTCGCCGCGTTGAGTGTCATTGCCCTAGATCAGCCGATCTTCCGGCAGTTGGTCCGTGAGGAACGCGCGATCATCACGCCTGTCAACGGTCACCATGCGTATGTCTTGCACAATACGAATAGATTGCTGGGACGTATTCCCGGGGTCGAAGGGATCAAGACCGGATTTACCTCCAAAGCCGGGCGGTGCCTCATCGCAAAAGTCTCTCAGAACGGGAGCGATCTTCTCCTCGTAATCCTCAATTCTAAGCGTCGATGGAACACTGCGACAAACCTCATTACCTACGGGCTAGAGGCAGCTGAAACTCCGCACTGAATTCCCCTGTTTGATTAAGTCGACACGCACGTAGGCAGAGGCGAGAAGGCCGTCGCAGCCTGAGGGTTATCCCCAGGCTGCTCGTTCGAGTCTTCCCAGAAGACTATGGCGAAGGCCTACAGACTTTGTGACGGCGTCTAGGAAGAGAGAGGGAGAAACGGAGCGGGAACGAATTCAAGTCGGCAACCGGGAAGAAGGATTGGAAGTGATCTTGGTCGTCAGGCTCATGTTGAGGTCGAACATCAGGGTCGCCGCTACCGAAGTGGGGAAAACTCCACATTGACATCTTTACCGAGATAGTTGATGACGAACCCCTGTTTATCGTAAGCGAGTATTGCGCCCATCACGTTTTCGTCCCCGTAGTCTTCCTGTCCCAATAGTTTTCGCACGTCATCAGGACTTTCGCTATTCAACACGTTGCGAAATATACCGCGAGTCTTATAGGAGAATCGATTATTAATAAAGATCAGGTCGACCTTGCCGTCCTGGATCCGCACGCCAGCCATTGGGCCGGTTGGTTTGCGTTGATCGAGCAAGAAGATAAACAAGGCTTCTTGTTCCGCTTTTACTCCAGGAATCTTTTCATTCACGAGAGAGTCCAAGGCTTTGGCTTCGGAGTCTCCCAATTTGACTCCAAACAGTGAAATCTCTGCACTCTTCAAGGCCTTGGGGTCCATCACGTCGTTCTTGCTCAATTCGTAGGGCTCGCCATACCCAGGGGGCACCCATGCGCCAACTCCGGCTGTCAGCATGGAGGTTAGTGTGACAACTCGTAGTATATACTTCATCGACTCTTCCTTACCTATGTATTGCGAGAGATGGATGGTGCGTGAAACTTGTCGTTGAAATTGGTGGGGCCAAAGCAGTGTACCGTATATTTTATCGAACGGCCTGAGAACTTGCAAGGAACGGCTGAATGCACGATTGGGATCAATTTACTCGCTCTTATCTAGTCGTGACAGTGCTGTGGTGACTGTGTTTTGGACTGACAAGGAGGCGGGTCACGATCGTTCGACAGAGGGTACTGAATTCCCTCGCGGCAATATTTTTGTGTATCGATTACTCCGGTAGACCAGCCCCACCGAATATTGTGGAACAGGATCTTACCTGTCGATAATCCGCAACCCTGATCCGGCATGTCTTAGTTGGACGTACAATTCAGCTAAAAACGTGAGTCCCACCCCTTCGCCACCGTCTGGATGATGCCATCGGGGGGGTATCTTGAGCCTAACTTAGGTCTTGATCTGCGTCTCTGCGCATTCCGCCTCCACCAACTTCCTGAGGCAATATTCGGCTGGCATGAGTATGAGCCGAAGCCCACCGAGATCCTGCATTTGCAAGCGAGATTTAGGCGAGGATATCACATTTACACCAGCGATGCGTTATTCGCAAAGGAGGCAGGAAGCATATAACAAAGCAATCTGTGTTGTGGGGATGGGTGGCAGGACTCAGTGTTATGGTGGTCTTGGTTGGCTGTGCGAGAACGGAGCGGATGCCGGCAGGGGAGTCTCGGTACGACCGGCTTGGCAGAAACTCTTCGATTTCTTCAGTCGTTGATCCGCTTGTGGTCAATGTGGCCGCCGATACCAGGATCAATGGAAGGTTTGCGACTTTCGAAATCCGGAAACTCAAGGGTCACTTCGTTGATCAAGTCTGCATGACGAGAGGAGGACCCTGGATCTATAGCGGGTGAGATATGAAGACGATCCATGCTGGGTTGAAGATTTCCAATGAGGACTCTTGGGCATTAGTCGAGGACCTGGTGAAAGCGAAGGATATGTTCAAAGTGCCAGCGCAGGAAAAGGGAGAACTCATGGGTCTTCTGGGACCAATGAAGAAGGACATTGTCGAAGCCTCGTAAAGCCCACGAACTGATGGAGCGGACGATCCGTCCCCACTCATTTCCATACGGAGAAGCTAGCTAGATGGTGTGATGGGTGGTGATGAGGAGGGCTCCGAGATGCCGGAGCCGTTGAAAGTAAGGCCGACAGCCTTCTTCAAGCTCGTCCGTTAGGGTATCCAGGTCGGCGACACAATCTTCGACGATGGCGAGCCGCTGGGCATCAAGCCCCTCAGGGCTATCGAGGAAATACACTACGCATCCGCTGATCACCGTATCCAGTGTCATCAGCGGCCCCTCGTGCTGGCTTATCACTTGAGGCCAGCGCTCCTCCTTGTGGGCCTCCCAGAGGGAGAGTACTGCATCCCGATCCATCCTGAAGTCCTTTACGAGTCCGCGTGACTCAGATCCGACCGATCCACCCTAGCGCGTAGAGTAACAGGATCGCAAGCGTACAGAGACCAAGCTCACGGAATCGGTAGTCGACGCCCGCCCGGCCGACACACCAATCGATAACCGGTCCACGCTACGAATGTGTTTCGATCGACAGGAAGGCTCCTTGGTGATCACGTATTCCGCCGTCACCATCCAGAGCCATTGGTGGGGCAGTTTCGACGAGGCGAAGAGCAAGGAGACACCTTCGAGATCGCGAGATGCTCCCACCGCAATATCGCTGAGGACTGCTGTAGCAACTCGCAGGCCTTCGTGACGATGCAGTGGGGAGTTAACCGGAAGGCCATGTCGTCGGCTAGCCTAGTCCCGGTAAGTGCGGCCAACGTATAGCCCAGCAAACGAGAGACCCTAACAGTATGCGACACTCACTCGCATGACGTGTGGAATTCACGGGTAGAGTCCACGATGGAAATGAGCTTGTGCGACTTTATCGATCCCGCTCATCAGGGCAGCCATACGCATGGAAGTATTTTTGGACACGGAAAACTGTAACGTTCGATGAAAGGCTGAGCTCAGAATATCTTGCAGGCGTTCCTGAATGTCAGTGGCCTTCCAGAAATAGCGTTGCACATCCTGTACCCACTCGAAGTAGGACACAATCACGCCACCGGAGTTGGCCAGGATATCAGGAATGATAAAGACTCCCTGGTCCTGCAGAATGCGATCGGCCTCCAGCGTCGTCGGACCGTTCGCCCCTTCAACGAGAATCCGGCAGCGCAGTTTCGCGGCATTGCGTTCGGTGATCTGCTCGGAGAGGGCAGCAGGGACCAGCACGGTGCAGTCGAGTTGCAACAATTCGTCGTTGGAGAGCCAATCTCCCAGCTTGGTATCACGGAAGGATTGGCCCCTGGTCTTGTAGCGTGTGAGGAGCTCAGGAATGTCCAAACCGCTCGAATTGTGGATGCCTCCCTGCACGTCGCTCACTGCGATAACGCGTGCGCCACACTCGCGCATGATGCGAGCGGTATGGGACCCGACGTTGCCGAACCCCTGTATGGCCACAGTTGTGTTCTGAATGTCGAGCTTGAGCTGGCGAAGCGCTTCCATGGTAACATACACCACTCCGCGGCCAGTGGCCTCCTCACGTCCGAGGCTTCCTCCAATGGACAAGGGCTTACCTGTGACGACGCCTGGCACCGAATACCCCACTTGCTGACTGTATGTGTCCATGATCCAGGCCATCACCTGAGCGTCTGTGCCGACGTCTGGGGCTGGTACGTCTTTTTCGGGCCCGATCAACGGGAAGATTTCCGCCGCATAGCGCCTGGTCAATCGTTGTAATTCTGGCCGCGACAACTGTTTCGGAGCGATCGCCACGCCACCCTTGGCTCCGCCATAGGGGAGGTCGGCTAACGCGCATTTCCAGGTCATCCACATTGCGAGTGCCGCAACCTCCCCAAGATTCACATCCGGATGATAGCGAACGCCGCCCTTCGAGGGGCCGCGGGAGGAATCGTGCTGCACGCGATAGCCGGTATAGACCTCGACCCGGCCGTCATCCATCCGGACAGGCACGCTGACAATCAGCGACCGATGTGGAAGTTTCAGCCGCTCGCGTAAATTATGATCAAGCTCCATAGCCTCGGCCGCTTGATCAAACTGCGCAACCGCCAGTCGGAAAGTGGGTGTGTCGAGTTCGTGCATTGGGCGTTCCTTTGGTCAGGTGTGCAGCGGGGACGTCGATGTGAGGTGGTGATCATGGTGCTCCTGCTCCATGATGTCGGGCGGGAGACTCATCCATTGAATGTTGAATTTTCTCGCGAATTCCTGCGCCATCTGTTGCGCGACGACTGAGGACGACACAGCGCACTGCCGCACCTCGGCCATGGATGTGATGTGGACCTGTGTCAGGCCACAGGGCATGATATAGGAAAAAGGGGATAGATCTAGATCGACGTTGAGCGCAAATCCATGAATCGTGACCCCATGATCGATCCGGACTCCGATCGCAGCAATCTTCGCATCAGCATGATTCCGGCGCACCCAGACGCCAGGTTTCTTTTCAAAGCGATAGCCCTCAATTCCCCATCGCAAGAGTGTATGGATCAAGACCTCCTCCAACATCCGTACATACTGTTTCGGTCCTGAGCAATAATGTGACAGCTTGAGAATGGGATAGCCCACAACCTGTCCAGGTCCATGGTATGTAATCGAGCCACCACGGTCTACGAAGTGGAGGCTGGCTCCTGTCCTGCGGAGGACTTCTCCCCCGCAGCCCCAATGTGCTGGTTGGGTGGTCCGACCCAGGGTATAGACTGGCGAGTGCTCAAGGAGCAGCAATACATCCCCTTGTCTCTCTGCAATCCGTTCTTTCTGGAGCTGTTTCTGAAGTGTCAATGCCTCGGAATAAGGGATCGGTTGCGAAAACCAGACGAACGTACCCACTTGTGGGGCAGGTGCCTGGAGAGGCTCACTCCTCTGTCCTGGGAAATCGTGACACGGGTGTGACTCATCGGCGAGACTCATGGGACAGCCTTCGGGAGCGATGGATTCTGAAGTGAGATCGTGGACTGGCCGTTCTTTCTCTGAATGGTCAGTTGCAGGGTCGGTTGGTCTCCGAAAGGTCGGAGAGAGTGCCAAAAGTCTCCGACATTGTAAATCTGATGTTGGCCGACGGTGGTAATGATGTCGCAATTCTGGAAGCCTCCGACGGCCGCCAGACCTCCTGGCTCGACATTGAGTGCCAGGACACCGTGGTCTCCTTCCAGCCCGAAACTGGCCATGATGCTCGCGGTGATGGTGACAGGCGTGAATCCAAGGTCGGGACGGAGGACCGACCCGCGAACGATCATCGATTGAATATGGGGGAAAATGGCATCCATCGAAATCGCATAACTAATGGCTTGAGCGGACGGGGCGATGGCCACGTTGATGCCGATTACATGACCCGACAGATCGGCGAGCGGACCTCCGCTATTGCCCGGGTTGATGGCGGCATCGGTTTGGATCAGGCCATAGAGTGTTTCGCCGTCTGGGGTGAGCACCGAGCGATTTACCGCGCTGACGACACCCACCGTGACTGTAGAGCCTCCCTTGAGGGCGAGGGGGTTGCCGATTGCGACGACACACTCGCCGATTTCAAGCACCGGAGAAGGGCTTAGTGTGGCGGGAACCAGGTCTGTCGCCGTGATCTTGACGAGGGCCAGGTCAAGCAGGAAGTCACGGGCGACGACACGGCCTGGGGTGAGTCGTCCGGTTGAGAGCCCCACCACAAGGCTCTTGATTCCCGTTACGAGGTGATTGTTCGTCAGGATATATCCGCTCTCGTCGATAGTGACGCCGGACCCCGAGCCCGATTGGGCTTGCGTGGGAGTTGCCGGCATGCCGCGCGTGAGAATGGTGACGACAGAGGGACGTACTTTCGCCACGACCGCGGGGACCGACAGGGATTTTTTGTGGGAGGGGACCGATTCGATCGGTGGCTCAGCAGTGGCGGTCAGCACGTCAAGTGCCAAGGCAATTACAAGGAGGAGAAGGAATGGAATTGTGAAGAAGCGAAAGAGAAGGGAACTCCACTGTGTTGTGCGCACATCCGTCATGGGGCCTCGTTTACCCGAGTCGGCCCCATTGTCGCATAACTGCTCTCAGGGTGAAAGTCGTAGAGCGGAAAAGGGGCGAGGATCGTTCTCGCCCCTTTCTGCTTCATACGTCTGCGGCTTATTGGATGGCGGCGAACATTTCCTTAATCTCGGGGGTCTTCAGCTTCTTGAGCGCTTTCGCTTCGATCTGCCGAATCCGCTCCCTCGTCACCGAGAGGCTTTGTCCCACCTGCTCCAGTGTGCAAGCCTGATCGTGGCCGATACCGAAGCGCAGCCGGATGACGGTTTGCTCTCGGGGTGTGAGCGTGCCGAGAATGCGTTCAAGCTGGTGTGACATTTCCGTCCGGTGCACATGGGCATCGGGTGGGACGGCTTGCAGATCCGGGAGCAGTTCTCCGAATTCCGTGCTTCCGTCACCCACCGGCTTCTCCAGAGCGACCGGCTCTTGAAAGGCCTGTACGGTTTCGTGCAGTCGCTCCGGTCTCATTCGGAGCACCTGCGCCACTTCCTCGAGTCGAGCTGGACGACCCAACTGTTGCCCGAGTCGTCTGGTCACGCGGAGTATGCGGTGCGAGGCTTCAGTCTGGTGAACCGGAATGCGAATGGTCCGCGATTGATCCGCCAGCGCGCGCGTGATGCCTTGACGGATCCACCAGGTTGCATAGGTGCTGAACTTGAATCCTTTGCGGTATTGATAGCGCTCGGCCGCTTTCATCAACCCAATATTCCCTTCTTGCACGAGATCCAGCAAAGTCAGGCCACGGCCCGTGTAATGTTTCGCGACATCCACAACAAGCCGTAGGTTGCAGCGCACCAATTCGTCCTTTGCCCGTTCGAGCACGATCCGAGCGGAGCGGAGGGTGGCTAACCATTCCTTAAGCTCTTTGGCGATGGCAGCCGGAAGCTTTTGCTGCCCCGTTCCCTGCTTGATCATCTCGGTGAGACTCTGCTCGGCTTTATCGATCGCGGTGGCTGAGAGTCCGCTCAAACCTCTGACCATCTGGAGTGTGCGTTGCGCCTCGAGCACAGAGTCCGAACCCTTGAGCCTCGGGAAGACTCGTATGGCGTGGCGTAAGGCAGTCCTAATGGTGCTCGTCCCATAATCGATCTTCTTCGCCAGCTCGACCTCTTCTTCTCTGGTCAATAGGGCGCGTTCACCGAAGGAGCGAAAATAGAGTGACTCCAACATGAATGGGCCGCCGCCCACGGCGGTATGAGTCACCGCCTTCGTCGGCTCCTCGGGTTGTTCCTCTTCGGATGTATCTCGGCAGATCACATCCAAAAGGTCGCTTGCCTCGGGATCGTCTGCATCAACGTCCTTTACAATCGTGACAAGCTCTTCCGGCTCAGGGGTTGGGAATAGATTCTCTTTCATGTCGTCCCCCTCCTCTGACTAACTGATGTCTTGCTCCGCATGGTCGTGACCTCAACAGAACCCGTTCTACCGTCCTACACAATGAGAGACAGCTATCCGCCAAACGATTCATTCTGGGCTCTGTGCTGCTCTGTTGTCTCTCTACGCAGCAAATCCTATGCTGGATTGTTTATAAGAACGGCAGATCGCGATCCTACGGAAAAGGCAGCACTATTAGAGTGTTTTAATGAGCAAGTCTGCGAGGAGGTGAGGCAACAATGCTGCGGGTGTGTAGGGGTGGCTATAGGGCACAAGCCCAATTGCCACATCTACTTTTGGGTCAGCCCTTTTAGAAATGGGGCGATCGTATCGATGGGAATGGGGAAAAACGTGGTGGAATTTTTTCCCGCCGCGATTTCGACGAGCGTCTGGAGATAGCGCAATTGCAATGCGGCGGGATTCCGACCGATCACGTCAGCCGCATCGGCGAGGCGTTGAGAGGCTTCGAATTCGCCTTGCGCGTGAATGACCTTCGCGCGACGTTCGCGCTCCGCTTCCGCTTGACGCGCGATGGCCCGTTGCATCTCCTGCGGCAGGTCTACATTCTTGACTTCCACGGCGGTGACTTTGACGCCCCATGGTTCCGTCTGTTGATCGATGATCCGCTGGAGATCCGCATTGATCTGTTCCCGTTTCGAGAGAAGGTCGTCGAGCTGGCTTTGCCCTAGCACACTACGGAGGGTGGTCTGAGACATCATGGATGTGGCATGCAGGTAGTCTTCCACTTGGATGATCGCGCGTTCCTGGTCCACCACCCGGAAGTAGATAACGGCGTTCACCTTGACGGTGACGTTGTCCTTCGTAATGACATCCTGGGGTGGTACGTCCATTGCCACGGTACGCAGACTGACACGGACCAATCGATCGATGAAAGGCACAATGATGACGAGTCCAGGACCGTTACCGCCATAGAGGCCTCTCGCAATTCGACCGAGCCGGAAGATCACGGCCCGTTCGTATTCCCGGAGGACGTTGAAGGTCAGCTTAATAGCTACGACCACAAGGATGGCGAACAGCAGGAGTCCGATAGGAATGAACATTATGATCAGGCCTCTCCTTTTTGGAGCACAGGCTTGACGTAGAGCGTGAGCCCCTCCACTCGCGTGACTTCAGCCTGTTCCCCTGGTTGCAGCGTACGTTCGCTGACAGCCTCCCACAATTCACCATGGATCGCGAGCTGTCCCTGCGGGGCTAGCGCCGTCTTTGCCACACCGATCGATCCGACCATCCCCTCGCTGCCCGTCATGGGTTGTCGATGCATGGCTCGCACGGCAATCCCTACGACAAACACAGTAGTAATCGCGGCGAACGCCACCACTGGCAGGATCATGCCCCACGAGGGTTGAAGAAACTCCGCATCCGTTTTGATGAGCATGAGCGAGCCAAGAATCATCGAGGTCACGCCGCCGATGGCCAAGAGGCCGTAACTCGTGACAGTGGCTTCCAGAATGAAGAACACAATGCCGAGGACTACCAGCAGAACACCGGCATAGTTCACCGGCAATGATTGCAGGGAATAGAAGGCGAGTATGAGGCTGATTGCCCCGACGATTCCCGGTAGGATCGCACCAGGATTGTAGAGCTCAGCCATGATGCCGATGGTGCCGATCGTCATGAGCAGGTAGGCGATGTTCGGATCGCTCAGCGCCTTGAGCAGTTCGAGCCGAAGACCCATCGGGAATTCACGAATAGCGGCACCTGCCGTTCGCAGCACTGTGGGGCCTGTTTGGAGGGGCACTGTGCGGCCGTCCAATTGCTTCAGCAGCATCGGCACATCCTCCACCACGAGATCGATGATCTTCAGTTTCAAGGCTTCCCGTTCGGTGACGGAGACGCTCTTGCGCACAGCATCTTCCGCCCAGGCGACGTTCCGTCCCCGTTGCTCGGCGATCGATTTGATGTAGGCCACGGAATCGTTCTCGACCTTTTCCTTCATTGTCTTGTCCATCTCGCCACCGCCCATCGCGACCGGATGCGCGGCGCCGATATTCGTCCCCGGTGTCATGGCGGCAACATGGGCCGCCAGCGTGATGAAGACCCCGGCCGAGGCGGCCCGTCCGCCAGAGGGCGACACGTAGACGACCACGGGAAATGTGGCCGCGGTGATGTCCTTAATGATCTGACGCATCGAGGTATCTAAGCCGCCAGGCGTATCCAGCTTGATGACCAAGGTGCGGGCTCCCAAGTTGTGGGCTTCAGACAGAGCATCATGCAAATACTCTGCGGCAACGGGGTTGATCACCCCTTCATAGGTCGCAACGACTACGGGCCCCTCTGAAGCTGGTGCCTCTGCGTGGCCTGGAACTGCGCATAGGGCCACTGCTACGGCGGTGATTGCGGCAAAGTGGTGGGAGAGATGTAGGAGAACAGGTCCACGCATTTGACACCCCATGCGCGGGAAGCAGCGCAAGCTGCAACGGTGTGTGCAGGGGGATCATACGGCCCACTCTACAGGCTGTCAAGGAACGAGGACAGAGTCTATTCAAACAGTGCATGGGTTCCGGCATCCGGCCTGAGCCAGCTAGGCTCAGTGGATGTGCGTATCGAAAGAGAGTTCAATCAGCTCCCCAGGAAGACACATGGTAGAGGTCAAGCAAGCCGTCATCGTGGTCGTTTGTCTTGTTGAAAACCCGGCATAGCACTTCTAGAATGGGGCTCCGATGTCACATTTTCAATCAGGCGAACGTATCCATCTGGTCGACAAGAAAGGGCGGCAGTATGCCTTGACCCTGAAGGCTGGAGATCTTTTCCAACTGAGCGGTCACAAAATTGCCCACGACGACCTCATCGGAAAGTCCGATGGTTCCCTAGTCACGCTCTCCGGCAACAAGACGATGTTGGCGCTCAGGCCTACGTTCGGCGATTATGTGCTGAAGATGCCGCGTGGCGCGCAGGTGTTGTATCCGAAGGATCTTGCGCTCATTCCCATGTGGGCTGATGTCTACCCTGGCGCGCGTGTGTTCGAAGCGGGGACCGGCTCCGGGGCTTTGACGATGGCCCTCTTGCGCGCCGTGGGGCAGCGTGGCTTGGTGGTGACCTACGAAGCCCGGGAGGATTTCGCGCGAGCGGCGATGACAAACATTGAACGGTACATGGGCCCGGTACCGAATCTCATCCCGCTTCGTCGGAACGTGTATGAGGGGATCAGTCTGCTCGACGATGGTCTACCATTCGATCGTCTTGTGCTTGATCTTCCTGAGCCCTGGCAGGTGGTACCGCATGTAACACAGGTCCTTCGTTCTGGCGGCATGTATTTGAGCTTTGTTCCCACTGTCCCTCAAGTGGTGCAGACGGTTGAGGCCCTTGAGCGAGCGACGGTCTTTGGTATGGTCGAAACATTTGAAACGCTGTTGAGGACCTGGTCGATTCAGGGTCGAAGCGTACGTCCGGATCACCGAATGGTCGCCCATTCAGGCTTCATTACGGTGGCCAGGAAAATCGAATCTGGCTTGTGGCCCGCAGCTCAAGCTGTTGAGTCTGTAGGTGAGGAAACTGATGGACACGAAGAGCAAGAGGATCACGCGCGATGAATCGGTTGAGTGGAAAGGTCGCGGTCATCACCGGAGGCAACGCGGGTATCGGTGAAGCGATCGCGAAAGCCTTTGCGCGCGAAGGGGCATCGGTCGTGATCACGGGGAGACGGCAAGGGGAGCTGGACCGGGTCGTGAGCGACATTGTGAAGGAGCATGGTAGGGCTTTTGCCGTTGCCGGATCGGTCACAGATGAACCGCATGTCCAGGAGACGGTGCGCAGGACTGTGCAGCAGTTCGGGCGGCTCGATATCCTCGTCAACAATGCCGGAGTAGGGGACTTTGGGAAGTGTCTGCACGAGATTGATGATGCGACCTGGGCGCAGGTCCTCGACGTCAACCTGACCGGGGTGTTCCGTATGACGCGAGCCGTCCTGCCACAGATGTTGAAGCAGCAGACGGGAGTGATCGTCAATATCTCCTCCATTGCGAGCTTGGTTGGGATTCCCACATTGCCGGCTTATGCCGTCTCCAAGGGGGGCCTCGATGCCTTGACCAGAGCCCTCGCGATTGACTATGCGAAGGAGGGTATTCGCTGCAACGTCGTGAATCCAGGGCTTATCGATACGCCAATGGCTGCTCCGCTTATGAGCAACCCCGAACAACTGGACCCCATTCTCTCGCACTATCCTATCCGCCGAGCCGGGAAACCAGAAGAGGTGGCCAGTATGGTTCTCTATCTGGCCTCCGATGAGGCAGCCTGGGTCACGGGTGGGACTTTTCCTATTGATGGAGGGATGACTATCTCGTGAGCAGGCGTCCCCTGTGAATGGGGAAGGTCACCGCCGCGGCGATGGGTGCCTGTCAGTTGGCCGAAGAGGAAGCAGAAGTCGCCACTTTTCGAACCCATGGATATCAATGCACAAACCCAGTTCTGCGGTGTAATCGGCAACCCCGTCGAGCATTCGCTCTCCCCCGCGATTCACAATGCCGCGTTTCAGAAACTCAAGCTGAACTTCGTGTATCTGGCGTTCCGCGTGGAAGCGATCGGCGATGCGATCAAGGGTCTTCGCGCCCTGGAAAACTTTCGCGGCGCTAGCGTGACCATCCCCCACAAGATGGCGGCCGTTCCGTTTCTTGACTCTGTCGAGCCGACCGCACGTCATATCGGCGCGATCAATACCATTGTGGCTGGTGGCGGGACCCTCACGGGCTATAACACCGACGCGACTGGTGCCTTGCGCGCTCTTCGTGATGGTGGTGTTGCCTTGAAAGGACAGCAGGTAGTTATGCTCGGGTCCGGAGGGGCCGCGCGCGCGATTGCCTTCGCGCTCGGGACAGAGGCTGGGATTGACCGGTTGACCATACTCGGAATCGATGACCAAGAACGCGCAGCCTTGGTCCGAGATCTCCGGTCTAAGACAGGGATAACCGTACAGGAATCGCCTCTCGATGAGGGTACGTTACAAAAGGTTCTGCCGGATACTCATGTGCTGATCCATTGCACACCGATGGGTATGTCGCCAAAAGTACAAGAGACCTCTGTGCCTGCCACGTTGCTCCATGCGGGATTAGCGGTCATGGATATCGTCTACAACCCTCGGGACACCCGGTTGCTGAAGGATGCCAAGGCGGCAGGCTGTCACACGATTCCCGGGCTCGAGATGTTCCTTCATCAAGCAGCGGCGCAGTTCGAGCTCTGGACCAATCAGGCTGCTCCAGCCGACGTCATGCGCGCCGTCCTGGAAACCCGATTCTCATGAACATCGTGTTGATTGGCTATCGGGGGACCGGCAAGAGCGCTGTGGGCAGGCTGCTTGCGGCGAGATTGGGACGAGAACTCGTGTCAACCGATGCGGAGATTGTCAAGCGTGCGCAACGTACGATTCCGGAGATCGTCGCCCAACAGGGATGGGATTACTTTCGCGATCTGGAGTCCGATATCTGTAGGGAGTTTGCCTGCCGTGACCAGCTTGTGATCGATACCGGAGGCGGAGCCATCCTTCGCACGCAGAATGTCGAGAAGTTGAAGAAGAATGGCACCATGTTCTGGCTGACGGCCTCTGTCGAGACGATCACGAAACGAATCGGCAGTGCCAATAAGCGCCCCTCGTTGACTGGGACCAAGTCGTTCGTCGATGAAATTCAGGACGTGTTGCGGGAGCGGACGCCGAAATATCAGACAGCTGCCGATCACATCATCGCGACGGACGATCGATCAATCAATCAGGTGGTTGAGACGCTACTCACTTTGGTGTGAACGTGCTCGATCACTGCCCCTGTCACGTCGGAATGAGCCTATGCCGTCGCCCCGTCCTTGACAAGGTCTCCTTCGAAGTGTTTGAAATAGGCAAGAGCGCCCGTAGCTCAATTGGATAGAGCATCGGACTTCGGATCCGAGGGTTGGGGGTTCAAGTCCCTCCGGGCGCACCACTCTATCCGCTGAAAGCCTCAGGATAGAATCATTGAAGTATCAGTAGCTTGTAATTAATCTTCCTGGCCCTTTCGAGGGGCCATTCCCCCACCAAAGCTGCATAGATTTCTCGTGTCTCCAGCAATATTTTTATTATCAAGAGGCAAGAGCCATGGGGTATCTAAATGGTGCTATGCTATAGGCAAGATCGTGTGAGACCTTCTAGTGGGAGGTTACTCGGGCGCCGGCCATGGCAGGCATGGACGAGGCACTGCCCCTGTTGTGGACGCTGGTTGACGAAGCAGTATCCCACGGCACCCTGGGTCTGTTCTTGCGGATGGCTGAGTGGATAAGAGCACAGTCACCAAGAGAGGGGGCGCATCATGAATCATGAAGTCCTCCATGATGTCAGGGCTGGTTTTTTCCTGATTGTGTGCTTGGCCATGTTGGCCTTCATATGTGCTGTGGCCGCATTAAGTACCGTGATGCGTCCAGCTCGGTGGACTGATCGCAAGCCAGCCCAATTCTAAACTGTTTCCTCGCTGGTCCTCTTTCACCTTTGTTTACAGATGGTTACGTGCTCCCTTACCTACCGCCTCCTTTCTCAAGAGCCATCTACAACAACCTGACAATTCAAGCGAAATGGCTATGAGCCGCAGTAGAGCCTCATTTTTCCATTCAGGTGCTATATTTCAATTACAGAGGCGAAATATTATTCCAAAAACGGGAGAATAATCATGATCGGAAGTCCAATGAAACCAGGTATTGTAGCAGCGATGGGGCTCGTCCTGTTAGTTAGTCAGGGCTGTAGCATGAAATGGCTACAGTCCGACGGAGTGACTGGAACAGGGTCTGCGCAAAACGGTGCGAATTCAAACCTTCCTGGCATGGCTCCAGGTGGTTCAGGGAGAGGGCTGAGCGGTTTCTCTCAGAATCCCTCGGAAGAGCGTCTGGGGAAGGGCGGCGATATCGCATCGCTTTCCTCCTCTGGGATGAGCGCCCGTCAGCGTGCGGAAATGACCAAAGAGGAAAAAGCGGCCATCGAAGCTGGATTACAGGACGTGTTCTTTGGATATGATGAGTGGTCGCTTTCAGATGCAGGAATGGAGGCATTGAACCGCGACGCACAGTGGCTGAAGGACCATCCTGGAACGGTGATGAAGGTCGAGGGTCATTGTGACGAACGGGGCACGGCCGACTACAACATCGTGTTGGGGGATAAGCGAGCCAAGGCTGCACGCAGCTATCTGATCGAGTCTGGTGTAGGCCCCAAGCAGGTGGCGACCGTGTCGTACGGCAAGGCGCGCCCTTTCTGCACGGACCCTGCTGAATCCTGCTATCAGCAGAATCGTCGTGGGCACGTACTGTTGAATATGAAAAAGTAACATAACGACTCACGGCCACCCACGAACCCCGGCCCCTCTCAATGCGAGTTCGGGGTTCATTTTTGATTGGGATGAAGCAGGCATGGCTCTCGTAAAAAATCAGCGGGATTCAAGTATGAGGCATCCTCAGCCTCGCAGGATCAAAGAGGAGCCTCCTATGGAGAAGCGTCACCAGCCACGTTTTACATCACATTTCAGAAGCATCTTTTCTGGCGGGCAGCGAGAAGGCCAAGGTCGGACACTGGACCTCTCTGTCGGAGGCTGTAGGATCGAAACGGATTTACCGGTTGTCGCGGGGGAATCGTATGAGTGCCGCATCTATGTCCCTGGGCTTGACTGGCCTTTGCGGATCGACGAAGCCCAAGTGCGGTGGGTCAAGTCCAATACATTCGGGATCCAGTTCACGAAAATTAAGCCCGATGAGGAAGCAAAACTCAAGCGCGTCATTGCCAGTCTCAACGAAGAACTTCAGGCGTAGTCTTTCTCATTCCCACTTTCCTCCTTTAGATTCAGATGGATTGGACCCCCCGCCTTCATCTTAGGTGGGGGGAGTCCTGCGTTCGCTCACGCATGTGTTCGCCGCCCATGGCACCTTGGTATAAGACAGTGGTAGAATTTTAACAAAGTTCAACCTTCCGCGACTCATACTCAGACCAAGTGTTCAGAGATCTACACTATGCCAAAAACCCCATCTCCAACACAGACTGGATTCAGTATTGCAACCGTAGCCGGCGGGTGCTTCTGGTGCCTGGAGGCGGTCTATGACCAGATGAAGGGTGTGGTAGCGGTCGAGTCTGGCTACATGGGTGGTCAAGTAGATCATCCGACCTATGAAGCTGTGTGTAGCGGCAGGACTGGTCACGCAGAAGCGGTCCGTATCACCTTCGATCCCACCGTCATCAGTTATCGTGAGTTGCTTGAAGTGTTGTTTGTCATCCACGATCCTACGACCCTCAATCGGCAAGGGCACGATGTCGGGACTCAATACCGGTCGGCAGTTTTCTACCATTCACCTGAGCAGAAACAGATTGCCGAGGAGGTGATCGCAGCCGTGACAAAAGAGAAGCTCTATGTCAATCCGATCGTGACGGAAATCACTCCTGCCGGGACCTGGTACGAAGCCGAGTCCTATCACCAAGAATATTTTGCGCGGAATCCCTTTCAAGGCTACTGTACGGCTGTCGTCGAGCCGAAAGTGGTCAAGTTTCGCAAGCAATTTGCCTCGAACTTAAAGACGTAGCCTTGCCCTGTGTTTTTCGATGCATCCAGAAAATTCGTCAATAAAGGTCTCTATCCTTCGATGAGAAGGTGCGCGAGATCGGGATGTATGGGATGGCGGGTGCTCGCATCGGTTCCAGGCCGCACGATGTGGGCGGTCCTGAATCCTGTCATCGCGGCGGCATCTAGCTCGCCTTCCGCGTCCGACAGAAAGAGAATGTGATAGGGAGGCAGACCGATCTGCTCGCTGATGGTGCGGTAGCTGGATGCTGTCTTCTTCTCGCCGATGCTGGTATCGAAGAAGTGCTCAAACAACGATGTCACATCTCCGACGTTGGTGTGCCCGAAAAGGAGTCGCTGTGCCTGTTCCGAACCAGACGAGTAAATTCCTAGGCGGATGGCGCTCGCCCGCCATTTTGTTAATGCCGGCAGGACATCGCCATAGAGTTCCGGCACAAACTCCCGCTGTCGATAACCCTCATCCCAGATCATTCCTTGCAACGCCTTGAGACCGGCCAGTTTTCTGTCCTGATCGATCCAGCCGGTCAGCAGGACGGGCAGCTCCTCGTACGCAGGGCGTGTACCTGATTCGTGCTCAATGGCATCCTGACATACCGCGGTCCATTGGAGCACATCAGGGTCGTGCCGCCGCTCATGGAGGAAGGGCGCGAGACGGTTTTTTGCAAATGGGAAAAGGATCTCGCGGACAAAGGCCACCGAAATGAGAGTGCCTTCGATGTCCATGAGCACATATCGAACCATGCGGCGGCTACCAGCGATACCGTTGATCAATTCCGGAATTCGTATATTGCGGGACCCAGCCAGCTTGATCGGTGAAGATACGAATCGCGCACAGCTTTGGGGGGTCGCCTAAGTCGAACCAATGCTTTGTGTTGGCCGGGACAGAAATGAGATCGCCCCGTTCGCACAACAGGGCAAAGACATCATCGTCGAGCCCTTCCTTATGGAACCAAAATAATCCTTGGCCTTCAACAAAGACACGCACTTCATCTTCGCTGTGAGTGTGCTCCCGGGTGAATTTTTCACGAATCCCTTCCAGATTCGGCGTGTGTCCATCCACACGTATCACATCCGCTGTCTGGTAGCCGCCTTTGTCCATGAGTGGTTTGAGCAGGTAGTCGTAGGCGGCGAGGACCTGCTCGTCCGTGGCTCTGGAGGGTAGGTCTCTGTCCGCGGACCATCGTTCATGGACGATGCCTCGCATGTCGAGAAATTGCCGGACGGCTGAAGGATCGTGTAGGGTCATGTTCTTATCTGGTATTCGTAGAGTGGCCATACACTGTCACCTCTCGTTGGCATTGGAGAAGATATTCTAAGACCTCGAGATGTCGTTTCGCCTCGAGTATGTCGTTGCCCCAGACATAGAGGCCGTGTCCTGCCAGCAAAAACCCATAGCAGGGCCCCTCTCTCGAAAGGGACCGTTCCACATGCGTCGACAATGCCTGCATATCCTGAGAGTTCAGAAAAACCGGCAAAGAGATTCTTGCTTCGTGGGTATCGATGCCATTTAATCCTTTCAGCAATTCCCACCCAGCGAGCAGTACTTGTCCTTCATCGCGAGCTAGCTGCGAGAGCAACGCTGCTGGGAGCGAGTGCGTGTGAAGCACGGCTCCGGCTCCCCTCGTGCGATAGAGAAGCAGATGGAGAGGGGTTTCGGCTGAAGGTTTCAGTCCCTCTGCATCAATAGGCCTGCCATGTTGGTCGATGGCGAGGATGTGCTCGACGCCAATCGCGCTCTTGTCTACTCCTGAACTTGTAATCGCGCAATATGCGGGGGCGGCGGCGTCCGGTAACCGCACACTATAGTTGGTGCTTGTGGCAGGAGCCCAGCCCATACGAGACGCCCACCGGGCTGTCTGGACCAGTTGCTCAGCGACCATCTTGAAGTCAGGATAGTGTGCCACGGATCACAATTTGCCTTGCCGGCCCAAGTAGGACGTTTTGTATAGCGAATTACGGGGTTCAACGCAATGGCGGATTCGCCAGGGGTTACACGATTATGGGGGCGATATCCGGGCGTTCGTCAGATGCCGCTGATCTCATAACCCTTCTGCAGACTTTTGAGGCTGATGAGAGTGGGGTAGGGTCTTGATCCAACCAGGCGTCTTCCTTTCCGTCTGGTCGGATGCGCGCAGACCCACAAAGTCGAACAGTCGTCGGTCCAGAAGAAGCGGCGGCGCCACGTTCGACAGGGCTGCGAAGATGCTGTCTGTACAGCCAGGCGACTGTCTCTCCCATCCGCGCAAAAATTAAATTCCTTTATCTGTTTTCGCTTGAGATCCTCTTGTGTGTCACAGAGATTGCAGGGAGTAATCGGAAACGCCCGGAGTTCTGCATACCGAACGAGATCGCTCTCCCGCACGGCGGCCAGCGGGCGAATGACTATATGCCGGCCATCTTTCGAGCGTAGTTTCGGCGGCATTGTTTTGAGCTTGCCGGTATAGAACAAGTTTAAGAACAGCGTTTCAACAATGTCATCCCGGTGGTGACCCAATGCAATCTTAGTCGCGCCCAATTCCGTGGCGACGCAATATAGATGGCCACGACGGAGTCGGGAGCAGAGCGAACAGGTGGTCTGCCCTTCAGGAATCAGTCGCTTGACGATCGAGTAGGTATCCCGCTCCTCAATATGGAATGGCACTCCCATACGTGAGAGATAGTCGGGAAGCACATGGGCAGGAAACCCGGGCTGTTTTTGGTCCAAATTCACCGCGACAAGGTCGAAGTGAACCGGGGCACGCCCTTGCAAGACCAGCAATAAATCGAGCAGAGCATAGCTGTCTTTCCCGCCTGATAGGCAGACCATGATCTTGTCGCCATCGTTGACAAGACCGTACTCGCCAATGGTCTCCCCAGTAAGGCGAAGCAGTTTGGGTTGAAGCTGTTCAGTGGCTTCGTCCAATTTGAGGTATGGGTGTGAGGGGCTTGCCGAATGTGACATAGGTTGGCATTCTAATTGGTCAGCCACGCGGCTGTCGACTTTCAACCGGGGGGATCATGGGGAAGGATGAAACCCGATCAAGCGGGAAACTTCAATCAGTCCTATTCGTGTGTACGGGGAATATTTTCCGGAGCATGGCAGCCGAGTATGCGCTCAAGGCGGGACTCGGCATCGGCACGTCCTGTCTCGTCAGCTCGGCTGGGATCGACGTCAAGCCCCAGTCAGTGCATGACTGGGTCCAGATCAGATTACGCGAGAAGGGAGCCGATACCACCACACACGTTCAACAACAACTCACCAGGGAGCTAGTTGGGGCTGCCGATCTTGTCATTGCAATGGGAAGAAACCACCAAGTCTTCATTCGGGAACAATTTGGACGTGATGTTCCTCTGTTTAATCAAGTCTGTCTTGGCCACAATCAGCCGATTCTGGATCTACACGAAATGATACCGGATTGGGAGACCGACCCCGAGCGAGCCCGGGCTTACGTGTGGTCGGTGATCGATGTCATCTGGGCCACGGCGCCGGCTCTTCTTCCTCGCCTCCGTTAGCCCAACTTTGGAACACATATTGTCTGGGCCGGTTCATTCTTGGACTTGATCGGACATTTTTTCTCCCCTTATAGGAGGCAGTCAACGGAAAGGCTCCTGAATTGGGGCAATGTTGAGGCACGTGCTATATTTTCTACAGCAACTCTGGCAGATTGACTGTGCTGAACATGGCATCAATGCAACGATTACAGACACAGGAAGTAACAGAGTCTGGCAGCCATGATCATGAGCCGGAATGGGTCTCGTGGTCGAACGAGCAGCTTCTGAACCTCCCGATGAGCCAACTCGGGGTCACCCTCGACGGGGCATTCCTGTCAGGACAGATTCAGCAACTTTACGCCGAACTCGACGCCCGCCAGCTCCTCTTCCGTCCCCACTGTTGGCTGTCCAACGAATGGTTTACCCCTGATGGGGTGCCGGGGATTGCCGTGCCGTTTTATCTGGCCCATCCGCGCCTCGCGAAATTGGAACTGGACCAGATGCTCGAGGTCGAGGGGGGGACCCCGGACTGGTGCATGCGCATTTTGCGGCATGAGGCCGGCCACGCCATAGAAAATGCCTATCGTCTCCGCCGACTCCGCCGTCGACAACAGGTCTTTGGGCGCTCGTCTGAGCCCTATCCCAAATATTACCGCCCCCGGCCCTATAGT
>DASYRC010000009.1:0-6057 GCA_036004925.1 Nitrospiraceae bacterium | reverse complement strand
CCTCTAGTGTGAAATATGACTGGTTTACGTTTCCTAAAGATTTGCGGGCAAAATTGCCGCCACGCGTTTGAGACTTCAGCTTTCCAGACATTGACCCAATCTCTCCAAAGTTCCATCGATCCTAACGGTACAATGCGTGCTGATACCTGTTTGTGCTGGGCCACGGAGAACCACCTCGATCTAACTCGCCGTTGATTTAATCTCCTGCCTCAGCATTGTCGCCAATTCAGGCCAGCGGGTATCTTGCGTGTTGAAGCAGCTTTATCGGATAAAAGAAAAGGGACCTCACGGATCTAAGTCGCCCGGGACAAGACGGGGACTAATGGTTTTGAAGATTTTTCTTGGGATGGAATGGATGTTGATTTTGGGCGGTGACCTTGGGCTGTATATCTATTTGGTCCTCCTCGTGAGTTGTCGGTTGTTTGGACTAGAGAATCGTAAAGCAAACGGCGATTACGCCTTTTTGCGTTTTCTCTCTTCGGTTCTCTTCTTTCCACGCTACGCTGTCCGCATACTCTCTTTTAGAGCCGCCATTAAATCGATGACACGGCGGGGCGCCGGTGCGTTTGGCGGGACTGTAATTTCCTGCCCTTTCACCTTCTCATCGATCATCGCCAGCACGCGATCTCGATACTCATCGCGTTAGCTTTCTGGCTCGAAGCCTTCATACGATAGTTTCTCGATCAGACCTCGGCCAGTCGCTTTCAGCAGGCCTCGGGTCGGAATTCAGCGGTATAAGATTGCATAAATAGCGTGGCTTAGAGGGTGGCTTACGCCCTGTTCAGAGTTCAAGGTTCAAGGGTTCAAAGTCAGATTTAGAACGGGAACGTTGAAACGGACGCTCTAAGAGGCAAGGGAATGCCGCGCGCAACCATATCAACGGTTGTTCAAACCGTTCAAGTGGTTCGACCAGCTCACCATGAACGGAATTTGATTCGCTACGCTCCGTTCAAGACGTTCAACCAATTGGCTATCAATGCCGCAGCCCGTTCCAGTCGTTCCAGCCGTTCAACCGCTTCGCTCTACGAGGACGGAGCAGGTTCAAAACGTTCAATCCTTCGACGAGCTGCTATGTGGATGAGCGGAAAAATAGGCCGTGCATAGTGAGTTTATCGAACTACGCTCCGCTCAAATCGTTTTACAGAAACAAAACGTGGAACTTCGAAATTCGGGAATTCTTGAAAGGTGGCAAAAAACTCGCGGTCCGCGGTAAGCGGTATGGCGGAACCTCTGACACGTTGTATGAAATTTACTCATACTTTCCAGCTAAGAGCATGAAAAATTGTTTCAATTACGAGAAACCATAGGTTTTTTGGCCGTGGTATGAACCTTGCGCACTCACCTGTTCGGGTCGATTATTTATTAGCGGCTGCGACGAGTACTGATGATCCGAAGCGGGAGCCGTCGGGGGCGGCTGCCTGCGGTGCGAACGAAGATATTCGAGGGCTCGTAGAGAATTACGGAGTAAGCGTCGCTGAGATCGCTCGCCAAGTGGGAATCTCGACCTCTGGAGTTTCGAAGATCCTGTCAAGAACTTTGTCCACTTAGTCAACAGCGTCCCCCTCCGATCTCCCCTATTTCTTCTGCGGTCTCAGCTTCGCTCTCATTCGAGCCTGCATCCGACGAAGATCATCCGTATTGATTTGCGAAAGTAGCCGCTTGGGGAACAAAAGCGACCAGCGGCGGCCATAACGCTTCTCATTGGCGATACCGCGGTTTGTGGAGCCTTCCAGACAACGGTCGATCCAGGCACGGAGTGTAATATCCGTCTTTGGAGCAAACTTCTCTGGAAAATACGTCCCTTCGCGAATTTCCGCTTTCAGTCGGCCATAGAGTGTCTTTGCCTGGCTCTTATTGTCGCAGCAATGCCACTTCTCCCGTGCGTTCACAAAGACGCACCCACCACTTCCCATCCTTGAAGATCACGCCGCGATCTTTGCTCCCTTTTCTAGCCATTGGTCAGCCTCCCTTTCCGTCGTTCTTCATTGATCTGCTTCCCAGAGGCTTGCCACCACAGGCTTCCAGCGAACCTCCTTGCCGCACTGAGGCGAACAAAACCGCTGGCGCAGGTCATGGGCATAGTACCAGCGCCGACAAGGGGTGATCCCCAACGCTCGATCGGTAGGTTCTGAGCCACGTTCACATTGCCGAAGCCTGCGAAGGTCCACCTGTTCGAAGTCCAGAAGTAAGCGCATTTTCATCACAACGATAGGATCTCCCAGCCAGGCCAGCTTGAGCTGGGAAGTTTTGGGAACCTTCGCCCCCCGGATACCAAGGCCTCGAAGGTCATTCATCCCAATCTCGTCGCCTCTATGGATGTCAGTCAGCATTCTCATCAGTTCAGACCGCCCTCTCTCTAACTCCCTCATCGGGAGTGCGAGGCTCCGTCGCATCTGTTCTAAGGTGTTTCCCTTCCCAAGGTCAAAAATGTAGTAGCCCGTGCGAAGTGGAGAGCCATACACGCGTATTTCGAAAGCGAGATTGAGCAGGTCGCCTGTGGAAAGGCTCTTCACATCCCGCTGTAGGAAGTCCAAGAGCCATGAAAGGCGCGCTTCGGGAGTCTCACCTACGCGCATGAGGGCCGTGACATACTCACCCAGGAGTTGTTGTCTTAGGCTCCGCCTGCGCTCTGGGTATCGCTGTTTGACCTGCCGAGACCGGATTTCCGACTGGTCCATCCTTAGAACCTCCCAAGGCTCTGGGGTTCGTGACTGGGTTGATGTCGCAATGGCATATGCAACAAGCCAGGCAAACATCCATACCTGACCGACTGGCCGAACCGAGCTTCGTGTGATCCCTCGGTCATTCGCGACTGGTTTAAGAAGTGGCCCCATAGCAACCTGGGCATAGTGACTGGTAAGGAATCTGGAATAGTAGTTTTGGATATTGTCGGTGCAGAAGGCGAGCGGAGCCTCAAGCGTTTGGACTTGCCGTCTACTGTCGTGGCTAAGACGCGACGGGGGCGCCATTTGTACTTTTTGCACCCTGGTGGGACCGTCAGAACTTTGTCCGCAAACTGCCGGGCCTAGATCTTCGGGGGCCAGCTCCCTCTTGACGCCGGGCACTCTCGGTGGTACCATCCCATCGGATGGTTATTAGATGGTAAGGAGATGGGGAGAGCCGCTATGCTAAGAGGAATTGCCGGTGAGACGGAGAAGATCACGATCAATCTCGGCTTTGTTGATCTCGGACAGATCGACTTATTAGTGCAGGAAGGCTTTTATTCTAACCGCACGGACTTCATTCGCACTGCGATCCGCAACCAACTCGTCACTCATGCTGAGACGGTCAAACAAACCGTGGCGCGCAACACCCTCGTGCTCGGCCTGCAACATTACAGTCGCCGTGACCTCGAGGCCGTGCGGGCGGCCGGACAGAAGCTTCAGATCCAAGGGCTGGGCTTAGTGAGCATTGACGATGACGTGTCGCCTGAACTCGCCCAAGCCACCATCGACTCGCTCGTTGTACTGGGGGCGTTGCGGACAAGTGCGGAGGTCAAAGCTGCCTTAGCGGATCGACTTCACTAAAGACGTCAGGCAGGAAGGAGACCATGGATATCAACAACAGAATGACCGCCGCAATGGCGGAAGCCACCCGCCTCACCCGCGCCGGCCGGCTTCTCGAGGCCACCGCCCTCGTCCAACACACGCTCCGAGGCATGCCCGCGCAGGAAGCTTCGTCAAACGCGACTGCGTGCACCGATGAACCAATTGACGCCAGCTTCCGCGTCGTTGATGGGACTCTGTGCCCCACCACCTCCTCCCCCGTGGGATCGCCACCACGGTCTGAGGCTGTAATGTCCCCTCCTGAACCTGGAGATGCATCCACTGAGCGGACCGCCCCTGATAAGGATGGGGACAGCGGGGTATGTTGGCCCATACACGATAAACGTCAGAGTGACGGTGGCGAGTCCATACCGATACGGCACAGATGGCATGCTCGCTTTCGCAGTATGCTTCGCCTTCGTCGGAGTGGACTTGGTCAGCCCAAATCCAGCCCCATATCAGACGGGGCACGCCGGGAGATTTGGGCAGGGGGACAATATATCGAGGGATCCTACACCAACCCTGCTGGAACCCGGGCCTACAAGCTGTATATCCCCAGTCGATATAAGGGGCAAGCCTTACCGTTGGTCGTCATGCTCCATGGCTGTACGCAGAGCCCCGATGATTTCGCCGCGGGCACCCGCATGAATGTCTTAGCAGAACGGGAGCTGTTCTTCGTCCTGTACCCCGCACAAGCGGCCCCCGCCAACCCGTCCAAGTGTTGGAATTGGTTTCAGACGACCGACCAGCAGCGGGGACATGGCGAACCCTGCATCATTGCTGGTCTCACGCACCAGATCTGTAGTACCTACCACCTAAATGCTCGGCGAGTCTACGTGGTAGGGCTGTCGGCCGGGGGGGCGATGGCGGCAATCATGGGGATGGCCTACCCTGATCTCTATGCCGCCATGGGCGTCCATTCTGGCCTCGCCTACGGGGCCGCCCAGGATCTCCCTTCTGCGCACGCCGCCATGCAGCATGGAGGGGTGACCGCCACACGACAACGGGACAGCCGCGCCTCAGCTCTGGGGATATGCCCCTGGGTTGTCCCCACGATCGTGTTCCATGGAGATCAGGATACGACGGTCCACCCAAGCAATGCCGACGAGGTACTCGCGCAATGGGCGACGATCGATTCCGGTGATGGACCAGACACGACCGTAGGGATGAATTTGCGCGTGACGGTGAACCGAGGGGAGGTGCCCGATGGGCATGTCTACACCCGCTCCATCTATCACAATGTGAGCGGGCATGCCGTTATGGAGCAGTGGTTAGTGCATGGTGCAGGTCATGGATGGTCGGGTGGGAGCCCTCATGGCTCGTTTACCGATCCCAAGGGCCCTGACGCCTCACGGGAGATGATCCGCTTTTTCTCCCAACACCCGCAGTCGAGAACCAATTGAAGTTGACGGTGGACCCTGCAGGATCGAACCTGCGGCCAGCTGATTAAGAGTCGATCTAATATGCCGCCTGATCCCACGCCAACTGCGTAGAATATTGGCCAACGATGCGGCAAGTCATGCCAAAGTAAGGCCACCTGACCACAATTCCGCAACCCCGGCGCAACCAGATTCATTGCCCATGTGCCTCTTTACCATAGCCACTACCGGGGGTGACCCTTGCTATAGGTTCCGCCCTGCTATAGCGGCTGCGTCCGACCCCCTGCCCGTTAGACACACGATAAAGGCCCGGCTATTTTTTTTTTGAAATTATAAAATGATTCGCAGGCTTACGGATGTTTAAGATACGACGCCACCACGAAGGCCATGATGACATAGAACACGACCCATGCCTTGAGCATGAGCCCATAGTCCGGTGGCGTCTCGTAGCAGTCTAAGTAATAGAAACATATAGGAAGTAGGGTCAGACATAACAATCACTACAATCTTGCGGATAAGGCAGTCAGTAGGGGTCTGGCATAACAATCTTTACAATCTTTGAATCGTTGCTGGCCGGGTTGGAGCCTTTAAACGCGCTTGCCGAGGCTCCGGCGACGCTGGCTGCTTTTAAAAAAACGAGAGGAAGTCCAGGGTCAGACTTTTACTTCTAGCCTTTCTTGCTTTTTGTTTCGTTCACCCCACAGGCACTTTTGAATTCAACTCCACAGCTTTCTGCTCGCGATCGCCGGGCCGTCGCGCAGGGAAGCGCGGGGCGGATTTTCATTTCTCGATAATCTTCGCAGAGCGCCCCATTCGCTCCTTCATCGAAGAATGCCGTTCGATTCGTGCTTCAGGCCGCGCGTTTGCGTAGCGGACGGACTGTGAGCTGCATGCCCATGGCCTTGAATGTCAGAAATCGATGATCCGCATGGTTCCATGATCAGATCGATTTTGCGATGTTTTCCGATCGGCTGGGATATTGCTGGTCCGACGTATCCGAAAGAGCAGGAAGCGGTCAGCGACTCGGTTGCAA
Organism: Nitrospiraceae bacterium; assembly: GCA_036004925.1. Classification (GTDB taxonomy): domain Bacteria; phylum Nitrospirota; class Nitrospiria; order Nitrospirales; family Nitrospiraceae; genus Palsa-1315. The sequence continues at coordinate 100 of DASYRC010000009.1, read as the reverse complement.
TCTTGGGCGCGAAACTTTAAGCGCGTCCGGGTTGGCGACGTGGCTGGGTTCGCCGCGAAAATAATTCAAAATGTTCTCCACTGACATGGTGGCGGCGCGG